>DATLZE010000180.1:0-25612 GCA_035574195.1 Burkholderiales bacterium | reverse complement strand
AGCCGTTCGAGTATCGCTTCCATGTTTCTTCCTTTCCGGGCGCTCGCTGCGCCCCTGCCCGGTAATATCTGCGCCCAGCAATTGGTTGACAATACGGCCATATAGAATATGATCGTTTCCAATAGGAAACGATCTACCGTGGAACATCTCGCCAGCATGGCGGTATTCGCGCGGGTGGCGGAGGCGAGGAGCTTCTCGGGTGCGGCGCGGCGCCTGGGGATGTCGAAGTCCGCGGTGAGCAAGCACGTGGCGCGGCTCGAGCGCGCGCTCACAAGGCGCGGCTCATCGAGCGCACCACGCGCCGGCTGCGCCTCACCGAGGTCGGCGCCGCCTTCTACGAGCATTGCGCGCGCATGCTCGCGGAGGCGCAGGCCGCGGAACTCGTCGTCTCGCGCCTCTACGCCGCGCCGCGCGGCGTGCTGCGGGTGACCACCCCGGCCGCCTTCGGGCATCTGCACATCGCGCCCGCGATCCCGGAGTTCCTCGCACGCTATCCGGAGCTCTCGGTGCAGATCGTGATGAACGATCGGATCGTCGATCTCGTCGAGGAGGGCTACGACATCGCGATCCGCATGTCGCGCGAGCACGCCCCCAACACCGTCGCGCGCCGGCTCGCGCCGGTGCGCTGGGCGGTGTGCGCCGCACCGAGCTATCTCGCCCGGCACGGCACCCCGCGCGCGCCGCGCGAGCTCGCGCGGCACAACTGCCTGTTCTATTCCTTTCTCGAGTCCTCCGCCGAATGGCGCTTCAGCTCGCCCGCGGGCGAGGAGGCGGTGCGCGTCGCGGGCAATTTCACGGTCAACAATTCAGAAGCGCTGCGCGAAGCGGCGCTGCGAGGGCTCGGCATCGCGCTGTTGCCGACATTCGCCGTGGGCGGTGAGCTGCGCGAAGGCAGGCTCCAGCGCCTGCTCGCCGGCTACCGGGCGCACGGCACCTTCGGGCCCGAGGTCTACGCGGTGTATCTGCCGACCCGCTATCTCTCGCCCAAGGTGCGCGCCTTCATCGATTTCTTCGTCGAGCGCTTCGGACCCGAGCCGTACTGGGAGAAATAGGCGCGCGCCGCGTGTGTCTTGCCGAGAGGCGGGCTTTGCCCTAGCCTAGTGCGGCATTTCGCGGCTTTTCAACCCGGAGGAGCACATGAACGACATGATGCGTGAGGATTTGCTCGCGCTCGTCACCAATCGCGAAGGCGTGACGCGGCGCGACTTCGTCGCAGGCTCGCTCGCCGCCGGCTTCGCGCTCGCGGTGCAGCCGGTGTGCGCCCAGACCATGATCGTGACCGATACCCAGGGGCTCGCCGCAGGTGAGGTCAAGATCCCCGTGCCGGACGGTTCGATGCCGGGCTACATGGCGAAGCCCGCCAAGGGAACGGCGTTTCCGACCATCCTCGTCGTGCAGGAGATCTTCGGCGTGCACGAGCACATCAAGGACATCTGCCGCCGCTTCGCCAAGGCGGGTTACCTGGCGGTCGCGCCCGAGCTCTATTTCCGCCAGGGCGACCCCTCCAAGCTCGCCACCAACAAGGAGATCTTCGCCCAGATCGTGAGCAAGGTCGCCGACGCGCAGGTGATGGGCGATCTTGACGCGACTGCGGCCTGGGCGGCCAAGAACGGCGGTGACCTGAAACGCCTCGGCATCACCGGCTTCTGCTGGGGCGGGCGCATCACCTGGCTCTACGTCGCCCACAACCCGAACGTGAAGGCGGGTGTGGCCTGGTACGGGCGCCTGGTGGGCGACAAGACCGAGATGACGCCGGCGCATCCGCTCGACCTCGTCGAGCGGATCAACGCGCCGGTGCTCGGGCTCTACGGGGGCGCGGACGCGGGCATTCCCAACGACACGGTCGAGCGCATGAACGAGGCGCTCAAGAAGGCGGGCAAGAAATCCTACATCCATCTCTACCCGGACACGCCGCACGCGTTCCACGCCGACTACCGGCCGAGCTACCGCAAGGAGCAGGCCGAGGACGGCTGGAAGCGCTGTCTCGAATGGTTCAGGAAGCACGGCGTCGCCTGAGCGGCGCGGACCCGACCGACCACCCAGGGAGGAGACATGGAAACCCTGTGCAATCTCACCAAGACCTACGGCCCGCTCGTCGGCCGCATACTGATCACCGCAATCTTCTTGCGCTCGGCATTCGGCAAGGTTACCGGCTTCAGCGCGGTCGCCGGCATGATGGCGAAGAAGGGGATGCCGTTCGCGGAGTTGCTGCTCGTGGGCGCGATCGTGCTCGAGATCGCGGGCGGGCTGATGGTGCTGCTCGGATGGAAGGCGCGCTGGGGCGCGCTGCTGCTCATCGTCTTTCTCGTTCCCGCCACGCTGATCTTCCATGACTTCTGGGCGGCGGATCCGGCGCAGTACACCAACCAGTTCAATCACTTCATGAAGAACGTCTCGATCCTGGGTGCGCTCGTCTTCGTCATGGGGATGGGCTCGGGGCCGTTGAGCCTCGATCGCCGGAAGGAGCCGGCTGGCGCGTGAGGACGCCGGAAGAATCCGCCGCGCGCCTCGCGCGGCGGATGGCCGGAATCGAGCCGTTCCACGTGATGGAGCTGCTCGCGCGTGCGCGCGATCTCGAGGCGGCCGGCCGCTCCATCGTGCACATGGAGATCGGCGAGCCCGATTTCCCGACGCCGGAACCGATTCGCGAGGCCGGCGCGCGGGCGCTGCGCGAAGGCGATCTCTACTACACTCCGGCGCTGGGATTGCCGCGGCTGCGCGAGGCGATCTCCGGCTACTACCGTGCGCGCTACGGCCTCGACGTGCCCGCCGAGCGCGTCATCGTCACCACCGGCGCCTCGGGCGCGCTGATGCTCGCGTGCGCGGCGCTCGTGGGGCCCGGCGACGAAGTGCTGCTCGCCGACCCGGGCTATCCCGCCAACCGCCATTTCGTGCGGGTGATGGAAGGCGTGCCGCGCGCGATCGCGGTGGACGCGGCAAGCGGCTACCAGCTCGCGCCCGAGCACCTCGAGCGTTGCTGGGGCCCGCGCACCGTCGCCGCGCTGATCGCCTCGCCTTCCAACCCGACCGGAACGACGGTCTCCTCCGAGCGGCTCTCGGCGATGGCCGGTCTCGCGCGCGCGCGGGGCGGGGTGCTCGTCGTGGACGAGATCTACCACGGGCTCGTCTACGAGGGCCAGTGCGCGACGGCGCTCGCGGTCGCCGATGACGCGTTCGTGATCAACAGCTTCTCCAAGTACTTCAGCATGACCGGCTGGCGGCTCGGCTGGATGGTGGCGCCGCGGGCGTACGTGCGCGAGATCGAGAAGCTCGCGCAAAACCTCTACCTCGCGCCCCCTACTCTGGCGCAGCACGCCGCGCTCGCCGCCTTCGAGCCCGGCACGCTCGCGATCCTGGAGGCGCGGGTGAAGGAGTTCAAGGCGCGGCGCGACTATCTGGTGCCGGCGCTGCGCGCGCTCGGCTTCGACATTCCGGTGACGCCGCAGGGCGCGTTCTATATCTACGCTGGCTGCGGCAGGCTGACGGGCGACAGCTTCGCGTTCGCGCGCGAGCTGCTCGAACAGGCGGGGGTGGCGATCACCCCCGGCATCGACTTCGGTTCCAACGCTCCGGAGCGCCACGTGCGTTTCGCCTACACCAATTCCCTCGAACGGCTCCAGGAAGGCGTGCGCAGGATCGGCGAGTTTTTGCGCGTGATCGCATAGCCGGCCTTCTACCCCCGCACGCAGCACCGGCATCGGCCCCGCGCGCTCGAGCGGCGGCCGGAGCGCGGAGCGCGCGATCGGCCGCTTGCCCGATTCGCGCTATCATAAGGGGAGCGGCGCGCGCGTGCGCGCCGGTGGCCGGGAGCGAGTGAAATGACTCAGGGCGAAGTCAGGAACTATACGGTGAGCGCGCGTTCGACCGACACCTTCGGGCGGGTGCTGTGCAGCACGCGCAATCACCATTTCGTCGTGGACGGCCCGATCCAGAACGGGTGCCCCGGGGAAGAAGTCACTCCTGCGGAGCTTTTTCTCGCAGGCGTCGCCGCCTGCGGGGTGGAGCTCGTGCATGCCATCGCGCGCGACGACCAGATTCCGCTCCGATCGGTCAACGTCGAAGTCTCGGGCGCGCTCGACCGCAGCCGTCCGGTGCGGCGCGATGTCACCGTTTTCAATTCGGTGCGCCTGCGGTTCGATCTCGCAGGGGTCTCGCAGGCGCAGGGCGCGGCGCTCATCGACAAGTTCAAGGGCCGCTGACCGCTCTACGGCAGCGTCGCAGTTGCGACGCCGGATGTCCGGGTGGACGTGAACCTCGTCGCATAGCGGATCGCGATGGGGCGGCTCGGCCTCGAGCGAGCGTGCCGGCCTGATCGAGCATGCGAGCGGCCGCCGCTGCGGGCGGGCGCGCGTCGAGAACCGGCGCCCGGGCGTGCTTCGAGAACGCGCGCGGCCGATCGCCGGGGTCCGCGTCAGCTCAGCGCCCGGAACACGAGCGATGCACCGGAGAGCGTGAGCAGCCCGCCGATCACGCGCACCGCGTTCTCGCGCGAGAGCTTGAGGTGCAGCCGATTGCCGGCCCACAGTCCCGCGAGCATCGCGGGCGCGAGCAGCGCCGCGGTCACCAGCACTTCCCGCGTGAACAACCCGGTCGCGGCGAACAGCGCGATACGCGAGACGGTGGTGAAGAGGAAGATCGCCGGCATCGTGGCGCGCACCTGCTCGGGCGCTGCGCCGCGCCCGGCAAGATACATCACGTAGAGCGGGCCGCCGATGCTGAACAAGGCCGAGAGCGTGCCCGCGAACAGCCCTACCGGTGCCGCGACCCAGCGCCCGAAGCGCAGCGCCGAGCGCCGCCGCACGAGATAGCTCAGGCCGAAGCCGATCACGAGCAGCCCGAGCGCGGCGAGCAAGGGCTCGCGCGGCAGCCGGATCAGCAGCGTCACGCCCGCCGCCATCCCCGCCAGCATGAACGGCACGAGTAGCAGCACTTCCGAGCGCATCGCTCCGGAGCGCAGCCTGAAGCCCTGGCTCGCCGAGGCGATGGCGTCGAGCAGCACCACCACCGGGATCGCGAAGCGCAGCGGCAAAAGATGCGCGAGCAGCGGGATCGCGACGAGCGTCGAGCCGAAACCCGACACGCCGAAGATGAGGTAGGCGGCAAGCACCACGAGCGCCGCGGGCAGCAGAATTCCGGGAAAATCGTCCATGGCGCGGCCGGCGAATGGGCGCGAGTGTGCAATATGGCACAGCGCCGGGTCAACGCCGCGCCGGCCGTGGCGTTAAACTTGATCGGCGAACAGCCGATTTCCGACCACAAGGAGGAACGACATGAAGATCAGCCGTCTGATACTGGCCGCCTCCGCCGCTGCGGTTCTGGGCATGCCGGCCTACGCCCAGAGCACGGCGAGCGCGCCCGCGGCCAAGGATGCGGTCAGAGCCGATCGCGAAAAGCTCGATGCGGACCGCGAGAAGGTGCGGGCGAGCGAATCCGAATTGAAGAAAAGCCGCGAGCAGCTCGCCCGGGACCGCAAGGCGCTGGAGGAGGCGAGGAAGTCCGGAGACCCGGCGAAGATCAAGGCGGCGGAGGACAGGCTCAAGGCGAGCCGCCAGAGGGTCCAGGCCGGCAGCGAGCAGCTGCGCGCCGACCGCGAACGGCTCGAGAGGGACCGCGAGCGGGCGCGCGAGCGCCGCGAGCAGGCGCGCGAGGAGCGCGAGCGCAGGGAGCGGATGGAGCGCCGCGAAGAACGCAGAGAACGGCGGGAGGAAAGGGCGGAGCGGCGCGAGGAGCGCAGGGAGCACCGCTCCGAGGCCGAGCACCGGGGCAAGGGCAAGAGCGAGTGGGCGCACTCCGAGAAGAAGGGCTACGGCTGGAAGAAGCGCGAGCAGTAACAGCCGGCTCGTGCGCGGCGCAACGGCCGCCCGGGCGATTCCGGGCGGCCGTTTTTGTTTGCGGGACGCTAGAATAGGCCCTGGATGCCGGCACGCGCTGACCATGAGTGAGACCCGCCTGATCGTGATCCGCCACGGCGAGACCGCATGGAACCGCGAGCGCCGCATGCAGGGCCACACCGATTTGCCGCTGTCGGAGACCGGGCGGGCGCAGGCCGAAGCGCTCGCGCTCAGGCTCGCGGGCGGCCGCTACGCGGGCCTCTACAGCAGCGATCTCGCGCGCGCCCGGCACACCGCGGCGGCGATCGCAGCGCGCACCGGGCACGAGGTGATCGCCGAGCCGCGGCTGCGCGAGCGGCGCTTCGGCCTCTTCGAGGGGCTGACCGCGCAGGAGATCCGGCAGCGTTTCCCCGAGGAATACGCCCGCTTCGAGAGCCGCGACCCCGATTACGCGATTCCGGGCGGCGAGAGCGCCCGCGAGTTCATCGGGCGCGCGCTCGGCTGCCTCGAGGAGATCGCGCTGCGGCACGCGGGCGCGGAGGTGCTCGTCGTCACCCACGGCCTCGTGCTCGACGCGCTCTACCGGGCAGCCGAGCGGCTCGCGCAGGACGCGCCGCGCCCGGTGCCGCTGCTCAACGCGAGCTTGAACAGCTTCGGCTACCGCGCCGGCGCCTGGCGCCTCATCGCGTGGGGCGACGTCGCCCACCTCGCGGCCGAAGCGCGAACGGGGTATCGCGGCGCGGCCTCGGCCTGAAAAAAAGCGACCGCGTTGCTCGCTTCCCGTGCGTTGTGGAGCGGGTTCGTGCCTTCGACCGGGAACGGGCAACGGGTAGCGAATCGCTCTGCTCGCACTCGATGACGACCGGCCAGGACGCGGTGGTGCTGGTGCACGGGCTGTGGGTGCACGGCCTGGCGATGGAAGTCCAGCGCCGGGCGCTCGCCCGGCGCGGCTACCGCGCGCTCGCCTATTCCTATCCCTCGGTGCGCTCGACCCTCACCGAGAACGCCGAGCGCCTCGCCCTGTTCGCCTCCTCGCTGCGCGCGCGGGCCGTGCATTTCGTCGCCCACAGCCTGGGCGGGCTGGTCGTGCTGAAGATGCTCGCCGGGGGCGGGCCGGCGGACGGCGGGCGGATCGTGCTGCAGGGCGTGCCCTACGGCGGCAGCCGCGCGGCGCGGCGGCTCGCGCGCTTGCCGCTCGGCGAAACGCTCCTCGGCCGCAGCCTGCGCGAATGGCTCGAGTCGCAGCCGCCCGCCGACTTCGCGCGCTTCGAAATCGGGGTGATCGCGGGCTCGTTCGCGCTGGGGCTCGGACGCCTGATCGAGCCCGAGCTTCCCCGCCCCAACGACGGCGTGGTGGCGGTCGAGGAGACCCGGGTGCCCGGCATGCGCGACCACATCGTGCTGCCGGTCAACCACTCCGGAATGCTGGTCTCGCGCGAGGTCGTGCGCCAGATCGCCGCGTTTCTTCGCAGCGGCGCTTTCGAGCGTTTCTGAGCCTGTCCGACTGCCGATAGATGCCGATGAAGGCAGGCGAGAAAACAGATCCCGCCCCGCAGAACACGGGACGATCGGGCCCGGGCATGGCCGCGCCTTCGCTGCGCGAACCGCGTGCCGTTCTTGGAGTTCCCGATGAACTCGGCTCGCTCGGCCGCCGGGCGGCTCCTGATTCGACCGGCGTTCGCCGGCGCTGCCCGGCGGCTGGCCTGCGCCTGCTCGCGGCAGCGCTGCTGCCGCTCGCCGGCGGCTGCGCGAACCTCGGCTACTACCTCCAGTCGGTCGGCGGCCAGCTCGAGATCTGGCGCCGCGAGCGCCCGATCGCGGAGGCGATGGCGGATCCGGCGACCGGAGCGGAGCTCAAGCGCCGGCTCGCGCGCGTGCTCGAGATCCGCGAGTTCGCGACACGCGAGCTCAAGCTCCCCGACAACCGCAGCTTCCGGCGCTACGCCGAGCTCGGGCGCCCGTACGCGGTGTGGAACGTGTACGCCGCGCCGGAATTCTCGGTGCAGCCGCTGCAGTGGTGCTTTCTCTTCGCCGGCTGCGTGAGCTACCGCGGCTATTTCTCCCGGGAGGCGGCCGAGCGCTTCGCCGCCGGGCTTGCCGAGCGCGGCTACGACACGCACGTGGGCGGCGTGCCCGCCTATTCCACGCTCGGCTGGTTCCCCGACCCCGTGCTCGATACCTTCATCCATTTTCCGGAGACCGAGATCGCGCGGCTCGTCTTCCACGAGCTCGCCCACCAGGTCGCCTACGCCCCCGACGACACGGTGTTCAACGAATCGTTCGCGATGGCGGTCGAGACCGAGGGCGTGCGGCGCTGGCTCGCGCGCGCGGGCGATCGGGCGGGAATCGCGGAATTCGAGCGCGCGCGGCGCATCCGCGAGGAGTTCGCGCGCCTGATCGCGGACTACCGCGCGCGGCTCGACGCGCTCTACCGCTCGGGGCTCGAGGCCGAGGCGATGCGCGGCCGCAAGCGCGCCGTGCTCGAGGCGCTCCAAGCCGATTACCGCCGGCTCCGGGAGCAGTGGGGGGGCTACGCGGGCTATGACGCCTGGTTCGCGACGCCGCCGAACAACGCCCGGCTCGCCTCGGTCGCGATCTACCACGGTCTCGTTCCCGCCTTCGAGGCGCTGCTCGCGCGCGCGGGCGGCGATCTCGAGCGCTTCTACGGCGAGGCGAGGGCGCTCGCCGCGCTGCCGAAGGCGCAGCGGGAGGCCCGCTTGCGCGCGCTCGCTCCCTGATATAATTGCGCGCCACTGCGGGAGGAAATCGCCATGAAGCTCACCAGCGCCAGCTTCGCGAACAACCAGCGCATCCCGGAGGAATTCGCGTTCTGCGCCCCGGACCCCAAGAGCCGCGTCACGCTGTCGAAGAACCGCAACCCCCAGCTCGCGTGGAGCGAGCTGCCAGCCGGGACGAAGTCGCTGGTGCTGATCTGCCACGACTACGACGTGCCGAGCAAGCCCGACGACGTCAACAAGGAAGGGCGCACCATTCCTGCGACGCTGCCGCGCGTGGACTTCTACCACTGGGTGCTGGTGGACCTCGATCCCGAGTCGGGGCCGATCCGCGCCGGCGAGTTCTCCGAGGGCGTCACGCCGCGCGGCAAGAAGGGGCCCGAAGGCCCGCGCGGCACGCGCCAGGGCATCAACGACTACACCGCCTGGTTCGCGAACGACAAGGACATGGCGGGCAACTACTACGGCTACGACGGCCCGTGCCCGCCGTGGAACGACACCATTCCGCACCACTACGTGTTCACCCTCTACGCAGTGGACTTCGCGAAGTGCCCGGTCACCGGCACCTTCCGCGGCCCGGACGTGCTCGCCGCGATCCGCGGCCACGTGCTCGGCCAGGCGGCGCTGACCGGCGTCTATTCGCTCAATCCCGAGGTGAAAATCTGAGGCAAGCGACCGCTCGCCCGTGACCGGTTCCCCGGCGTTTCGAAGGCCGGCGCCGCCGGCCTTTTTTGTTTTGGCTGTTCGCCGCAGCGAGCGCGGCGGGCGCGGTGGAAAGACGGCGGTGTCGAGGCAACCTCTCGTGAGCCCTGTCTCCTTGCCCCGGGGCCGCGCGGCCGGCTTTGCGACATGAGGCCGGGAGGCCATTGGAGCGAGGCCGACCTCGAGTGGCGGCGGGCGAACCTGCCGCGGCCGGCGTACCCGCAGGATCTGCCGGTGCTCGCGCGGCGGCAGGAGATCCAGCGCGCGGTCGAGAGCCATCCGGTCGTGATCGTGTGCGGGGAGACCGGCTCGGGCAAGACGACGCAGCTGCCCAAGATCCTGCTCGAGCTCGGCCGCGGTGTCGCGGGCATGATCGGCCACACCCAGCCGCGGCGCATCGCGGCGCGCGCGGCCGCCGCGCGCATCGCCTCCGAGCTCGCGAGCCCGCTCGGCCACGCCGTCGGCTACAAGGTGCGCTTCTCCGACCGCGTCTCGCCCCACACCTACGTCAAGGTGATGACCGACGGCATCCTGCTCGCCGAGACTCAGGGCGACCGGGAGCTTCGCGCCTACGACACGATCATCGTTGACGAGGCGCACGAGCGCAGCCTCAACATCGATTTCCTGCTGGGCTACCTGAAGGAGCTTCTCGCGCGCCGCGCGGACCTGAAGCTGCTCGTCGCCTCGGCCACGCTGGATGCCGCGCGCTTCGCGCGGCACTTCGGGAACGCGCCCGTGATCGAGGTGTCGGGACGGCTCCACCCGATCGAGATCCGCTACCGGCCGCCCGCCGGCGGCGAGGAGCCGGAGGAAGAGCGGGGGCTCGCGGAGGCGGTCGTGGACGCGGTGGAGGAGCTCGCGCGCGAGCCGGGCGGGGGCGACATCCTCGTGTTCCTGCCGGGCGAGCGCGAGATCCGCGAGGTGGCGCAGGCGCTGCGGCCGCGCTTTCCGCGGGGCGCCGAGATCCTGCCGCTCTACGCGCGGCTCTCGTTCGAGGAGCAGAGCCGCGTGTTCCGGCCCTCCGGCGCGCGCCGCATCGTGCTCGCGACCAACGTCGCCGAGACCTCGCTCACGGTGCCCGGCGTGCGCTTCGTGGTGGACACGGGACTGGCGCGCGTGAAGCGCTACAGCCACCGCAGCAAGGTCGAGCGGCTCGGCATCGAAAAAATCTCGCGCGCCTCCGCCGACCAGCGCGCGGGGCGCTGCGGGCGGGTGGCCGCGGGCGTGTGCATCCGGCTCTACTCGGAGGAGGACTACCGGGCGCGTCCCGCCTACACCGATCCGGAGATCCTGCGCTCCTCGCTCGCCGGGGTGATCCTGCGCATGAAATCGCTCGGGCTGCCCGAGATCGAGCGCTTCCCCTTCCTCGATCCTCCCGCCCCGCGCATGGTCGCCGACGGCTACCGGCTCCTCGCCGAGCTCGGCGCCGTGGACGCGCGCAACCGGCTGACCGATCTCGGGCGCCAGCTCGCGCGCTTTCCCACCGACCCGCGCGTGGCGCGCATGATCCTCGCCGGCGCTGCGGAGGGCGCGCTCGCCGAGATTCTGGTGATCGCGGCGGCGCTGGAGGTGGAGGACCCGCGCGAGCGGCCCTTCGAGCGGGCGGAGGCCGCGGATCGGGCGCACGCGCGCTTCCACGACGAGCAGTCCGATTTCCTCGCGCTCACCGCGCTGTGGCGCCACTACGGGGAGGCGATCGCGCACCGCAAGTCGAACCGCAAGCTCGAGCAGGCGCTGCGCGGGGAGTTCCTCTCGCCGCGGCGGCTGCGCGAGTGGCGCGAAGTGCACCACCAGCTCACCGAGGTGGCGGGGCGGATGGGCCTGCGCGCGAACGAGCGCCCCGCCTCCTACGAGGCGGTGCACCGGGCGCTCATCGCGGGGCTGCTCGGCAACGTCGGGTGCCGGGACGAGGAGGCGGGCGATTATCTCGGCGCGCGCGGGACGAGGTTCGTGCTGCACCCGGGCTCGGGGCTTCGCAGGAAGCCGCCCAAATGGGTGCTCGCGGCCGAGCTCGTCGAGACGACGCGGCTCTACGCGCGGCTCGCCGCGCGCATCGAGCCCGAATGGGTGGAACAGGCCGCGGGCGCGCTCGTCAGGCGTCACTACCACGATCCGCACTGGGACCGGGAGCGCGCGGCGGTCTACGCCTGGGAGCGGGTGACGCTCTACGGGCTCACCCTGGTCGCCCGGCGGCGCGTGCACTATGGGCCGATCGATCCGCGGCAGGCACGGGAGATCTTCATCCGCCAGGCGCTGGTTGCGGGCGAATACGACACGCGCGCGCCCTTCCTCGCGCACAATCTCGGGCTGGTGAAGGAGGTCGAGGCGCTCGAGCACAAGGCGCGCCGCCGCGACGTGCTGGTGAGCGAGGAGGCGATCTACGCGTTCTACGACGCGCTCGTGCCCGAGGGCATCGTCAACGGCGCAGGCTTCGAGCAGTGGCGCGAGCAGGCGGAGCGGGACAACCCCCGGCTGCTTTTCCTCGCGCGCGAGGACCTGATGCGGCACGCCGCGGCGCAGGTGACCGAGGAGCAGTTTCCCGAGCGCATCGAGGCGGGCGGCGCCGAGCTCGAGCTGCGCTACCGTTTCGAGCCGGGGCACCCGCTCGACGGCGTCACGGTCACGGTGCCGCTCGCGCTCCTCAACCGGCTCGAGCCCGAGCCCTTCGAGTGGCTGGTCCCGGGGCTCGTGCGCGAGAAGATCGCCCACCTCCTCAAGGCGCTGCCCAAGCGGCTGCGGCGCCACTTCGCGCCGCCCGCGCAGCACGTCACCGCCTTTCTCGAGCAATGCGCACGGCGCGAGCCCCCGGGCGCGAGGCGCGAGGCGCTGACAAGCGCGTTGGCCCGATACGTCTCGCGCGTCACGGGCGAGCAGGTGCGCGCGGATGCATGGGACGGCGCGGAGCTGCCGCCCCATCTGCGGATGAACTTCCGGGTGGTGGACGAGGCCGGCCGCGAGCTCGCCATGGAGCGCGATCTCGCCGCGCTCAAACTCAAGCTCGGCGAGGCGGCGCAGCTCACGTTCTCCGGCGCGGGCGCCGCCGCCGGCATCGAGAGGAGCGGCATCACGAGCTGGGACTTCGGGGAGCTGCCCCCCGAGATCGCCTTCACGCGCGGCGGGCGCCGGCTCACGGGCTACCCCGCGCTCGTGGACGAGGGGGCGGCGGTGGCGATCCGGCTCTTCGACACGCGCGCGGCGGCGCAGGCGGCGATGCGCGCCGGCGTGCGCCGGCTCGCGCGTCTCGCGCTTGCCGAGCACATGAAGCAGGCCGAAAAGAACCTGCCCGGCTTCGCGCAGGCGGCGCTGCGGCTGCGTTCGATTGCGGACGCCGAGACGCTCAAGGCGGACCTGCTCGAGGCGATTGCCGACCGCGCCTTCATCGGGGAGGACGAGCTGCCGCGCGGCGAGAAGGACTTCGAAGTGCTCAAGGCGCGCGCCCGCGCGCGGCTGCCGGCGGTACGCGAGAGCGCGTGCCGGCTGCTCGGCGCCATCGCGGAGCGCTACCACGAGCTCGCGCTCAAGCTCGCCGCCGCGGGACCCGCGCTCGCCCGGCCCGCCGCCGACGCCCGCGCGGGGCTCGCCCGCCTGGTGTACAGGGGATTTCTCAGCGCGACGCCATGGGAGCGGCTGCACGAGCTGCCGCGCTATCTCAAGGCGATCGAGCTGCGGCTCGACAAGTACCGGGCGGACCCGCAGCGCGACGAGCGCCACGCGGCTGCGATCGCCGATCTCGTGCGCCGCTACGAAGCGCGCGCGGAGAAGCTCAGGCGCGCGGGCGAGAGCGATCCGCGGCTCGAGGATTTCCGCTGGCGCATCGAGGAGCTGCGCGTGTCGCTTTTCGCGCAGGAGCTCAAGACCCCGTATCCGGTATCCTATAAGCGGCTGGACAGGCTGTGGCGGGAGATCGCCAAGTGAGCGGAGGCGACGGTGGCGGGCGAGAAGAGACGAAAGAGGAGCAGCGATTCGCTTCCCCTCGGGCCATGCTGATCCACGCCACGATCACGGTCCGCGGCGAGGCCGCCGAGCTCGGCGCGTGCGAATCGCGCCTCAGGCGCCTGCTCGCGGCGCAGTTGCTGAAGGGCGAGGCGACCGAGCACCACGGGCCCGGGGCGCTGTGCTACGACCTCAAGGTCGAGGGCGGCATTCCGTTCCCGGCGTTCGCGCAGGCGTCCCAGGAGTTTCCGGGCCTCGAATTCCGCGCCGAGTGGGTGGATGTGGCGGCGGGCAGCCGCGGCGCGGCCACGATCGTCGCCGGGCGCCTCACCGCGCAGTCGAGCGGGCGTCTCGAGACCCGCACTGCACCCGGCCGCCCGGTTTACGTCGCGGCCGGCGCGGATCGCAGGCTCGTGCTCGCGCTGGTGCTCGCGCGGGCCGCGCGCGGGCAATGGCACGGCTATGCGATCACCGCCGAGCGCGACGCGCTGCTGCGCCTCGCGCGCGAGCCGGGATCGGACGCGGTGGAGCTCTGCGCGACGGCGGGCGCGCCGCGGTGGGCGCTCTACTGGCGCGGCGATTTGTCCGCGGGGGCTTTCATCCGCGACGAGCCGCGATTTTCGCGCGCCATCGCGGAGGAGGTGTTGCGGGAACTCGATCGGCTGGCGCAGGAGTTCGTCGCGGAGTGGATCTGGTTCGCCTCGGACCGCCCCGAGGCGACCGCGATCGAGCGGGAGCGCTACGCCCGCTCCGGGTGGCGGACGGCGCGGGCGAATCTGCGCAGCGCGCGGCTTGCCCGCCTGAGCGCGGGCGAAAGCGGGACCGGAGCGCTCGAGTACTCGACGCTCGGCGCCGAGGAGCGGTGGATCAAGGACCTCGTGCTCGCCACCTGGGCTCGGCCGGGCTGATGCGCGGCGCGGGAGGCGAAGGACGCTGCTCTCCCGCAATTGTCCATCCTGCTCCTTGTTCGTGCCGCCTACATGTCGTCGAAGCGCCTGCGCCGCCAGCGCCTGAGCATCCAGTAGCCCCCGGCCATGCCGCCGAGGTGCGCGAAGTGGGCGACGCCCGCTTGCGTCCCCGTGACGCCGAGAACCAGCTCCACCGCGGCGTAGACCACGACGAACATCCGCGCCGGCATCGGCACCGGCGGGAAGATCAGCACGACGATGCGGCGTGGAAAGAAGATCCCGTAGGCGAGCAGCAGCCCGAACACCGCCCCCGAGGCGCCGATCGTGGGATAGGCTGGCCCGCCGGAGAGCGCCGAGACGATCAGTTGCGTCGTGCCCGCGGCGAGCACGCACGCGAAGTAATAGACGAGGTAGCGCCGGCGCCCGAGCACCCGCTCGACCTCGGAGCCGAACAGGTAGAGCCCGAACAGGTTGACGAAGATGTGCAGCGCGCTCCCGTGCAGGAAACCGTAGGTGAGCAGTTGCCAGGGAAGGAATCCGGCGGGGCCGCCGGGGCCCGGCGCCTGCGGCGCGCCGAGCGGCCACAGCGCGAACCAGCGCAGCAGCTCCTCGCCCGCGGCGAGCTGCGCGAGGAAGGCGCCGATGTTGGCGAGCAGCAGCGTGCGGGTGACGGCAGGCGCGGTCAGCGGCATCGGGGCGCAAGCGGGCTCAGCGATCGTCTCGCGAGCGGCGAGGGTGAACGGAGGCGGTTTCGATCATGTTCGCATTGCCTCGCGCCTTCGCGGCTCTGCGTCGAGGTTTGCGCTCGCGACTTCTCAGGCGAGCACCGGCGGCAGCTCCCGCGCGAGCTTCGCGCGTTCGGCGGCGGCTGCGCCCGCGAGCGCGAAGCCGAGGAGCCGCTCCTTCCCGTCCACATAGAGCGCCTTCACGCCGTCCGCGCTCCGCTCGATGCGCCACTCGCCGCCGGCGCCGGCGGGAGGCGGCGCGACCACGGTCGGGCACGCGGGTGTCTTCACCACCACCGGCATCGCGGGATAGGCGACGGCGGTGCGGCTGCCGGCAAGCGTCGCGGCGAGCGCTCGCGCCGCGTGCATGATCGGCATCACGAACGGCAGCACCAGCCCCTCCACCTCGGCGCAGTCGCCGAGCGCGTGCACGCCGGGCGCCCCCGCTTCCAGATAACGGTTGACCACGATACCGCGATTGACCGCCATTCCCGCGGCGCGCGCAAGCTCGAGCTTGGGGGCGAGCCCCACTGCGGAGAGCACCAGCTCGGCGGCGATCACCTCGCCGTTCCCGAGCCTCACTTCGAGCCCCGCTCCCTTGCGATCCACGCGCTCGACGCTGGTGCCGAAGTGCCAGTTGACGCCGAGCGCGGCGAGCTTCTCCGCGAGCAGCGCGCCCGCCGGCGGCGGCAGCAGGCGCGGCAGGGGCTGGCGCGCGAGGTCCGCGACGTCCACGCGAATGCCGCAGGCGGCGAGGTCGTTGGCGAACTCGCAGCCGATCAGGCCCGCGCCGATGATCGCGACCGAGCGGCGCCCCTCGAGCGCCCTGCGGAAGCGCGCATAGTCGTCGAGGCTGTTCACCGTGAGCACTTCGCGCGCGGCATCGCCCGCGATCGGCAGCCGGATCTGGTCGGCGCCGACGGCGAGCACGAGCCGGGAGTAGGGCAGGGTCTCGTCGCCGATGCGGACGCGCCGCTCCCCCGGCTCGATCGCGGTGACGCGGGTGCGCGTTCTGACCGTCGCGCCGAGCTGCCCGGCCATCTCCTCCGCGGAATGGATCGGGATCTGCGCGGGGGTCTTGTTCGCCGCGAGCGCGTTGGAGAGCGTCGGCTTGGAATAGAACTCGCCGCCGTCGGCGGTGAGGACCGTGAGCGGGATGTCGCGGTCGAGCTTGCGCAGTTCGCGCGCGGCGTTGTAGCCGGCGAGCCCGCTGCCGATGATGACGATGCCGTCCATGCGCGACGCGATCGGACCGCCGCCTTCAGTAGTAGCGCGCCGTCGCGCCGGGCGCCGGCGTGTAGCGGAAAGTGCCGCGCTCGAGGATCGCCTGCCGGCCGCCGTGCCGGGCGATGAGCGCGCGCTGGTCCTCGAACGCCTGCCGGTGCGCCGCCTCGGGATCCACGACCGCGCGCAGCGCCGCCTCGCACTCCCGGATGACGGATGCGCAGCGCGGATCCTGCCCGAGGTCGGCGAGCTCGAAGGGATCGGCCTCGAGGTCGAAGAGCATCGGCGGCAGTCCCACGTAGTGGATGTATTTCCATTTCCCGCGGCGGATCATGAACGCGCCGCAGACCGCGCCCGCGGCGTGGTATTCGGAGAGGATGGTGCGATCGGGCCGCGCGCCGCGTGCGATCTCGAGCAGCGAGACGCCGGGCAGGTCGCGGTCGCGCGGGTCGGGCCGCGCGCCCAGGCACTGGATCGCGGTCGGGAAGACATCCACCAGGGTCACGGGCGTGTCGCAGGCGGCGCCTGCGGGGACGCCGGGGCCGGCCAGGATCAGGGGCACGCCCGCGGATTCCTCGTACATCGTGGACTTGCCCCACAGCCCGCGCGCCCCGAGGTTGTCGCCGTGGTCGGAGGTGTAGATCACGCGCGTCTGCTCCGCGAGGCCCGCCTCTTCCAGCGCGCGCAGGATGCGGCCGATGTTGTCGTCGAGAAACGAGACGAGCCCGAAATAGGCGGCGATCGCGCGCCGCACCATCGGCGCGTCGAACGCCTCGTCGTAGCACAGGCATCGGCGCAGCGCGTCGAGGAAGGGATGGCGCGGGCGCTCGGCAGGATCGTACTGGCTGGGCCAGGGCACCTGCTCCTCGGGGTAGAGTTCGTAGAAGCGGGGCGGTGCGATCAGCGGAAAGTGCGGCGCGACGAAGCCCACGAAGAGCGCCCACGGCCTGTCGCGGTGCCTGGGGGCCTCGTGCCGGAGCCATTTCACCGCCTCCTGCGCGATGTCGCGGTCGTACTTCGTGTATTCGGACTCGCCGGGGCCCGCTTCCGGGCCGAGCTTGAGCGAGCCGGGGCGCCGCGGCAGCTCGTCGCGGATCAGCCCCAGCAGATCGCCCACGCCGCCGACGATGTGAAGCGGCAGGATCTCCTCGTGGAAGCCGTTGCGCGCGGGGTCCGAATCCACGTAGTGCAGCTTGCCGATCGCGGTGACGCGATGGCCCTGCGCCATCAGCCGGTGGCCCCACGACGCCGGTTCGCCCCGGTAGGCGATCGCGTTGTCCCAGCAGCGGATGCGGTGCACGTGCTGGCCGGTGGCGAGCGCCGCGCGCGCCGGCACGCAGATCGGGCAGTTGGTGTAGGCGCTCGTGAAGCGGGTGCCGCGCGCCGCGAGCCGGTCGAGATTCGGCGTTCTCACCATCGGATGCCCGTAGCAGCCGAGGACGCGCTTGTTGTGCTCGTCGGAAAGGATGAAGAGGAGATTGGCGGGCTTCATGTCGGGAAGGCGTCGCGGGGATGATTTTCCCGCAAAATCGGCCGTTGCGGGCGAACCGGCGGGCGATCGCCGCGGAGGGCCGGTCCCGTCCGTTCCGGCGGTTCGGGCGCTCGCGCGAGACCCGCGCGCAAGCGGTTCGTATTGCCTGCTCTTGCAGTGATCCGTTATCGTAGGCGTCGGAGCGCGGCGGCGAGCGGGCGACAGGCGGCCGGCCGTGGGGTTCGGAGCAGCGAGGTGCAATATCGCGATGGCGAAGCGATCTTTCGGGAGCGGCATGAGAAAGGGACTCACCGCCTACGGCGACGAGGAATTCTCGCTCTTCCTGCGCAAGGCCTTCATCAAGGCGATGGGCTACTCCGACGACGCGCTGGAGCGCCCCATCGTCGGCATCACCAACACCTTCAGCGGCTTCAACGCCTGCCACCGCACGGTGCCGGAGCTCATCGAGGCGGTGAGCCGCGGCGTGATGCTCGCCGGCGGGCTGCCGGTGGAGTTTCCGACGATCACGCTGCACGAATCCTTCGCGCACCCGACCAGCATGTACTTGCGCAACCTCATGGCGATGGACGCGGAGGAGATGATCCGCGCCCAGCCGATGGACTCGGTGGTGCTGATCGGCGGCTGCGACAAGACCGTGCCGGCGCTGCTCATGGGCGCGGCGAGCGCGAACGTGCCGGCGATCCTGATGGTGACGGGGCCCATGATCACCGGCGACTACCAGGGCGAGCGGCTCGGCGCCTGCACCGACTGCCGCCGCTTCTGGGCGCGCTTTCGCGCGGGCGACCTCGGGGAACGGGAGATCGGCGCGGTCAACGCGCAGCTCTGCCCCTCCGCCGGCACCTGCATGGTGATGGGAACGGCTTCCACGATGGCGCTCGTCGCCGAGGCGCTCGGCATGATGCTGCCGGATGGTGCCTGCATTCCGGCGGTGATGGCCGAGCGCATGCGCAACGCCGAGGCGACGGGGGCCCGTGCCGTCGCGCTCGCCAGGGAACGCGTGACGCCCGACCGGATCATGACCCCGGAAGCGTTCGAGAACGCGCTCACCATGCTCGCCGCGGTCGGCGGCTCGACCAACGCCATCGTGCATCTCGCCGCGATCGCGGGGCGGCTCGGCATCGGGCTCGATCTCGATGCCTTCGACCGGCTGGGGCGGAGGACTCCGGTGCTGGTGGACTTGAAGCCGACCGGTCGCTACTACATGGAGGACCTCTACCGTGCGGGCGGCACCAGCGCGATCCTGCGGGAATTGAAGCCGCTGCTCCGTCTCGATACGCTCACGGTGAGCGGGCGCACGCTCGGCGAGAACGTCGCCGCCGCTGCCCCGCCGTTCCCGCAGCAGGTGGTGCGCTCGCTCGAGAACCCGGTATTTCGCGAAGGCGGCATCGCGGTGCTGCGCGGCAATCTCGCCCCGGGGGGAGCCATCATCAAACAATCGGCGATGGACCCGCAGCTGATGCGCCACGAGGGCCGGGCGGTGGTGTTCGAATCGCTGGAGGACCTCGCGCGCCGCATTGACGACCCTGAGCTCGATGTGACGCCGCAGGACGTGCTGGTGCTGAAGAACGCCGGTCCCAAGGGCGCCCCGGGCATGCCCGAGGCAGGCTATCTCCCGATCCCGAAGAAGCTCGCGCAGGCGGGAGTCAGGGACATGGTGCGGATCTCGGACGCGCGCATGAGCGGCACCGCCTTCGGCGCGGTGGTGCTGCACGTGACGCCGGAGTCCGCCGCCGGCGGCCCGCTCGCGCTGGTCGAGAACGGCGACCGCATCCGGCTCGACGTCCCGGCGCGAAGGCTCGAGCTGCTGGTCGGCGAAGCGGAGATCGCGGAGCGCCGGAAAAAATGGAAACCTCCGGCGCCCCGTCCCGAAGACCGCCGCGGCTACCGCAAGCTCTTCCTCGAGACCGTCACCCAGGCCGACCGCGGCTGCGACTTCGACTTCCTCGCAGCCGACACCAAGATCCGCGTCCCGCGGATTTGATCCGGCGGCAGCCGACATCCGCGTCCTTCACCCGCAGCTTCAGGCATTCGCGCGGCCGCAATCCGGCGCCGTAGAGCAGGCCGCCACTTCGTGCCGCGCATCTGCGCGAGCAGGCGCCGCGCTTCCTCCTCGGTGAGCACCGTCGGCCGCCTCACCGGGCGCTTGGCCCGTTCGAGGCCTTCCAGACAGGGCAGCGGCTGGGCGAGCACCTCCTTGTAGAGGAAGAGCAGCGCCGAAAGCGCCTGGTTCTGCGTCGCCGCCGCCACGCCCCGGTCCCTGGCCAGGTGATTCAGAAATGCGGTGGCCTCCGCCCCCCCAGCTCGCGGGGATGCCGCCTGCCGGAAAACAGGATGAAGCGCCTCATCCAGCGCAGGTAGGTCTCCTCGGTGCGGTAGCTGTAATGGCGCCGCCGGATCGCGTCGCGCGCGCGATCGAGGAGTCGCGGGCGGGCAGGCGCCGGCTGATCCAGAGCGTGCTCGGACATATTCCCTTCCCCGGGACCGGATTGATTTCCGGGCCTCTTCGGGCGTAACGTATCAGCACAGCGAAGGATGACAATGGGGAAAGGGGGAACGAGGCAGCGAGGGAACCGGAAAGAGGACGAATTGAATGTCAACTGAATTTTCAACCAATTTGTCAACCGATTCACGTTCGCCAGACGACGAGAGCGTCGACAAGGAGTCCCCGCATCAGTAGAATCGCTCGTCAAGGAGGACACAGATGCCGCCAACGCGGAGGGAGACGATCCGGAAGAAGGCGCTGGAGATCGTCGAGGCTTCGCCGAAGGGGGTCCGGTACTCCGAGCTCATGACGCGGCTCGCCGAAGCGTTTCCTGAGATCCCAAAGAACACGATCACAGGGAATGTCTGGAACCTCGACGCCATCTTTCCCACGCAAGTCTATAAGCCTGCCCGGGGCGTCTTTCGGGAGAAGAAGTTCGAGGAGCCCGCGCCCCCCGAGAGCGAGGCCGCGGAAACGCCACCTCCTCCACCTGCCGAGGTTGTCCTCAAAGAAGAACAATTTTATGAGCCGTTTGCTGACTGGATCACCAGCGAACTGGAGGAGTGCACCAAGGCCATAGCCCTCGGCGGGAATCGGTTAAGGACAAGTGGGGTACCACTGACGTCATTGGCATCCGGGAGCCGAAGAAAAGCGACATCATCAAACCTCCCACCGAGATCGTGTCGGCCGAACTGAAGCTCGACAAAGCTGGCCTGATGGTAGCCTTCGGTCAGGCATGTGCGTATAAGCTGTTCTCGCACAAGTCCTATATCGTCGTTCCGTCCGACTCCTCGGAGGAGGACATCGGCAGGCTCGACGTCCTGTGCCGGACCCTGGGGGTCGGCTTAATACTGTTCAACCCTGACAACGCCGCGAGCCCGGACTTTCAAATCCGCGTACGCGCCGCAAGGTACGATCCGGACATGTTCTACATCAACCGCTACATGAAGCTACTGGAAGTGAGCTGTTCTCTTGGGACGCCGGCGAACAGCACATTGGACCAGACCGCTGGCTCGCCTGCGCTCGCCGTGGCTAGTCAACGTGAGCGTTAAGTGGCATGGCGTACGCGTATGCTAATACCATAACGGCTGGAACAGAGACACAGAACATGAGTGACAATTCCTGGTGCGATTCAGAAACGAAAGACTACACAGCTATCGTCCGTGGCATTTTGAGTCGAGGTGGAATTACGCAGTCTGAACTTGCGCAGTATCTTGGAACATCGCTCGTTCTAATCTCCCGTTGGGTCCGCGGTGATATTCGTCCGGACCCTCAGATGCAAGAAAGACTAGCCGACACTCTTGATCGCCTAAACCGGGGGCAGCGGCTTGACGTAGCCAAAGCTGTAGCCAATCACGTGTTCGCCTCGCGAGGTGTCCGACGCCACGCCGCGGAGCTTCCCCTGTTCGCCTCAGCCAAGACCATCGAATTTGATCACGATGTGAAGGCTCCAATCCTCACGCGCCTTCGTCAAGGCGAACTGTGGGGTGAGGGTACGATCGCTCTTGCCCAAATGCTTGCCAACCACCTCGAAGCCGCACCAACCCTTAATGAGCCACCGTCTGGCAGAATCTCTGCTGGCAAGAATACTTACACGTACGACGCCCACACATACCATACCAAGGTACCTCCTCAAGGTATTGCGGCGATCCTTCGGCAATACCTCCCGCGCGGGGGTCTAGTGCTAGACCCGTTTGCGGGCAGTGGTATGACTGGAGTTGCCGCGCGGACGCTCAACCTCGACGTGATCCTTAACGAATTGTCCCCGTCTGCCAGCTTCATCGCTGACCGTTTTACGCGACAATTCGATCCTTCGCTCTTGGCTGCAGCTGTCAACGAGCTCTGCAAGAACCTTGCTGATCTTCGGCATGAGCTCTATACAACACGTTGTCGCAGCTGCGGCAAGAATACTGAGATCCTGTTTACGGTCTGGTCCTATCGGGTTAAGTGTCACGCTTGCAATTTCGAGTTTCTGCTGTGGGACCATTGCCGTCGTTACGGCAAAACGGTGCGTGAGCACAAAATACTAAGCGAATTCCCATGCCCGCGCTGCACGAAACAACTCAAGAAATCCCGCTTGCAGCGGACCACTGCCGAGCCCGTGCTGCTCGGCTACAAATGCTGCTCCCGTCAGCAGGTCGAATATCCTCTCACTGAAGAGGATCGCGCCCTGCTGCGCCGCATTGAAAAAGAACCTCCTCTGCACGAGGGTTTTTTCCCCACGACAAAGTTGCCTGACGGTGTGAATCTCTGCCAACCAAAGAGGCACGGCCTCACCTCCATTGATCGTTTCTACACACCTAGAAATCTCGCGGCAATGAGTGCCTTGTGGCATTACATTCATCGCGTCAAGGACGACGAAGTGGCAGGCTTCCTCGCGTTCGTGTTTACCTCTCTATATCAGCGCGTGACGAGGCTCTCTGAATTCCGATTTTGGGGCGGCAGTGGCAATACAGCCAACTTCAACGTTCCCTACCTGTTTAACGAGGCTAATGTCTTCGTTACCTTCGAACGAAAAGCCCGAACCATTCAGGATCACCTTGAAACGACGGCACAAAAGTACGGAGGACAAGCACTCGTTCGCACCGGTTCGGCGACGAATCTTAACTTCCTTCCAGACAATTCAATCGACTTCATCTTCACGGACCCGCCTTTTGGCGCCAATATCAACTACAGCGAGATGAATATCCTTTGGGAGTCCTGGTTCGGATGCTTCACTGACAAAACTCATGAAGCGGTTATTAACCGCTTCCAGAACAAAGATGTCTCCCGGTATGGGCAACTCATGACTGACAGTCTCCGGGAATGCAGCCGTGTCCTGAGAAGCGGTCATTGGATGGTTCTGGTTTTCATGAACTCTTCTCGGGAAGTCTGGCAGGTTCTCCGTGACGCGATTCTGAAGGCTGGGTTTTTGATTGAGCGGGTCGATATATTCGACAAGCAGCACGGTACTTTTAAGCAGTTTGTCAGCGAGAACACAGCCGGCTGCGATTTACTGCTTCACTGTCGGAAGGTGGGAGCCGCTCAGCGGTCGATCCCAGCGGGAGAACTTAGGCTCACCACCGAGGCAGTGCACCTATTTTTGAATGAACGCGAAGGGGCCATCCCAAAGCTGCCGTATCTTCATGTTAGCCGAGAGGAAGAGATCGATTACCGAGTGCTTTATAGCGAATTTCTAGCCAGGCAACTTACTCGCAATGAAAGCCTCATCGACTTTCCGACCTTCCGCAGTGTCGCCGCATCCATTCTCGAACGAAATTGAAAGAGGTCACTCCGCATGTCGGCGTTAAGAGCATTTTCGGAGGACGAGGCGAAAAGGGCTAAGCTTTTCCTCGCCACGCAGGTGACTTCGATGATGGGACGAAAGCTTGAGGAGGGCGACTGGAGCAAGGTGTATTGCCAAGCCAAAGGGATTCCTCAGGCCGGCTGGAGTAATTTGCATATCGATGTAATCCACAACGGACTAGGGCTTGAAATGAAGCTGCTACGCATAGCGCAACTTGGCAGCAAGCCCCTGAAAAGCGTTTGTGGGACAACGTTAATGCATCCGGCGGCAACACGTTCCATCCGAATCGATAACGTCAGCCTACCTGCTAACGAAGTGATGCGTGACGTGTTCGCGCAGTACGCAGACCTCATTCGCCTGCGAACTCAAAAGGTACAGGAGTCTGCACCCGGCGCCCAGCCAGACATGCGCACTGGCTGGCTACTTTGGGAGGATACCCTTACGGAGTTCCTATACTTCGAAGAGCCGATGGTTCCGCCAGACACAAGGAACTTTTACGCCGAATGGCATACAACTCCACCACGCGGTGCCAGAAAAGCGAGCAAGAGCCTGTGGGTTTATGACAAGAGGACAAACAAAAAACGGTATTCTGTGACTACAAGCGCCGGGATCAAGATTCAGCCATATTTTGACGTTCCTGCGCCATCGGACCCAAATCTTTACTACTTTCGTGTCCAGAGCGAGCCTATCAGTCCCGACACCATCTGTCTTTGGGTAGCCTCCTCGACTGCAAACTCTTTAAGGCAGCGACTTGGGTCACTTGATCGTGATGTGGTGAGCTCCGCCATCATGGAAGTTCTGTCTCGGGAGAGACCCTCCACAGCTACCCCTGCTCCTGTAGAAGACCTCGCCGTCCCAATTCCCCTTTCCACAGACGCGCATGCCAGGCTCCTCAATGCATGGGAGGCGGTCAGCGACGAGCACCGCGCACAGCTTCTGTTGAAGGCACTGGGGTAGCAATAATGGCGTCACCTAAGGAAGCTCTGCGCAAGTGAAGCGTACCGAGCAAAGGGGTCAGAGCTTTACTTTGTACTCCGCTCTGCGGGTGTTTGCGGTAGGACGGCTCGCTTTCGGCTGTTTTCGGAGTCAGTGTCGGGCTCTATTTGTCGCGAGTCAGCCCAGAACGCCCGAGCGGCCACTATATAAAGTAAAGCTCTGACCCCTCGCTCCCACAGCTTCAGGCATTCGCGCAGCCGCAATCCGGCGCCGTAGAGCAGGCTCGCCATGAGCCACTTCGTGCCGCGCATCTGCGCGAGCAGGCGCCGCGCTTCCTCCTCGGTGAGCACCGTCGGCCGCCTCACCGGGCGCTTGGCCCGTTCGAGACCTTCCAGCCAGGGCAGCGGCTGGGCGAGCACCTCCTCGTAGAGGAAGAGCAGCGCCGAAAGCGCCTGGTTCTGCGTCGCCGCCGCCACGCCCCGGTCCCTGGCCAGGTGATTCAGAAATGCGGTGGCCTCCGCCCCCCAGCTCGCGGGGATGCCGTCTGCCGGAAAACAGGATGAAGCGCCTCATCCAGCGGAGGTAGGCCTCCTCCGTGCGGTAGCTGTAATGGCGCCGCCGGATCGCGTCGCGCGCGAGGTCGAAGAGCTGCGGACGCGCGGGCACCGCGGCGCGCTATTCAGAGACCTGTTCGGACAGATTCCCCCTTCCGGGAGTCGAATTAATTCCAGGCCTTTTTCGGGAGTAACGTATTGGCGGGCAGCAGGATATGACAGCGGGTTGGAAGAAGAGGGGTTGGGGGACGAAGAGTGTCAACTAAATTTTCGACCGATCTTTCAACCATTTCGTCAACCAATTCACGTTAGGGCCGCCATGACAACGAACTTTGTTCATTTCACTCCATGCGGGCTGCTGTTTGACGTCAGTGGTGTCCTCCTTCTGGGGTTCGCATTCTTTCTTAAGACTACCGAGTCCATGATTGAAGAGTCAGGGACAACATGGGACTCGAAGGCATATGTCACCGTTGTTGCGGGGAAAAGCGACGGTATTTTTGGAACTGCCCTGATGTTTCTGGGCTTCGTCTACCAAGCACTTGGCTACGCTGGGGTAGAGTCAACGAGCATTGTTCTTCTCAGCTATTTGGCGTTGCTCGTCTTCTTGCTCGCGTACTTTGGCTTTCTCCGGAAGTGGCTCGTTACGAAGTGGGTTGGTGATATTGACCTGCCCAGGTTTTTAGGACCAGCCAGAAGTTGAGAGAATGGCTCCCGTAGCCCAGAAAGGGAGCCGATGAAGAAGAGCCGTTTCACCGAAGAACAGATGGTCGCGATCCTGCGGGAGGCCGACCACACCCCGGTGGC
>DATLZE010000179.1:0-5483 GCA_035574195.1 Burkholderiales bacterium | reverse complement strand
CGCAATGCACAGGTCGGGCCCGATTCCCGCTGGCTCGCCGGCGGTGACCGCGATGAGCGGAGCCTCCACCGCTACCTTTCCTCGAGCCGGATCTCGACGTAGGCCCGGTCGCGCAGCTGCCGCACCCATTCCTGGTAGGTCTCGTCCGCCTTGCGCGCGCGCAGCGCCATGCGCGCCGCGAGCCGCTGGCGCTCCCCCGACAGGTCCTCGTCGCGACGCTCGAGCACCTGAATCAGATGCCAGCCGAACGGCGTGCGCACCGGCTCGCTTATCTCCCCCGGAGCGAGCGCCTCCATCGCGCGCTCGAACTCGGGGACGGTATCACCGGGCGCAAGCCAGCCGAGCTCACCGCCTTTCGCGCCGCTCGGGTCCTCGGAATGCAGCCGTGCTAGCTCGGCGAAATCGGCCTTGTTGTCGAGCCGCTCCTTGAGCGCGATCAGGCGCCGCCGCGCCTCGGCTTCCGACACGAGCTCGTTGGTCCGCACCAGGATGTGGCGTGCCCGGGTCTGGCGCACCTTGACTGGCGCGGCTGAGCCGCGCCGGTCGTTCAGTCTCAGGATATGGAAACCGTTGGCGCTGCGCAGCAGCGCGCTCACCTCGCCCGGGCGCATCGCCTTCAGCGCTTCCAGGAACAGTGTCGGCAGGCGCGCCGCCTCCCGCCAGCCGAGCGCCCCGCCCGCGAGCGCGTCGGGCGCCTCCGAGAAGGCCGCCGCCACCTGCCGGAAATCGGCGCCCGATCTGAGCTGGGCAAGCGCCTGCTCGGCTCGCGCGCGGCGCGCCTGGATCTGCTCGGGGCTCGCGTTCTCGGGAACCGTCACTAGAATGTGCGAGAGATTGTACTCCTCGCTGCGCTCGCCCTGCGCCTGCAGGGTGCTCACGAAGGTGTCGATCTCGCCCTCGCTCACCACGATGCGATTTTCCACCTCGCGCTCGCGCAACCGCGCGACGATGATCTCGTTGCGGATATCTTCGCGAAACCGGGCGAAGGGCACGCCGTCCTTTTCGAGCGCCGCGCGCAGCTCCTGCAGGGTGAGCTTGTTCTCCTGCGCGATGCGCGCGAGCGCGCGGTCGAGCTCCACGTCGTCCACGCGCAGCCCGGTCTCGCGCGCGTACTGCAGCTGCACCCGCTCGACGATCATGTGCTCGAGCAGTTGCCGCTCCAACGCTTCGCGCGGTGGCTGTGGCGTGCCCTGCTGGCGCAACTGCAGCTGCGTGCGCCGCAGGCGCTCCTCGAGCTCATGGCGGGTGATGACCTCTTCGTTCACCACTGCCACGATGCGGTCGAGCACCACCACGCGCGGCGGCTTCTGCGCGGGCGCCCCCGCGCTCGCGCACGCGAGCGCGAGCGCCGCGAGCAATGCGCGCGCGCGGCGGCCGCTCTCAGTAATAGGGGCCGCCCGGCGCGCCAGGCGGCTCCGCGCGCGGATCCAGTCTGACATAGCCTCCGATGTTGCGCCTGAGCGTCTCCAGGGGGTTAGAGCCGATGCGCGAGACCCCGTTCAGCTCGAGCTGCACGAAGAATGTGGTCGAGGCCTGCCGGGTGGCGGTGGCGAAGCGGTGGGCCACCACGCGCAGCACCCAGCACCCGCCGTCGTACTCGAGGCCGGCGAGCCCTTCGAGCAGGCGCCGCTCGCGGATCGAGTAGTTCCAGCGCGCCAGGCCCGTCCAGCCCGTGCCGAGCGGCCACTGGGCCGAGACGTCGGTCTGCCGCAGCGTGTTGAGCGTCTCGCGATAGCTCAGGTTAAGCACCTTGCCGCGCTGCGGCTGGTAGCGGGCGCCGACGTTGAACTTCTGGGTCTGGGAGAAGTTGGTGCTGTACTGCCAGCCCGCCTCCATCGTCCAGTGCGGTGCGACGGTGCCGGAGAGCGCGGCGAGCAGGTCCGAGCTCGTGCTGGTGCGCGCCGGCACCCCGGGCAGGGTGACGCGCTGAGTGGCGAAGTAGTAGCGCTGCGCGAGACCCGCGCGCAGCCGCTCCGACCCGGTCTCGGTGCTGATCAGCCGCGAGGTGACACCTAACGTCACCTGATTCGCGTCATTGAAGCGGTCCCAGCCGGAGAACTGGTTCTCGGAGTAGATGGTCGCGAAGTTGATGTCCTGCTGCCCGCTGTCGAACACAGGGATGCGGCTCTGGTCGCGGAACGGCACGTAGACGTAATAGAACCGCGGCTCCAGGGTCTGGAGAAAGGGCGCTCCGGCGAGCGCGACGGGGCGCTCGAACACCAGGCCCCCGTCGGTGGTGAACACCGGCAGCGTGCGGGCGCGGTCGGAGAAGCCGGCGCTGTTCGGATCGATGAAATAGCGCGTGTAGTTGAGCCCCAGTCTGGGGGTGAGGTAAGCGTAGCTGGTGGCGAGCGGCAGGCTCAGGCTGGGATAGGCGAGCAACCGCTTGCCGTTGACGAGGGTGGGGTGGCCGAAGCTCACGAACTGCCCGAGAAACTCGAAGTCCGAGTTCAGCACCTCCTGGTGCGATGCGTTGAGCGTGATCTGCGGCTGCCGGTTGTAGGGCGGGGTGATCGGGGCGAGCGGATCGGCCTGCAGCGTCTGCCAGCGCTGGATGAGGGCGCTCAGCCCGTAGCTGCCCCCCGCTCCCCAGGTGCCGCCGCGGCCGAGCACCGCCTCGCGCGGCAGCGTCACCTGGGAAGTGAGCGCGATCTGGCTGGAGAGATCGGTGAAATAGGTGTTGTCCGACACCTTCTGCAGGTTGAGCGTGCCGTGCCAGCCGTAGGGCAGCGCTTGGGCGTGGCGCAGGAAAAGCGCATGGCGCTGCGTACCGCCGCGCGCGTCGTCCTGCGGCAGGATCTCGAAGCGAGCCTCGCCGCTGTAGGCGGGCTCGAGGTAGCGGAATTCGGTGCCGAGCTGGATGCCGCGCCGGGTCATGACGCGCGGCGAGAAGGTGGCATCTCGGTTCGGAGCGATGTTCCAGTAGTAGGGCACGGTCAGCTCTGCGCCGCCCTTGTCGGTGCTGCCGTAATTCGGCGTGAGGAACCCCGACTTGCGCTGCTGGTGGAGCGAGAACGAGAGGTACGGCGAATAGAAGATCGGCACGCCCTGGAACACGATGCTCGCATCGCGCGCGGTGCCGACGTCGCGATCCTTATCGATCCGCAGATCGCCTGCCCGCACGTACCAGTCCTCGTGCTGCGGCCCGCAGGTGGTGTACTCGGCGCGCTGCGCGCGGTACTGTCCAGGCCCCTCGAACAGCAGCCGCTCGGCCGTGCCGCGCGCATCCGCCTCCTGCAGCGGCCGCTGCTGCCCCCCCGGGTCGGGGCTGCGGTAGAGCGTGTAGCGCGGGTGGTCCATGAACCCGCGGTCGGTGCCGAGGTTGTAGCGCAGCCGCGTGCCCTCCACCACGTCGGGCCCCCGCTCGATGCGGACGTTGCCCTCGGCGCTCACCTCGTCCTGGGGCTTGTCGTAGCGCAGCCACTCGGCGTGGATCGCCTGGCCGCGCCGCCTCAACCGCGCGTTGCCCTGCGCCTCGGTTTCCCGGTCCTGGTGGCCTTGCAGGCGGTCGGCCTCGAGAAAAACCGGCACCTCCTCCTTGAGCGTGGGCGCAATCGGGATCAACGCCGGCTGCGCTTTGAGCTTGAGGCCCTGCTGCGCGCCGGCCGCAAGCGGCAGTGCGCACAGCACGGCGAGCGAGATGCGCGTTATTCGCAGCTTGTGCATCGGGGGAGGCTGCCGGAGGCGAGGTGCTAAAATCGCACAATTCATCGCACAAGGCAATCGGTTTGCCGCAACCGCCCGATTCCCGACTGGAGCAGCTGCGCGAGTGGCTCGCGGCGCGTTTCGCCCCCGAGGCGGTCGTGCTGCAGAGAGCCTCCGCCGACGCGAGCTTCCGCCGCTATTTCCGGGTCACCGCCGCCGGCGGCTCGTGGATCGCGATGGACGCACCGCCGCCGCGCGAGGATTGCCGCCCGTTCGTGCGCGTCGCGCGGCTGATGCGGGAGGCGGGCGTGAACGCGCCGCAGATCCTGGCACAGGACCTCGAGCGCGGGTTCCTGCTGCTCACCGATTTCGGCGACACCACCTATCTCGCGGCGCTCACCGAAGAGAACGCCGACGCCCTGTTCGGCGATGCGATCGCCGCGCTCCTGCGCTGGCAGCTCGCGAGCCGGCAGGGGGAGCTGCCGCCGTACGACGAGGCGGCGCTCAGGCGCGAGAGCGGCCTGTTCGCGGAATGGTACGTCGGGCGCCACCTCGGCGTCGCGCTCAACGCCCGGCAGCAGCGGGCGCTCTCCCACACGCTCGATCTCGTCGTCTCGCGCGCGCTCGCGCAGCCGCGCGTCTACGTGCACCGCGACTACATGCCGCGCAATTTGATGGTGACCGAGCCCAATCCCGGGGTGCTCGACTTCCAGGACGCGGTGTGCGGCCCGATCACCTACGACATCGTCTCGCTCACGCGCGACGCGTTCGTGAGCTGGGAGGAGGAGCGCGTGATCGAGTGGGCGAGGCGCTATTGGGAGCGGGCGAAGCGCGCGGGGTTGCCGGTGGATGCCGATTTCGGCGCGTTCTACCGCGATTTCGAGTGGATGGGGCTGCAGCGTCACCTGAAGGTGCTCGGCATCTTCGCGCGCATCCACTACCGCGATGGTAAACCGGGCTACCTCGAGGATACCCCGCGCTTCATGCGCTACGCGCGCGCGGTCGCCGAGCGCTACCGGGAACTCGCACCGCTCGCGCGGCTGCTCGAGGAGCTCGAGCCGTGTCGGCCGGCGGTCGGCTGCGCCCGCTGAGCGGCAGGCGGCGCGCGGCGTGAAAGCGATGATTCTCGCCGCCGGGCGCGGGCAGCGCATGCGCCCGCTCACCGACCGCTTGCCGAAGGCCTTGCTTCGGGCCGGCGGCCGGCCGCTGATCGTGCACCTGATCGAGCGGCTCGCGCGCGCAGGCTTCACCGAGCTCGTGATCAATGTTTCGCACCTGGGTGGCCTGATCGAACGGGCGCTCGGCGACGGCGCCGCGCTCGGCGTGCACATCGCTTATTCGCGCGAGGCGCACGCGCTCGAGACCGGCGGGGGCATTGCCTACGCGCTGCCGCTGCTCGGGCCCGCGCCCTTCGTCGTGGTGAACGGCGACATCTACACCGACTTCGACTTCGCGCGGCTCGCCTGCGCGGCAGAAGCGCTCGGGCCCGGGCGCCTCGCGCACCTCGTGCTGGTGGACAATCCGCCGCATCACCCGCGGGGCGATTTCTGCCTGCGCGCGGGGAAAGTGACGCAGGAAGGCGCCCGGCGCCTGACCTTCAGCGGGATCGGGGCCTACGCGCCGCAGCTCTTCGCATCGCTCGCGCCCGGCGCGCGCGGCCCGCTGCGCGCGCTGCTCGTGCCGGCGATGGCGCAGGGGCGGGTGAGCGGCGAGCACCACCGCGGCCTGTGGCTCGACGTCGGCACGCCGCAGCGGCTCGCCGAGCTGCGGCGCGCGCTCGCCGCGCGCGGGCGCAGCTGAGCTGCGCGCGCCCGCTTTATAATCGGCGGTTCCATGGC
>DATLZE010000178.1:0-14940 GCA_035574195.1 Burkholderiales bacterium | reverse complement strand
GCCGCCAGCACGAGCAGAAAGGTTTTCAGGACACGCCCGCGTTTCGCGCTCATCGCCGGATCCTCGCCATTGAATCGGGTGCTGTCGTAACTGCCCCGAATTATAACAGCCGCCGCGCCCGCGCCCTGACGGCGGGCCGCGAATGCGGATAGAATTCGCTCATCTGCCGCAGCGCGCACCGCTTCTCGGGGGAGCACAGCATGACATCGGGACGCACCACGATCATGGGCACCCGGCACCTGATCTCGGCCGGCCATTACCTCGCGGCGCACGCCGGCTTCGAGATCCTGGAGGCGGGCGGCAACGCGGTGGACGCGGGAGTGGCCGCGGGGATCGCGATCGGCGTGCTGCAGACCGACAAGGTCAATTTCGGCGGGGTGGCGCCGCAGATCATCTACACCGCGAAAGACCGCAAGGTCCATTGCATAGACGGCCTGGGAGTGTGGCCCAAGGCGGTCACCCCCGACTATTTCATGAAGCGGCATGGCGGCGCCATTCCCCCGGGGGTCGAACGCTGCGTGGTGCCGGCTGCTCCCGATGCCTGGATCACCGCGCTCGAGCGCTTCGGCACCATGAGCTTCGGCGAGGTCTGCGCTGCCGCGATCCGCTTCGCGCGCGAGGGCTTCCCGATGTACCCCCTGATGGCGGAATTCATCCGCGCGAACCGCGCGGCCTACGAGCGCTGGCCGTCGAGCGCCAGGGTCTTTCTGCCCAAGGGGCGCCCGCCCGAGGTGGGCGAGATCTTCGTGCAAGCCGACCTCGGACGCACGCTCCAGTATCTGGCGGACGAGGAGCGCAGGGTCGCACGCCGCAAGGGCAGGCGGGCGGGCCTCGGAGCGGCGCGCGACGCGTTCTACAAGGGCGATGTCGCGCGCGAAGTCACGCGCTTCATCGAGCGCGAGGGCGGCCTCATGCGCTACGAGGATTTCGCGGGCTTCCGCGTGCGGTTCGAGCCCACCGTGCGGCTGCGCTACGACGGGCTGGAGCTGCACGCCTGCGGCCCGTGGTCGCAGGGACCGGTGTTGCCGATGGCGCTCAATCTGCTCAAGGGCTACGACCTGAAGGCGATGGGGCACAACAGCGCCGATTACATCCACGTAGTGGCGGAGGCGCTCAAGCTCGCGTTCGCCGACCGCCACCACCACTTCGGCGACCCGCGCTTCGTGCAGGTGCCGCTGAGCGGCCTGCTCTCGGAGCGCTACGGCGCGCACCGCCGCTCGCTCATCAGTCCGGAAAAGGCCTGGCCGGAGATGCCGCCCGCGGGCGACCCGGCGACGCTCGCGCAGCTCGCGCACCGCTGCGTGCCGGCGCCGCAGCCTCCGGAGGCGCCGCTGCCGGGCGACACCTCGTATCTGTGCGTGGTGGACCGCCACGGCAACGCTTTTTCGGCCACGCCATCCGACGGCTCCGACAAGACCCCGATCGTGCCGGGCGTGGGAATCCTCTGCTCGGGACGCGGCACGCAGTCGTGGGCCGACCCCGCGCACCCTTCCTCGGTCGCGCCGGGCAAGCGGCCGCGCCTGACGCCCAATCCTGCGCTCGCGTTGAGGGGCGGGCGCGCCTACATGCCGTTCGGCACGCCCGGAGGCGACGTGCAGTGCCAGGCGATGCTGCAGGTCTTTCTCAACATCAATGTCTTCGGCATGGATCCGCAAACTGCGGTGGAGGCGCCGCGCTTCTCGAGCTACAGCTATCCCGGCTCGTTCGAGCCGCATCCCTACTACCCGGGGTTGCTCGCGCTCGAGTCGCGCATCGAAAAGAGCGTCGGGGACGAGCTTGCCAGTCGCGGGCACCGCGTCCACTGGTGGGACGAATCCACCTGGCTCGCAGGGGCGGTGTGCACCATCGTCGTGGATCAGCGGCGCGGAGTGCTGCACGGAGGTGCCGATCCGCGCCGGCCGGCCTATGTGCTCGGCTGGTGATTCCCTGCTGCGCCGTTGCGACGGCGCAGGACGAAGCCGCAAGCGGGCGCACGGATGGCGGTGTACCTCCGCGTGAAGGTCAAACCCGGCGCCAGGGACTGCTCGCTCGAGCCGATGCCCGATGGCACGTGGGTCGCGAGGCTCAGGTCCCCGCCCGTGGACGGCAGAGCGAACGAGGAGCTCGTGGCGCTGGTGGCCGAGCGTTTCGGGTGCCGGAAATCCGCCGTCACCATCAAGTCCGGAGCCTCCGGGCGCATGAAACTGATCGAGGTCGAGGAGACATGAGACTGCATTCGACGTTTCCGGGGCGCCTGCTCGCGGCCGTGCTCGGCGCGCTCTCCGCGCTCGCCGGCTCCGAGGCCGCGTCGGCCCAGGACTGTCCGAGCCGGCCGTACCGCTCCCTCGTCGGCTACACCCCCGGGGGTAGCGCCGACATCCTCGCGCGCGCCGCGGGGCGCAAGCTCGCCGGGGCCTGGGGCCAGCAGGTGATCGTCGAGAACCGCCCGGGCGCGGGCACCAATATCGCGACGGAGATCGCCGCGAAGAGCGCGCCCGAGGGCTACACGCTGGTGATGCCGGCAGTCGCGAACGCGATCGATCCTTCGCTCTATCCGAAGCTCCATTACGAGCCGCTGCGCGGCTTCTCCTGCGCCATCGATTACGCCAAGGTGCCGGGCATCGTCGTGGTCCGCCCCTCGGTCCCGGTGAAGAACGTGCAGGAGCTCGTCGCGCTCGCGAAGGCGCGCCCCGACGAGCCGGGCCACGGCTCCACCGGGATCGGCAGCCCGCATCACCTCGCGGGAGCGCTGTTCAAGAGCATGGCGGGCGTGAAGCGCGTGGCCGCCGTGCCGCAGATCGCCGCACGCGACGAGCAGGGGCTCGAGGGCTTCGAGACCGGCTCCTGGTTCGGCACGGCGGTGCCCGCGGAGGGGGCGGAATTCGTCGGCGAGGCGCCCGAGCAATTCACGGCTTTCGTGCGCTCCGAGATCGCCGAATGGGGCTGGGCGGTCGAGGCCTGGGGCGCCGGAGCCGAGCGAGGGCGAGGATGATTGCGGGGCGCGGCACGATGAACGATCGCCATTCGCGGGAGGGCGTCGGCGCGTTCGGCTCATCGCCTGCCGCTCATCGTTCATCGTCAGGCGGAACGGCTGCGGGACTGTTGTTCGTTCTGGCCGCCGTGTTGTGGCCGGGGGCCGCCGATGCGGCGCAGTCCTATCCCGATCGGCCGATCCGCCTGATCGTGGGCTTTCCGCCGGGCGGCGCGGCCGATATCCTGGGGCGCGCCGCCGCGCGCGAGCTCTCCGAGAGGCTCGGGCAGCAGGTGGTCGTGGACAACCGCGGCGGCGCCGGAGGGCTGATCGCGACCGAGCTCGCGGCGCGCGCGAGCGCGGATGGCTACACGCTGCTTTTTACCTCGATTCCCCACGTCATCAATCCCCACCTCTACCGCAAGATCGCCTACGACGCGCTCAAGGATTTCGCGCCCGTCGTGCAGTTCGTGACAGTGCCGCTCATGATGGCGGTGAACCCTGCCTTCCCGGCGAAGTCGGTGAAGGAGCTGATCGCGGCGGCCCGGGCCAAGCCAGGCGGCATCCACTACGCCTCCGCGGGCTCCGGCAGCTCGAGCCATCTCGCCATGGAGCTCTTCAAGACGATGGCGGGCGTGGACCTCAATCATGTTCCTTACAAGGGAACCGGGCCGCTCATCACCGACCTCGTCGCAGGACAAGTCGCCGTCACCATCGCGAGCGCGGTGCCGCTCTCGCCGCAGGTGAGGGCGGGGAGGCTACGCGCGCTCGCGGTGACGAGCCCGAAGCGCTCGCCCTCGTTTCCGGAGCTGCCGGCGATCGCGGAGACCGTGGCGGGGTACGAGGTCATCAACTGGTTCGGGCTGCTCGCGCCCACCGGGACGCCGCGCGCGGTCGTCGCGCGATTGAACCAGGCGCTCAACGCCGCGCTCGGCTCGCCCGAGCTGCGCGGCCGGCTCTCCGCGCAGGGCGCGGATGCCGCGGGCGGCACGCCGGAGGATTTCGGCCGTCTGATCCGCAGCGATTTCGCGAAATGGGCGAGGGTGGTCAAGGAATCCGGAGCGAGGGTGGACTGACCGTGAGGACGGAAGGCGCAAGGCGGAGGGCGGAAGAATTGCTCCGGCGGCGCCATTGCGGCGCTCCGGCGTTTCGCCTGTCGCTCGCTTGCGCCTTTTGCCTTTCGTTTTCCGGCTCGGTGTGGGCGGCACATCCGTACGTCACCGACGACAGCGGCACACAGGGCGCGGGCAACTGGCAGCTCGAGCTGCTCGCCGAGCGCGTGCGTCACGACCGGACCGCGAATACGGCCGGCGCCGCGGCGCACCAGCACCGCAAGGTGATCGCCTTCAATCCGGTGCTGACTTACGGGCTGCGCGAGGATCTCGACATCGCCCTCGGCGCAAACCACTTGCGCGACCGGGTGCGAGAAGACGGCGCGCTGACCGCTTCGGCCACGGGTGCGGGCGATTCCACGCTCGAGCTCAAATGGCGCTTCTACGAGGCCAATGGCTTGAGCCTCGCCCTCAAGCCGGGGCTGATCCTGCCGACCGGGGACGAGAACCGCGGGCTCGGCACCGGCCGGCTGTCCTTCGGGCTGAACGCCATCCTCACCTACGAGGCGAAGCCTTGGGTCTGGCTCGCAAACCTCGCGCACACCCACGCCCGCTACCGGCTGCCCCAGGACGCGCGCGCGAACCGCCGCCACCTGTGGCGGGCCTCGGGGGGCTTCGGCTACTTTTTGCGCGAAGACCTGCGCCTCGTGGGCGAGGCGGGCGCGCGGACCAACCCTGCGAAGGACGACCCGTTCCTGCCCGGACGCAACGGCCACTTTGCGATGCTCGGGTTGATCTACTCCCCGAGCGGCCAGCTCGATCTCGATGTGGGCCTGCGCCGCAGCATGAACAGCGGCGAGGCCGACCGGGCGCTGCTCCTCGGCGCGACCTTCCGCTGGTAGCCGCGCGGCCCGTTCCGCATGTTGCGGCGCATGCTCTGGGACATCCTGCTCTCGGTGGCGATCGCCTACGGGGCGGTGCTCGCTCTGGTTTATGCGTTCCAGTCGCGGCTCGTCTACTTCCCCCAGGTCGGGCGCGAAATCCACGTCGATCCCAGGGCCTACGGCCTCGGCTTCGAGGAGGTCACGATCGCGACCGAGGACGGCGAGCGGCTTGCCGCGTGGTGGGTGCCGGCGCCGCAGGCGCGCGGCGCGGTGCTGCTGCTGCACGGCAACGCCGGCAACATCTCGCACCGGATCGAGTACGCGGCGATGTTCCACAAGCTCGGCTATGCGACGCTGCTCGTGGACTACCGCGGCTACGGGAAAAGCACCGGCTCGCCCTCGGAGCAAGGCACCTACCGGGACGCCGAGGCGGCGTGGCGCTGGCTCACCGGGACGCGGAGCATCGCGCCGCGCGACGTGGTGATCCTCGGTGAGTCGCTCGGCGGCGCGGTCGCGGCTTGGCTCGCCGCGCGCACCACCCCGCGCGCACTGATCCTCTGCTCCGCCTTCACCTCGGTGCCGGAGCTGGGCGCGCAGGTCTATCCGTTGCTGCCGGTGCGCTGGCTCTCCCGCTTCTCGTACGATACGCTCGCCGCGGTGAGGCGAGTCGAGGCGCCGGTGCTGGTCGCGCACAGCCGCGAGGACGACATCGTGCCGTTCTCGCACGGGCGCCGGCTGTTCGAAGCCGCGCGCGAGCCCAAACAGTTCATCGAGCTGTTCGGAGGCCACAACGACGGCTTCCTCTTCGCGCGCCCGGAATGGGTTGCGCAGCTCGCGGCGTTTCTCGAGCGCCACCTCCCGGTGAAGTGAGGAATCGGCGAGGCGGCGCGTTTTTTCATCACGTCGCTGCGCCACCCGCTCAGAGGCCGAGCACGGCCTTGACGCTCGCCACCAGCTTCTCGGGTTCGAAGGGCTTGGTCATATAGCCGCTCGCCCCGTAGGCGAGCGCCGCCACCACGTCGTCGTGCTCGACCTTGGCGGTCATCACGATCACCGGTACCGTCTTGAGGACGGGGTGCTCGCGGATGCGCCCCAGCAGCTCGAGCCCGCCCACGTCGGGCAGCACGATCTCCATGGCGATCGCGTCGGGCGGGGGCTGGCGGTTGAGCTCCGCGATGATCTCCTCGCGCTTCACCGCCGCTCGGGTCTCGAACTTCGCGAGGAGCAGCGCGCGCGCGAGCAGCATCGTGCCGGCGTCGTCCTCGTCTATGAGCAGCACGCTGTATTTCTCGCCGGAGCGCGGGGCGAGGCGCTGCTCCGGCCGGTTGACGATGCTGACGTAGTAGCCGGGCTTGCGGGAGCCGCGCAGCCCCGCGAGCGTCGCCTCCGCCAGCCGCTTCTGCTGGAGGGTCGGCTCCTTGACCGGCCGGTTGAAGTAGCGCGTGAAATCGAGATCGTTGTCGGCAGGCGCGGCGTCCGGGACGTTGCGCTGGAGGTAGCCTTGTGCGACCAGATGATCGAGCGCTGCGGCGAGCTTGTCGGCGGGCACCTGCGGCAGCTTGATCTTCAGTTCCGCGATCGTGACCTCCTCGCCGACCATGGCGAGCAGCGTTTTCAGCCCGCCGGCGAGCCGGCCGGGCCGGGCCGAGAGCTCGGCCTTGCCCTTGGCTGTCTGGCTGAAACTGTCGGACATTTCCCCGGTCCTGCTGCCGGCAGGCGCAGGGCGGGCGGCGTTCGCCTGCCCTCGCACCGATCCGCGCGTTTATTTCGGACGCCGAGCGTAGAAACATTATGCCACGCGCCTGCGGGCGGTCCGATCCAGATCAAGGCCGGGCCGCGAGCAGCCGCGCGACGTGATCCGCGATGGCGAGCGAGGAGGTGAGGCCGGGCGACTCGATCCCGTAGAGGTTGACGAGCCCGGCGACCCCGTGATCGCGCGGGCCCTGAATCACGAAGTCCTGCGCCGGCCCGCCCGGACCGGTGATCCGCGGGCGGATGCCGGTGTAGCCGGGCCGCAGCATCCCGTCACGCAACCCCGGGTAGTAGCGGCGGATCGCACCGTAGAACGCCGCCTCGCGGCTCTCGTCGAAGCGGTAATCGATGCGCTCGATCCAGGAGAAATCGGGCCCGAACTTGGCCTGACCGCCGAGGTCGAGGGTGACGTGCACGCCGAGCCAGTCCTGGCGCGCGACCGGATAGATCAGGCGCCGGAACGGCGGCTTGCCCGCGAGCGAGTAATAATGGCCGATGGCGTAATAGGTGGGCGGAATCGTCTCAGGCGGCACGCCGGCGATCGAGCGCGCGACCTCCTGCGCTCTCAGACCCGCGCAATTCACCACGATGCGGCACTCGAGCGCGGTACTCTCCGCGCCGCCCACTTCCAGCACGATGCCGCCGGCCCCGACCCGCCCCGCGAGCACCGGGCTCGCGAGCGCGAGCGCGGCGCCGTGGGCTTGGGCCTCCCCCAGGTAGGCGAGCATCAGGCCGTGGCTGTCCACGATGCCGGTGGAAGGCGAGAGCAGCCCCGCCACTGCCGCCACCTCGGGCTCGAGCGCGCGCAGCTCCTCGCGCGCGAGCCACACGAGATCGGTCACGCCATTCGCCTCGGCCTGCGCCCGGTACTTCCTCAGGCCCGCGATCTCGTCCTCGTCGGTCGCGACGATGATCTTGCCGATGCGCTGGTGCGCCACGCCGCGCTCGGCGCAGTAGCGGTAGAGCGCCTGCTTGCCGGCGACGCACAGGCGCGCCTTGAGCGAGCCGGTGGGGTAGTAGATGCCGGCGTGGATCACCTCGGAGTTGCGCGAGCTGGTGTGGGCGCCGATCGCGTTTTCAGCCTCCAGGACCACCACTTCGCGCCCCTCGAGCGCGAGCTGGCGCGCGACAGCGAGCCCGATCACTCCGGCGCCGATCACCGCGCACTCGATTCTTTCCGCCATGATTCAGGGGCGCGGCCCGCCGAGCGCGTGGAGGGAAGAGAAGACGGGGGCGGGAGAGCCGCGCAACGATGATCGAGCTCCCGATTCCACGATCTTCCGTCTTTTCGAGGCTGCTTTCCGCCGTCAGGCGGAAAACATGGTGATGCGGTTCTTGCCGCCCGCCTTGCTCGCGTACATCGCCTGGTCGGCCTTCTCGAGCACGCTCTCCAGGTCGGAGCCGTGATTGGGATAGCAGGCCACCCCGATGCTCACCGTCGCGGTCACCCGCTTCTCGCGCGTGGCGAGCGGCGTCTTCTCGATGTTCCTGCGGATGCGCTCGGCCACGCCCATCGCCCCGCTGCAGGGCGTCTCCGGCAGCAGCACCACGAACTCGTCGCCCCCGTAGCGCGCGATGAGGTCGGTCTGGCGCAGCTCCTGCTGGATGCACTGCACGGTCATCTTGAGCAGGCGGTTGCCCGCCTCGTGCCCGTGGGTGTCGTTCACCGTCTTCAGGCTGTCGGAGTCCACCATCAGCACGCTGAACGGGCGGGCGTAGCGCTCGGCCTGGCGGAACAGGCGCTCGGAGATCACCGAGAACGCGCGCATGTTGAGCACCCCGGTCAGCTCGTCGGTCTCCGCGAGCAGCTTCATGTGCCCGTAGGCGCGGCGAATGTCGGCGGAGAGCATCGTGGTGATGTAGGCGACGAGCAGCATCGGCGAGATCTGGGCGAGAAGCTGGGCGCCGAACGGCAGCGAGAACACCTCCTCGTCGCGCTGGGGGGAGCCGAGCCAGATGAAGCAGCCGGTGATCAGCGCCATCTCGAGCAGCGTGGCGAGCTTGCCCAGAGTGAGCGCGCTCACGATGATCACGAGGAGGTACAGGTTCTGCAACGGGCTTTCGACGCCGCCGGTGTAGGCGAGCACCCAGGTGATGAAGACGATCATCACCCAGGTCTCGAGCGCGATCTTCCAGTGCGTCTCCTTGCGGTAGAAGTTCGCGTAGTGGAAGGCGAGCACGAACGCCGCGAAGAAGAACATCGCCATCGCCAGCGCCGCCGAGGCCTCCTCGCCAGGGACGAGCACCACCTGGTAGAGCAGCACCAGGATCAGCAGCAGCCATTCGATTTCCGCCACCGTGCGCGCGAAGCCGCGTAGCTCCTCGGCTGACAGCGCGGGATCGAACAGAAGCTCGGTTTTCATGCCGGTATCCTCGGGTGCGTCCGTTGCCCGATCGGATCATAGCAGGCGCGGGGCTCAGCCTGGTGCGAACACCGCCACACGGTTCCGGCCCTGCGCCTTGGCCGCGTAGAGCGCCCGGTCAGCGTTGCGGGCGAGGAGCTCGAGTGTCGTGCCGTGCTCGGGCAGCGCGGCGACCCCGATGCTGACCGAGGTGCGGATGCCTGTCCCGTCCACCGTGAAGGGTGTGTCGGCGACGCGCCGGCGGATGCGTTCGGCGACGAGGGCCGCGCCGGGGGCGGGCGTCTCCGGCAGCAGGCACACGAACTCGTCGCCCCCGTAGCGCGCAGCGATGTCGGTGGTGCGCAGCTCGCCCCGGATGCATTGCGCGACATGCCGTATCAGGGCATCGCCCGCCTCGTGCCCGTGGGTGTCGTTCACCGCCTTGAGATTGTCCGAATCGATCATCAGCAGGCTGAAGAAGCGGCGGTAGCGTGCCGCGAGCGCCGCCTCGCGCCGGGCGATGGCGTTGAACGCGCGCGCGTTGTAGGCGCCGGTCAGCTCGTCGGTCTCCGAGATCAGCCGCAGGCGCGCCATCGCGTTCAGGATATCCTGCGAGAGCATCGTGGTGATGTAGGCGACGAGCAGCATCGGCGCGAGGTCGGCGGCGAAGTCGCCGGCAGTGAGGGCGGAGAAAAAGGAAGCGTTGGTGCTGTAGCCGAGCAGCAGGTAGCAGGCGGCGACCAGTCCCATCTGCAGCAGCGTCACCAACTGCCCCAAGGTGAGCGCGCTGGTGACGATCGGCAGCAGGTAGAGATTGAGCAAGGGGCTGTCGAGCCGGCCGGTGTGGTAGAGCACCCAGGTGATGAACACGATCATGATCCAGGTCTCGATCGCGAGCAGCCAGCGTCCCGGCCGGCGCACCAGGTTGAGATAATGGAGGGCGAGGATCACCGCGGTGAAGGCGATCAACCCCGAGTAGATCGCGACGGCGTGGTTGCCATCCGGGTCGCGGAACACGTAGTAGAACAGGACCAAGATGACCAGCAGCCACTCGATCTCGGCGACCGTGCGCGAGAAGTCGCGCAGCTCGCTCGCCTCGATGTCGTAGCCGCTCGCCCGCGCCGCGATCTTGCCGGCGGGCGGCTCTATCCGGTCGGCGGCGCGGGACACCTCCTTCGGCGGGGCGGCGGGCGGGATGGGCTGCACGCGGTGCGAGAGCTGAGCGTTGAGCGTCGGTTTGTTCGCTAGCGCACGTCGTAGAGGTGCCCGGCGGCGCTCGGCCGCTCGCCCCTTCCTCTGGTGCCGGGCGGCGAGAGGGATCTTATGGCGGTAGATGCCCTGTCAGCCATTCGTCCGGGGCTCGGAAGGAGCGGCGGAGCCGATGCCGGCGTCATGGGCCCATGCTATGTTAATCGAGAATCCGGGGATCGAAAAAGGCGGGACAGCGCGCATGATTGGGCTATTGCAGCGGGTGAGCGAGGCGAGGGTGGCGGTGCAGGGCGAGGTGATCGCCGCCATCGGCCGCGGGCTCCTGGTGCTGGTGGCGGTGGAGGCGGGCGACGGCAGGCCGCAGGCCGAGCGGCTGCTCGAGCGGCTCATCGGCTACCGCGTGTTCCCGGACGAGCAGGGGCGGATGAACCGCTCGCTCGCCGACATCGGCGGGGGGCTGCTGCTCGTGCCGCAGTTCACGCTCGCTGCCGACACCCGCAAAGGCACGCGCCCGGGATTCTCCACGGCGGCCCCGCCCGAGGCGGGGCGGGTGCTCTACGAGTACCTGGTCGAGCGCGCGCGCGCCGCCCACCCGCAGGTGGCGAGCGGCCGTTACGGGGCCCACATGCTGGTCACGCTCACCAACGACGGGCCGGTTACTTTCTGGCTGCGGGCGCCGCCTCCCGGATCGGCTGCGACCCGGCCCCGAGACCGAACGGATTTTCGTCTATAATTCAGCGGGTTCCGGAAAGGCTCCGGGCATTGAACCTAGCGCAGCCATCCCTATCTAACAGCCGAGCCAATCACCGAAAGGGTATTTCATGAAACGCGTCTTCCTCTTCCTCCTCACCAACTTCGCGGTGCTCTTCGTGCTGAGCATCAGCATGCAGCTCCTCGGCGTGGACCGCGCGCTCGCCGAGCAAGGGCTCAACCTCGAGGCGCTGCTCCTGATGGCGGCAATTTTCGGCTTCGGGGGCTCCTTCATCTCGCTGCTGCTGTCGAAATGGATGGCGAAGATGGCGACCGGCGCTCAGGTGATCGAGGTGCCCGCCAACGCGACCGAGCGCTGGCTCGTGGAGACGGTGCGCCGCCAGGCTCAGCGGGCCGGTATCGGCATGCCCGAGGTGGCGATCTACGACTCGCCTGAAATGAACGCGTTTGCGACCGGCTGGAACCGCGACCGGGCGCTCGTGGCGGTGAGCACAGGATTGCTCGCCAACATGACCCAGGACGAGGCGGAAGCGGTCCTCGGCCACGAGGTGAGCCATATCGCCAACGGCGACATGGTAACGCTGGGGCTGATCCAGGGCGTGCTCAATACTTTCGTGATCTTCCTCTCGCGTGTGGTCGGCTTCCTCGTGGACCGCGTGGTGTTCCGCACCGAGCGCGGTTACGGCCCGGGCTTCTGGATCACGGTGTTCGTCGCCGAGATCGTGCTGGCGGTGCTCGCGAGCATCATCGTCGCGTGGTTCTCGCGCCAGCGCGAGTTCAGGGCGGACGCAGGCGGCGCCGAGCTCGCCGGACGCGGCAAGATGATCGCGGCGCTCGAGCGGCTGAAGGCGAATTACGAGCAGTCGCAACTGCCGGCGCAAATCGCCGCCTTCGGGATATCCGGCGGCGTGGGGCAGGGCGTGAAGCGCCTGTTCATGTCGCATCCGCCGCTCGACGAGCGCATCGCCGCGCTGAAGGGCTACCGGCGCTAGCCCGCGCGTTTCGCGAGAAGCCGCAGCGCGAGGGAATCCGGAACCCGCGCTGCGAACGAGTGTTCAGGGCGCGCGAGCCGATCCGTTCGGGCTCGCGCTGTTCCGAACAGCGAGCAGCCGCTTGCGGCAGACGGCGCGCGTGGAGCGCGCCGTTTTTTTTCGTGCGCGCGCTTTTTTGCGCCCGGCGCCGCTACTGCGAGCGAAGCAGGGGCGCCTTGAGATTGCCGGAGACCGTGAGGTTGCCGCGCGCGACCACCACCGATTTCGATCCCAGTTCGGCGCCGATCCGCCCGGACAGCTCGCCGTTCGGCGCGACATCTACCGCTCCGCTCGCGTTCATCGGGCCGGAGGCGAGCCGCAGCTGGCGGTAGGAGAACTGCCGGTTCGCGACCACCAGCGAGCCGGACAGGTCGTTGAACGAGGTCTTGCCCCCGCGCACCCCGTCGCGCGAGGGCGACTGGATCGCCCGCACGATGTCCACGTTGTTGAGCACTCCTCGCTCGATGTTGAAGCTCGCCTCGATCCGGGGCTCGGAGAAGAGGTTCTGGAGGCTCGTGCCCTGCAGCGCGAAGCTCGCGTTGGCGTTGAGCGAGCCGCTCGCCTGGAAGTCGCGCGTGAAACTCGCCAGGAGCTGCGAGAGATCGCCGTTTACGAGGCTAAAATCGCCCTCGACGCGGATACCGCTCGACCAGTTGACCCGCGCTGCGCCCTTCACCGTGCCGCGCCCGAGGCGGGCCTCGAAGCCGGTGACGGTGGCCTGCGGCGGCTCGATCACCACGGCGGCGGTGAGATCGTCGAATTCGAGCGCCGGGCCGAGCGGCGGCTGCCAGGAGCGCGCCTCCAGCGCCACCCGCAGCCCCTTGTCCCGGGGCTCGAGCGCCACCCGCAGCTTCCCGTCGGAGAGTTGCGCGCGGGCGACCGCGCCGTCGGCGCCGAGCGTCACCTCGGCGTCGAACGGGGCCAGCTCCAGCCCCGGCACCGAGAGCTTGACCGCGCGCGCGCGCAGCCGCCGCACGGTGAAGGGCTGCTCGGCAGCGGGCGGCTTGGCCCATCCCGAGATCAGGGCGAGCGCCTCGCTCTCCGCGGTGACCGAGACGAGCTCCACGGTGTCGAAGCTCTTGGATTCCGCGAGCAGCGCGAGCGGCCAGGCGCTCACCGAAATGCTGCCGATCTTGACTTCCTGGAGCTTGCCGAGCGTCACGCGCTCCAGCGTGAGCTGCGGGGCGGGGAACAGGGCGTAGCGGATGCCGCCGATGGTGGCCGGAACCTGGAAGCGCTGCGCGAGCGCCTGCTGCGCCGAGGGGATGTAGCCCGAGAATGGAATCACGTGCACGAGCCCCGCTGCGGCCGCCACCAGCACTGCTGCGGCGACCGCCGCCGCCTGCGGCCAGCGCACAGGTCTTCTCGCGCGCGCCGATGCCGCCGCCGCGCGCGCCTCCTCCTCGCGCTTCCTGCGCTCTTCGGCCGCCGCCTTGGCGCGTGCCTCCGCTTCCTTGCGGTAGCGCGCTTCCGCCTCCATTTCCGCGAGCTCGCGCGCCTTGATCTCGGCCTGCACGCGCGCCCTGACCTCTTCCTCGGCCTTGGCTCGCAGCTGTTGCTCTTGCATCACGCGCGCGACGGCCTCGGCCTTGGCCCGCTCCTCGGCTTGCGCTCGCGCCTTGCGCTCGGCCTCGGCCTGCGCGCGCGCCTGTGCGAGGAGCTGTTCCGCCTCGCGCGCCTTCCTCTCGGCTTCCTCGCGCGCGCGGCGCGCCGCCTCCGCGTCGCCCGCACCGGCCATCTCGCGCGCCCGCTTCTCGGCTTCCTCGCGCGCGCGGCGCGCGATCTCGGCCTGGCGCTCGGCCTCCTCGCGCGCCCTCTTTTCGGCCTCGATGCGCGCGGCGATCTCGGCCTGCGCCTTCTTTTCGGCCTCCTCGCGCGCGCGCCGCTCGGCCTGGATCATCGCCTCCACCTCGGCGCGCGCCTTGGCCTCCGCTTCCTCGCGCGCCTTCTTTTCGGCCTCCTCGCGCGCGCGCCGCTCGGCCTCGGCCTTCGCTTCGGCCTCCTCGCGCGCGCGGCGCTCGGCCTCGATCCTCGCTTCGGCCTCCTCGCGCGCGCGCCGCTCGGCCTCGGCCCTCGCTTCGGCTTCCTCGCGCGCGCGGCGCGCCTGCTCCTGGAGCTCCCTCAACTGTGCCTTGGCGCGCGCCTCCGCTTCCTCGCGCTCGCGCCGCTCGCGCTCCTCGCGCTCACGCCGCTCCTGCTCCTCGCGCGCGCGCGCCTCGGCTTCCGCTCTGGCACGGCGTTCGGCCTCCGCCCGCGCCTCCGCCTCCGCCCGCGCCTTGGCCTTCGCCTCCTCGAGCGCCCTCATGGCCGCTTCCATGCGCGCCTGCACCTCGGCTTTGCCCGCGCCCGCAGCCTGCTCCTCGCGCGCCTGGGCCTCGGCCTTGAGCCGCGCGGCTTCCTCCGCCATCTGCCGCGCCTTGGCGACCGCCTCCTCCGCCGCTTTCGCCCGCGCCTCGGCCTCCTCGCGCGCGCGCCGCTCGGCCTCCTCGCGCGCCTTGATCTCGGCTTCCATCCGGGCCCGCGCTTCGGCCTCCTGCCTCGCGCGCGCCTCGGCCTGGGCGAGCGCCTCCTGCAGCGCCTTCATCTGAGCCTCGACCGCCGCCTTGGCCCGCGACTCGGCCTCGGCGTGCGCGCGCGCCTCGGTCTCGGCCTTGGCCCGCGCCTCGGCTTCCTCCCTCGCCTTGGCCTCGGCGGCCGCTTTGGATTCGGCCTCGGCCTTGGCGCGGGCCTCGGCCTCCGCCCGCGCCCGAGCCTCGGCCTCCGCCCGCGCTTTTGCCTCCATCGCCGCCCGGATGCGCGCCTCCGCTTCCTGCCTCGCTTTTGCATTGGCCGCGGCTTTGGCTTCGGCCTCGGCCTTGGCGCGCGCGAGCGCCGCCGCCCGCGCTGCCTCCTCGGCCTTGCGCTTGGCCTCGGCCTCGGCCTTCGCCTTGGCCTCGGCGAGCTGGCGCGCGCGCGCCTCCGCTTCCTGGCGCACCTTGGCTTCGGCCGCAGCCCGCGCGGCGGCGAGCG
>DATLZE010000177.1:0-4423 GCA_035574195.1 Burkholderiales bacterium | reverse complement strand
GACGGGGATCCGGGCGGGCTTGCGCCCGCCTCGCGGCTGAGCCTGGAGCTCTCGCGCCTGCCCGAGCCTGGCGGCGCGGCGGATGCGCCCCGAGCGCCGCTACCGGCTTCCCGGGTCGTGGGGCGGGAAGAGGCAAAGGCGCCGGCCGCGCGCGCAGAGGCTCCTGCGCCGCGCCGCGGCGAGCCAGCCGCGAAAGCGGCGGCCGAGACAGCGGCGAGCGAGGCCGCGCCCCAGCCGCAGATCCGCAAACAGCTGCGCCAGCCTACCGCCCGCGAGCTCGCCGAGAACGAATATCGCAAGGCGAACGCCCAGCTGCAGCAGGGCAGGCTTGGCGAAGCGCTCGAAGGGTTGCGCGCGGCGCTCGAGCACTACCCTGGCCACCACGGCGCGCGCCAGGCGCTCGCCGGCGTGCTGCTGCAGATGAAGCAGCCTGCCGAAGCGGAGCGGGTGCTGCAGGATGGCGTCAAGCTCGCCCCCGGCCAGATCGGCTTCGCGATGGCGCTCGCGCGCCTGCAGGTGGAGCGCGGCGAGGAGGCGCAGGCGATCGCGACCCTCACCAGAAGCCTCGATGCGGCCGGCGGGAGTGCCGATTACCTCGCATTTCTCGCGGTTCTGCTGCAGCGCCAGGGCCGCCACGAGGAGGCAGTGCAGCAGTTCCAGGCGGCGCTGCGGCTCAAGCCCGCAGCCGTATGGCTGCTCGGGCTGGGGCTCTCGCTCCAGGCCCTGAACCGCGCCGCGGAGGCGCGCGAGGCCTATCGCGGAGCGCTCGCGGGCGGCGCGCTCGGGCCGGAGCTCGCCGCTTTTGCCGAACAGCGCCTGCGGCAATTGCAGTAGCAAGCGGCGGGCTCGGTGCTCGGGGTCGGGAGTTCCGTGTTTTCCGCGGGCCCCGGGCCGTGACCCTGAACGCAGAACGGCGAACGCTCAGCGCGGTAGCGTCCGCGCCACCACCCATCCCGCGACGCCTGCTGCGCCCGCGCGGCGCAGCACGCGCGCGAGTTCCTCGAGAGTCGCGCCGGTGGTGAGGACATCGTCCACCACCGCGATCCGCAGGCCCGTCAGATCGGCGTCGCAGACAAAAGCGCGGCGCACGTTCTTCGCGCGCGCTTTCCACGGCAGCGCGGCCTGGGGCGGGGTGTCGGCCACCTTGCGGCAGGCTTCCCGCAGCAGCGGCAGGCCGGTGTGCGCGGCGACCACGCGCGCGATCTCCAGCGCCTGGTTGAAACCGCGCTCGGCGAGCCGGCGCGCGGCGAGCGGCATCGGCACGATGGCGTCGGCCGCCTCCCGCGCCACCGCCTGCGCGAGCGCCTCGCCGAGCGGGCGCGCGAGCGCGAGCCGGCCACCGTACTTGAAGGCATGGACGAGCGCGTCAACCGGAAAGCGGTAGGCGAAGGGCGCGACCACCCGCTCGAAGCGCGGCGCGCGCTTGAGGCAGGCCCCGCACCACGATTGCCCGCCCGCGAGCGGCAGCGCGCACACCGCGCAGCACTGGCGCGGCAACCGCGGCAACTCCTGCTCGCACCCGCTGCAAATCGCCGAGCGCGCCGGCGCAGCGCACAGCAGGCACTGCTGCGGCGCCAGCTGCCGCACAATCCGCAAGCAGTTGTTTAAAAATCGGGTCGGAGAATTTGACAACAGGCGAGCCCAGCCCGATGATACAAGTGTTTCAAAAGTCTCGATTTTTCTGCTCACAGGGAGCCGCCCATGAGGGATGTCCCTCCTCTTAACGAACACCGCGCCCCTGCCGCTGACCGCGCGCGCGGCGCCTCCCGCTGGAGCGCGCGGGAGGTCGAGGCGCTGTTCGAGCTGCCGTTCAACGAGCTGCTGCACCGCGCTCATTTGGTGCACCGCGCCCATTTCGACCCCAACGCGGTGCAGCTCTCCACGCTGCTCTCGGTGAAGACCGGCGGCTGCCCGGAGGACTGCGCCTACTGCCCGCAGGCCGCGCGTTATCGCACGGGGGTGAGCGACGAGGAGCTGCTCGACCTCGAGCAGGTGGTGGCCGCCGCACGGCGCGCCAAGGCGAATGGTGCGACCCGCTTTTGCATGGGGGCGGCCTGGCGCGGGCCGAAGCAGCGCGATCTCGAGCGCGTCGCGGAGATGGTGAAGGCGGTGCGCGCGCTCGGGCTCGAGACCTGCGCCACGCTGGGGCTGCTCAAGGAAGGGCAGGCCGAGCAGCTCAAGGCCGCGGGGCTCGATTACTACAACCACAATATTGACACCGCGCCCGAGTTCTACGGCAGGATCATCACCACCCGCACCCAGCAGGACCGGCTCGAGACGCTCGCTCGCGTGCGCCGCGCCGGCATCCGCGTGTGCTGCGGCGGCATCATCGGCATGGGCGAGACGCGCGCAACGCGCGCGGCGCTGATCGCGCAGCTCGCGAGCCTCGATCCCTACCCGGAATCGGTGCCGATCAACAATCTGGTGCAGGTCGAGGGCACGCCCCTTTACGGCACCGGCAAGCTCGATCCTCTGGAATTCGTGCGCACCATCGCGTGCGCCCGCATCACCATGCCGAAGGCCATGGTGCGGCTCTCCGCCGGGCGCCAGGAAATGTCGGAAGCGGTGCAGGCGCTGTGCTTCTTCGCCGGGGCGAACTCGATTTTCTACGGCGAGAAGCTGCTCACCACCGGCAACCCCGACGTCGAGGCGGACCGCGCGCTGTTCGCGAAGCTGGGGCTGCACCCGATGCCGTGAGCGATCCCTCGCCGCTCGCTCCCCGCTCCTCGCTCCAGGAGCTGCTGCGCGCCGAGCTCTCCGAGCTCGAGGCGCGCGGCCTCAAGCGCGTGCGGCGCGTGCTGCAGTCGCCGCAGGGCGCGCGCGTCGTCGTGGACGGGCGCGAGTATGTCGCCTTCTGCAGCAACGATTACCTCGGGCTCGCGGCGCATCCGGCGCTCGTCGAGGCCGCACGCGAGGGCGCGGCGCGCTGCGGCGTGGGAGCGGGCGCCTCGCACCTCGTCATCGGTCACTGCGCCGCGCACCATGCGCTGGAGCAGGCGCTGGCGTCCTTCGTCGGGCTGCCGCGGGCGCTGCTCTTCTCCACCGGCTATCAGGCGAACCTGGGGGTGGTGACCGCGCTCGCGGGCCGCGGCGACGCCGTCTTCGCCGACCGCCTGAACCACGCCTCGCTCAACGACGCGGCGCTGCTCTCGCGCGCCGAGTTCAGGCGCTATCCCCATCTCGAGATGCAGGCGCTCGAGCGCCTGCTCGCGCGCACGCGCGCGCGCCGCAAGCTGATCGTCACCGACGCGGTGTTCAGCATGGACGGCGACATCGCGCCCCTGCCGCGGCTCGTCGAGATCGCCGAGCGCCACGACGCGTGGCTGCTGGTGGACGACGCCCACGGCTTCGGCGTGCTCGGCGCGCAGGGGCGGGGGGCGCTCGAGCACTTCGGCGTGCGCTCCCCGCGGCTGATCTACATGGCGACCCTCGGCAAGGCCGCCGGGGTGTTCGGCGCCTTCGTCGGCGCCGAGCCCGAGGTGATCGAGACCCTCCTCCAGCGCGCTCGCCCCTACATCTACACCACCGCGCTGCCGCCGCTGCTCGCGGCGGCGCTGATGGCGAGCCTGCGGCTGCTGCGCGAGGAAGCCTGGCGGCGCGCACACCTCGCGCGCCTGATCGCGCACCTGAGGCAGCGGCTGCGCCCGCAGCGCTGGCGGCTCGCGCCCTCGGAGACCGCGATCCAGCCGCTGGTGATCGGGGCGAGCGAGGCGGCCGTCGCGGTGTCGGAGCGGCTCGCGCGCGCGGGGCTGCTCGTGCCGGCGATCCGGCCGCCGACCGTCCCCCAGGGAACGGCGCGCCTGAGAATCTCGCTCTCTGCCGCCCACTCTCTAGAGGACGTGGAACGGCTTGCGGCGAGCTTGAGCGAGATCGAGCGCGCTGTTCCGCTCGTCGGGCTCGCCGCACGGGGTTGATTCGAGGATCGCCCGAGTCTGCGAGGCCTCCGTGAGCGCGGAGCAGGTCGAACCGAGGTCCAGAGAAGGGAGCATCGGCCCGTTACAGAAAAACGACGTCCGGGATGTCGTTTTTCTGCACGGCTGGGGCCAGGACGCCGGCGTCTGGGACGATCTCGCCGCGCGGCTCGCCCCGCGCTTTCGGGCGCATGCCCCCGATCTGCCTGGCTACGGCGCGGCTGCGGGCCGCTCGCCCTGTACGCTGGAGGCGATGGCCGAGGCGGTGGCGCACGGCGCCCCGCGGCGCTGCCATGTCGTCGGCTGGTCGCTCGGCGGGCAGGTCGCGCTCCTCTGGGCGCGGCGCGCCCCGCACCAGGTCGAGCGCCTGGCGCTGATCGCCACCACCCCGTGCTTCACGCAACGCCCGGGCTGGAGCTGCGCCCTTGCGGCCGAGGAAGTGCGCGATTTCGCGCGCGCGCTCGCCGCCGACCGCGCCGGCACGCTGGCGCGCTTTGCCGCGCTGCAGGCGC
>DATLZE010000176.1:0-20633 GCA_035574195.1 Burkholderiales bacterium | reverse complement strand
AGGCCCGCTCCCGCCGCGCCGGCCGCCGCGAAGCCGGCGGCCCCGGCCGAGGCGCCGGTGCCGCTTGCCGCGATCCAGATCCTCACCGGCCCGAGCGCGGGCAAGGAAATCGATCTCACCAAGAACCTCACCACGCTCGGCAAACCGGGCGTGCAGGTGGCGGTCATCACCCGGCGCCCGCAGGGCTATTTCATCACCCACGTCGAGGGCGCGAGCTTTCCGGTATTGAACGGCAGAACGCTCGACGCGCAGGCCCACCCGCTCAAGGATCACGACGTGATCGAGCTGGCGGGCGTGAAGATGGAATTTTTCCTCAAGAAGTAGCGGGATTCCCGCAGGCGATCGCGTCGCGGAGCGCTCCCTGCGGGCAAGGGCGGACCCGATCTTTCCGTTTCCCGAACGGGGCTCCGGAAAGAGGGCGCCGCCGCGGCCGGTTGACGAACGACGAACGGAGCCAGGGGAGGGGGCGGCTTGAGAAGGTATCTCCCGCGCATCATCATCGGGGTCGCCGTGGTGATGGTGTTTCTCGGCCACGCCGCCGAGTACTTCCGGCTTCCCCTGATCGAGAATCTCGAGGCGATCATCTATGACGCGCGGCTGCGGCTGACCATGCCGCGCACAGTGGATCCGCGCATCGTCATCCTCGACATTGACGAGAAGAGCCTCGCGGAGCGGGAGAAGGGGGGAGAAGGCCGCTGGCCGTGGCCGCGCGACCGCCTCGCCCTGCTGCTCGACAAGCTCTTCGATCGATATGGCGTCGCGATCGTCGGTTTTGACGTCGTGTTCGCCGAGCGCGACGAGTCCTCGGGCATCCGGGTGCTCGAGCGCCTGTCGGAGCGCGAGCTGCGCGATGTGCCCCAGTATCATTCGGTGCTCAAGCGCATCAAGCCCGAGCTCGAGTACGACGATATCTTCGCGCGCAAGATGAAAGGGCGGCCGGTCGTGCTCGGTTATACGTTTTCGACCGAGGATCCGGCGCAGGCGACCCGCAAGGGCCTGCTGCCCCAGCCGATCTTCCGGGCGCAGGATTTCGCCGAGCGGCCGATCGACGCCGAGCGCTACACCGGCTACACCGCGAACCTCGAGGAGCTGCAGAAGAATGCGGCGAGCGCCGGGCATTTCAATCCCCTCACCGACCGCGACGGCATCGTGCGGCGCGTACCGATGCTCGCCGAGTACGACGGCGCCTACTATGAACCGCTCGCGCTCGCGATGCTGCGAGTGCTGCTCGGCTCGCCGCCGGTGAAGGCGATCGCGCCCGACGCGGACTACGCGCCGCGGGGCTATCCGGGCCTCGAATGGCTGCAGGTCGGATCGCTCAAGATCCCCGTAGACAGCAAGGCGGCCGCGCTCGTGCCCTACCGCGGCGACCGAGGCAGTTTCCGCTATTACTCGGTCGTGGACGTGCTGAACGACCGGGTCGAGGTCTCGGAGCTGAAGGGCAAGATCGTGCTGGTGGGCACCACCGCCCCCGGGCTGCTCGATCTGCGCGCGACTCCGGTCGGCCCGGTCTATCCGGGGGTGGAAGTTCACGCCAATCTGCTCGCCGGCATGCTCGACGAGAACATCAAGCAGCAACCGCCGTACGTGAAGGGCGCCGAGTTCACGCTGCTCGCCGTCTCGGGACTGGCGATCGCGCTGCTGCTGCCCCTGCTCTCCCCGCTGGTCTCCTCCCTCGTGACGCTGCTCATCCTGCTGGTGGTGCTCGCGACCAACGTGGCGGTGTTCCACTACGGGCATCTCGTGATGCCGCTCGCATCGGGCCTGGTCATGATACTCGTGCTCTACACGCTCAACATGGCCTACGGCTTCTTCATCGAGGCGCGCGGCATGCGCCAGATCACCGGGCTGTTCGGCCAGTACGTGCCGCCCGAGCTGGTGGAGGAGATGGCGAAGAACCCCGAGCGCTTCGACATGGCACCGCGGGCCGAGGAGCTGACCGTGCTCTTCTCCGACGTGCGCGGCTTCACCACCATCTCGGAGAGCCTCACCCCCGAGGAGCTCTCCGCCTACATCAACGAGTACCTCACCACCATGAGCCTCGTGATCCGCGAGCGGCACCGCGGCACGCTCGACAAGTACATCGGGGACGCGATCATGGCGTTCTGGGGCGCGCCGGTCCCCGATCCCCAGCACGCACGCAACGCCGTGCTCGCGGCGCTCGGCATGCAGAGCGAGGCGAAGGCGCTCAACGAGAAATTCAAGGCGCGGGGCTGGCCCACGTTCAAGATCGGCATCGGCGTCAACTCCGGCGTGATGCGCGTGGGCGACATGGGCTCGAAGATCCGCAGGGCCTACACCGTGATGGGCGACGCGGTGAACATCGCCTCGCGCCTCGAAGGCATCACAAAACAGTATGGTGCTGATATTATTGTCGGGGAGGCCACCAAGCAGCGCATCACCGGCGTCGTCTGCCGCGAGCTCGACCGGGTGCGGGTGAAGGGCAAGGACGAACCGGTCGCGATCTACGAGCCGCTCGGGCTGGAGGGACAGGTTGACCAGGCCAGGCTGGATGAAATCGAGATTTGGAATCAGGCACTTAGGTTCTATCGCCAGCAGGAATGGGACATGGCCGAGCTGCAACTGCTCAACTTGCGCAAGCTCGCCCCGGAGCGCGAGCTCTACGAGGTCTTCCTCGAGCGCATCGCGCAGTTCCGCCGCACCCCGCCAGGCCCGGGCTGGGACGGCACCTGGGTATTCGAGACCAAGTAGCCATGAGGCTGCGCGTGCTCGGTTGCAGCGGCGGCATCGGCGGGGAGCTGCGCACCACCTCGTTCCTGCTCGACCACGACACGCTGATCGACGCCGGCACCGGGGTGGGCGATCTCTCGATCAACGAGCTGGCGCAGATCGATCACATCTTCGTCACGCACTCGCACATGGATCACGTCGCTTCCATCCCGTTCATCACGGACACGGTGGGCTGGATGCGCAACAGGCCGGTCACGCTCTATGCGACGAGCGAGACGCTCGCGATCCTGAGGGAGCACTTGTTCAACTGGAAGCTGTGGCCGGACTTCACCCAGATCCCGGATGCGCGCAATCCGGTGCTGCGTTACCAGACCGTGACCCTGGGAGGCACCGTGGCGCTCGACGGGCGCAGGATCACCCCGCTTCCCGCCAACCACGTGGTGCCGGCAGTGGGTTACTGGCTCGATTCGGGGCGGGCGAGCCTGGTGTTCACGGGGGATACCACCAGCAACGACGAGCTATGGGTCGAGGTGAACCGGATCCCGAACCTCAAGTACCTGATCGTGGAGACCGCGCTTCCCGACCGCGAGCGCGAGCTGGCGGTCGTTTCCAAGCACCTTTGCCCGGAACTCCTTGCCCGCGAGCTCGCGAAGCTCAGGCATTCGCCGGAGATCTACGTCACGCACTTGAAGCCCCGCGAAGCCGAGCTCATCATGCAGGAGATCGCGGTCCAGGTGAAGGAGCGCAGGCCGCAGATGCTGCAGAACAATCATGTCTTCGAGTTTTGATCGCGACGTGAACCCAGCCAGCGAGAGGTTGCCATGAGTACCGTACTCCAGAGCAGACCGATGAGCCAGGAGCACCTGGCCGAGAGGCTCAGCTTCCAGCAGAAGCTGCAGGCGGTCACGAACAAGATCCACGCGACCAAGAACATTGACGAGATCATCCTGGAGCTCTCGCAGGATCTGTGCAACCTGTTCAATGCCGACCGCCTGACGATCTATCTCGTGAGCGAGGACAAAGGCTCGATCATTTCCAAGGTGAAAACGGGGCTGAATTCCTTCAAGGACATCAAGCTCCCGATCAACGAGCAGTCGATCGCCGGTTTCGTCGCGGTCAACAAGCGCGTGATCAATATCCGCGACGTGTACGACGACGCGGAGCTGAAGTCGTACAGCCCGCAGTTGAACTTCCTCAAGGCGGTGGACGCCAAGACCGGCTACCGCACCAAGCAGATGCTGGTCGCGCCGGTATTGGAGGCGAAGACCAAGGAGCTGATCGGCGTGGTGCAGATCATCAACTCCAGGAGCGGCCAGCCGTTCCCGCCGATCATGGAGGAGGGCGTGGTGCAACTGTGCGAGACGCTCGCGATCGCGTTCCGCCAGCGCCAGGGCCCGATGATGCAGGTGCGCACCAAGTACGACGGGCTGGTCGCCAACGCCGTGATCTCGGCCGAGGAGCTCGAGCTCGCGCAGCGCTCGGCGCGGCGCAAGAACCTCGACATCGAGACCGTTCTCATCGACGAGTTCCAAGTCAAGGTGCCGGCGCTGGGCGAGGCGCTCTCCTCGTATTTCGGCGTGCCCTACGAGCCGTTCAAACAGGACCGCATCAAGCCCCCCGATCTGCTCAAGAACATGAGCCGGGAGTTCTGCCAGACCAACCAGTGGATCCCGCTGGAGGACAGCAAGGAAGGCATCGTCGTGATGGCCATCGACCCGGAGAAGACCAAGGCCTCGAAGATGGTCAACAACGTCTATCCCAAGGCCAAGATCGTCTACCGGGTGACGACCAACCGCGAATTCGCGGCGACCCTCGACCAGATGTTCGGCGGGGCAGCGGGGGCGCTCGCCGACACCGGCGACATCGGCGACATCCTCGGCTCGCTCGACGAGGAGACCGAGGCGCCGGAAGGCACCGAGGACGTGGCCTCTGCGGCGAACGACAACGAGGTGGTGAAGCTCGTCAACAAGGTGATCATTGACGCCTATCAGCAGGGCGCCTCCGACATCCACATCGAGCCCTATCCGGGCAAGGCCAGGACCGAGATCCGCTTCCGCAAGGACGGCGAGCTCGTGCCCTATATTTCGGTGCCGGGCAGCTACCGCAACGCGATCGCGGCACGGCTGAAGATCATGTGCGACCTCGACATCTCGGAGCGCAGGAAGCCGCAGGACGGCAAGATCAAGTTCAAGAAGTTCGGCCCCCTCGACATCGAATTGCGGGTGGCAACCATCCCGACCCAGGGCGGGGTGGAGGACATCGTGATGCGGATATTGGCCGCGGGCGAGCCCATACCCCTCGACAAGCTGGGGTTGTCCAAGCGCAACCTGCAGCTGTGCAAGGAGGCGATCGAGAAACCGTACGGGCTGTTTTTCGTCTGCGGGCCGACCGGTTCCGGCAAGACCACCACGCTGCACTCGGTGCTCGGCTACCTCAACACTCCCGACATGAAGATATGGACCGCGGAGGATCCGGTCGAAATCACGCAGCGGGGGCTGCGCCAGGTGCAGATGAACCCGAAGGCGGGGCTTACCTTCGCAGTCGCGATGAAGGCGTTCCTGCGCGCCGACCCGGACGTCATCATGGTAGGCGAGATGCGCGACAAGGAAACCGTCTCCATCGGCATCGAGGCATCGCTCACCGGGCACCTGGTGTTCGCGACCCTGCACACCAACAGCGCTCCGGAGTCCATCATCCGGCTCCTCGACATGGGGATGGACCCGTTCAACTTCGCCGACGCGCTGCTCGGCATCCTCGCTCAGCGTCTCGCGCGGCGGCTGTGCGGCAAGTGCAAGGAGCCGCACATCGCGACGCCCGAGGAGATCCACTCCCTGATCGAGGAGTATTCGTACGAGCTGCAGAATACCGAGTCGTGGAAGAAGGATCCCAAGGGCTCGCGCGAGAGGCTCTACGAGGAGTGGGTGAAGAATTTCGCCAACGAGAAGGGCGAGTTCACGCTCTACACCGCCAAGGGCTGCGAGGTGTGCAACAACACGGGATACAAGGGCCGCGTCGGGCTGCACGAACTGCTGATAGGCACCGATCGCATCAAGAAGGACATCCAGGAGCATGCACGCGTCGCGCAGATGTTCGCCACCGCGCTCGAGGACGGTATGCGGACCCTCAAGCAGGACGGCATCGAGAAGGTATTGCAGGGCATCACCGACATGAAGCAGGTGCGCGCGGTCTGCATCAAGTAAGGGGGCGAGTCCCCATGAACGAGCGGCGCCGGCACGAGGAGGCGGGCGGTCTGTTCGAGCGCCTCGAGCAGCTCAATCGCATCGGCGTGTCCCTCTCCCAGGAGAAGGACATCACCAAGCTGCTGGAGGCGATCCTCGTCGCCGCCAAGGACATCACGCGCGCCGACGGCGGCACTCTCTACCGCATGACCGAGGAGAAGACCCTTCGATTCGAGATCATGCGCAACGACACGCTCGGCATCGCGATGGGCGGCACGAGCGGGGTTGAGATTCCCTTCTACCCGATCTACCTCTACGACAAGGACGGCCGGCCCGTGCATTCGATGGTGGCCGCCTACGCGGTGCACCACGACCGCTCGGTCAACATCGCAGATGCCTACACCGAGGAGGGGTTCGACTTTACCGGCACCAAGAACTTCGACAAGAAGACCGGTTACCGGTCGAAATCGTTCCTGACCGTGCCGATGAAGAACCATGAGAACGAGATCATCGGCGTGCTGCAACTGATCAACTGCAGGGATCCCGCCACCGGCGAGGTGGTGCCCTTCTCGGACGCCGACCAGCGCCTCGCCGAATCGCTCGCCTCGCAGGCCGCGATCGCGCTCACCAACCGGCTGCTTATCAACCACCTCGAGAACCTGTTCGAGTCCTTCATCAAGCTGATCAATGCCGCGATCGACGACAAATCGCCCTATACCGGAGGGCACTGCCAGCGCGTGCCGGTGCTGACCATGCTGCTCGCGGAGGCGGTGAACGACTGCAAGGTCGGGCCGCTCAAGGATTTCAGAATGACGGACAAGGACCGCTACGAGCTCAAGATCGCGGGACTGCTGCACGACTGCGGCAAGGTCACGACTCCCGTGCACGTGGTGGACAAGGCGACCAAGCTCCAGACGATCTACGACCGCATCGGGTTGATTGACACGCGTTTCGAGGTGATCAAGCGCGATGCGGAGCTCGCGCTGCTCAGGGAGCGGCTCAAAGCGCTCGGAGAGCGTGCGGTGGCCGGCTCCGAGCTCGAGCCGCTGCTGCGCGAAATCGAGGACGACCGGGAATTCCTGCGGCGCGCCAACATCGGCGGCGAGGCGATGAGCGACGAGGATGTGGCGCGCGTGCAGGCGATTTCGCGGAAGTACCGGTGGTGCAATCCCGACGGCGAGACGGTGGATTTTCTGAGCGATGACGAGATCAAGAACCTCACCATCCGCTACGGCACGCTCACTGCCGAGGAGCGCAAGACCATCAACCACCACATCGAGGTCACGATCCAGATGCTGGAGGCGCTGCCCTGGCCGAAACACCTGAAGAACGTCCCCGAGTACGCGGGCGGGCACCACGAGCGCATGGACGGCAAGGGCTATCCGCGGGGGCTCACGCGCGAGCAGATGTCGGTGCAGGCGCGCTGCATGGGGATTGCCGACATCTTCGAGGCGCTGACCGCCAAGGACCGGCCCTACAAGAAGGGCAAGACGCTCACGGAATCGCTCACCATCCTCGGTAAATTCAAGCTGAACGGGCACATCGACCCGGACCTCTTCGACGTCTTCATGTGGGAGAAGGTCTACGAGAAGTACGCCCGCCAATTCCTCGATCCCGACCAGATCGACGAGGTGGACGTGACCAAGATCCCCGGTTACGTGCCGCCGCCTGCGCAGTAGATGCGGCCTTCGCGTTCAGTTCCTGCCACTGATGCGCACGACCAGGCTCTGGGTCACGGTCTCGACGAACTTCGGGTCGTAGCCGAGCGCCTTCAATTCCCAGCGGAAGGTGTTGCCGAGCCGCGCTTTCTTGTAGACGCCGAGCTTGTGCAGCCTGCGGAAGCCGGCCGCGCGCTCGAAGACGTCCTCGAGCGCGCGCGCGAGCCTTTTCGCGGAATCACCGCGCCTGCCGTCGTCGCCGAACGGCGGGGGACAGCGCTGCGCGAGCTCGCGCGCGAGCGCTGTTGCGAACTCGTCCACCTGTTTTCCCGAAACCGAACCGAACAGTCCCATGCCCGTCGCCCGCGCTGATCCGCCGCCGCATTATGGTGCGCGGTGCGGAGCCGGTCAACGCTGCGCCTAGCGCTCCGGGTTCACGGCTCTGCGCCGATGCTCTCGAATCTGCTCAAGCTGATTCTGCGCGGCCCGCGCGCGGAATCGCGCGCCGAGCGCGCGCGCCAGCTCGCCGAGGAGGCACTCGCCCGGCAGCGCAGCGGCGACCTCGAGGGCGCGTGCCGCTGCTTGGAACAGGCACTGCTCCTCGAGCCCGACGCGCCGCAGCGCTGGATGGAGCTCGGCGCGGTTCATTATCAGCAGCGCGACCTGCGCCGCGCCGCCGCCGCTTTCCGCGCGGCGCTCGCCGCGGAGCCGGACTGCCCCCAGGCGCATGTCAATCTCGGGGTCGTGTTGAGGGAGGCCGGCGCCCTGGACGAGGCGCTCGCACACCTGCGCCGCGCGCATGCCGCGGCGCCGCAAGTGGAAGGGACGCTTCGCAACCTGGTGCTCGCACTGCTCGATGCCGATCTGTGCGAGGAGGCCCGGGAGGCCGCCGCCGCCGCAAAGGAGCGCGACCCGGCGAGCTTCGAGGCGCATCTCTTCCTCGGCATGGCCCACCAGCGGCTCCACGAGCCCCAGCGCGCGCTCGCCTGTTACGAGGTGGCGCTGAGCCTGCGTCCCGAGGACGCGGAACTCTACATGCAGCGCGGCATCGCGCTGCAAGACCTGGGGCGGCTCGATGAGGCCCTGGCGGATTTCGAGCGTGCGGCCGCGCGCGATCCGCAGCTGCCCTTCCTCGCGCTATGCCGCGCCCTGGCGCTCCTGCTTGCGGGCGACTATGCGCGCGGCTGGGACGATTACGAGGCGCGCAAGCAGGTGAAAACCTTTCCACGGCGCCCGGTCCATTTTCCGGAGTGGGACGGCTCATCCCTTGCCGGGCGCACGATACTGGTCTACGGCGAGCAGGGACTGGGCGACGAGATCCTGTTCGCTTCCGTGCTCCCCGAAGTGCTGGCCAGGGCGGGCCATTGCATCGTCGAGTGCGAGCCGAGGCTCGCTCCCCTGTTCGCCCGCTCCTTTCCACAGGCGAGCGTTTACGCGGCGACGCCCGAGCGGACGCTTCCCGAGCAAATCGCCGCGCGCCGCATTGATTGCGAAATCGCCGCCGGGAGTCTCCCGCGCTTTTTCCGCCGCAGCCGCGAGGACTTCCCCCACCACGGGGGGTATCTCAAGGCCGATCGCGAGCGTATCGCCCGCTGGCGCGAGCGCCTCGCCGGGCTCGGCCCCGGGCTCAAGGTGGGGATTTCCTGGACGGGCGGGGTGCACAGGACGAGGCGTCCGCTGCGCTCGATTCCGCTCGAACGCTGGCTGCCGATACTCGCAGCGCCGCACGCCCGCTTCGTCAGCCTGCAGTACACCGCCGAGGCGGGCGCGGAAGCCGCCGAGCTGTACGCGCGGCACGGAGTCCGGGTCGAGCACTGGCGCGAGGCGATCGAGGACTACGAAGAGACCGCTGCGCTGGTTTGCGCGCTCGACCTGGTGGTCAGCGTGTGCACCGCGGTCGTTCACTTGACCGGCGCGCTCGGCCGCCCAGTGTGGGTGATGGTGCCCTATAGCCCGGAATGGCGCTACGGTATCGCGGGCTGCGCCATGCCCTGGTATCCTTCGGTGCGGCTCTACCGACAGCCAGCCTACGGCGAGTGGGAGCCGGTGATCGCTTCGGTCGCTGCCGAGCTGCGCCGCCTGGCCGGCACCGGCGCCGCCCATCCGAGTCTGGAGAATGAATGAACGCCCCGGTCCCACGCGGCTGGTTCTTCGCGCTGTTCACGGTATCGGGTTTCGCCGGCCTGATCTACGAATCCATCTGGAGCCACTACCTCAAGCTCTTTCTCGGCCACGCCGCCTACGCCCAGACGCTCGTGCTCGCGATTTTCATGGGCGGCATGGCGCTCGGCTCCTGGCTGTGCAGTCGCTATTCCGGGCGTTGGCGCAACCTGCTGCTCGGCTACGCAGCTGCGGAGGCAGTGATCGGCGTATTCGCGCTCGTTTTCCACCGGCTGTTCGTGGAGGTGACCGATTTCGCTTATGACACGGCGATGCCCGCCCTCGGCTCGCCGCTGGCGGCGGCCGCATTCAAATGGGCCCTGTCCGCAGCCTTGATCCTTCCCCAGACGGTGCTGCTCGGAATGACTTTTCCCTTGATGAGCGCGGGGCTCATCCGGGCCTATCCCGGCGATTCCGGAGCCGCCCTCGCGATGCTCTATTTCACCAACAGCCTGGGCGCCGCGCTCGGGGTGCTCGCGAGCGGCTTCGTGCTGATCGCTCTGGTGGGGCTTCCCGGCACGATGCTGACGGCGGGGCTCCTCAACATCGGGCTCGCGCTCCTCGTGTGGCTGCTCGCGAAGGACATGGCGTTCGATTCCCCTCGGCCCGCGCATGCGGACGGCGGGCGGCCGGCGCGCGGCTACGCGCTGATGCTCGCGGTGGCGCTGCTCACCGGAGCGGCGTCCTTTATCTACGAGATCGGCTGGATCCGGATGCTGAGCATGGTGCTGGGAAGCTCGACCCACGCCTTCGAGCTCATGCTCTCCGCTTTCATCCTGGGGCTCGCCTTCGGTGGCTACTGGATCAAGCGGCGCATCGAGCGCATCGGGGAGCCGGAACGGTTCCTGGGCGTGGTGCAGGTCGTCATGGGGCTCGCCGCGCTCGCCACCCTTCCCGTGTACGGCCAGACCTTCGGGCTCATGCAATGGCTGCTCGAGGCGGTGGCCCGCACCGAGGCGGGATATGCCGCGTTCAACCTGGGCAGTCATTTGATCGCGCTACTGGTGATGTTTCCGGCCGCCTTCTGCGCGGGCATGACGCTGCCGCTCATCACTTACGCGCTGCTGCGCCGCGGGACCGGCGAGCGCGCGATCGGCGCGGTCTATGCCGCGAATACGGTCGGCGCGATCGCGGGGGTGTTCTTCGCCGTACATGTCGGCATGCCTGCGCTCGGCCTGAAGGGATTGATCGCCGCCGGCGCTGGCGTGGACATCGCGCTCGGCATCGTTCTGCTGTGGTGGGCGGGCGGAAGCCGCCTGGCGCTCTACGCCACGGCGGCCGGCGCGGCGGGGCTGGCGGCGACGCTCGCCTTGGTCGAGCTCGATCCGTACAAGATGGCCTCCGGCGTCTACCGCCACGGGCAGATGCTCGAGCGCGCGAACTACAGCATCCTTTACCATCGCGACGGCAAGACGGCGACGGTCAATCTGGTGAAGAGCCCGGGACAGGTCGTCTCGATCCATACCAACGGCAAATCCGACGCCGCAGTGAACGTCGGCGCGGACGGCTCGATCGCGCCGGACGAGACGACGATGATCCTCGCTGCGGCGCTACCGCTCGCGCTCAGGCCCGATGCCGCGGCGGCCGCCAACATCGGTTTCGGATCGGGGCTGACGAGCCACGTGCTGCTCGCTTCGGGAGCGCTGCGCGAGCTCGACACGATCGAGATCGAGCCCGCCATGGTGGAGGCGGCCGCCCGCGGCTTCGGCCCGCGCAACGCCAACGTCTTCAACGATCCCCGCAGCCGCATCCACATCGAGGACGCGAAGACCTTTTTCTCCACCCGCGACAAGCGCTACGACGTCATCGTCTCCGAGCCCTCGAATCCCTGGGTGAGCGGGGTGGCGAGCCTTTTCACCGAGGAGTTCTACGCCCGCGTGAAAAGGCACCTCGCGCCCAGGGGCGTTTTCGTGCAGTGGGTGCAGCTCTACGAGATCAGCCCGGTGCTGGTCGCCTCCGTTTTCAAGGCGCTCGCGCGCGAGTTTTCCGACTACGCGGTCTATCTCGCGAACGACGTGGATCTCATCATCGTCGCAGTGCCCGAGGGGCGGCTTCCCCCACTCTCGGAGGCCATTTTCGGCGAGCGGCGCCTCGCAGCCGAGCTCGAGCGCATCCACGTGAGAAGCGTCGCGGATCTCGAGCTGCACCGACTCGGCTCCAGAAAGGTGTTGCAGCCGTTCTTCGACGCATTCCCGGTTGCCGCCAACTCGGATTATTTCCCCGTTCTCGACCTCAATGCGGCCAAGGCCCGCTTCATGCAGGCGCGTTCCTCGGACATCGTCAATCTCGCGCTCATGCGGATCCCGGCGCTCGAGATCATCGGCGGGGAGGCGGGTCGCGGCAGCATCACCCGGGCGCAGCGCTCGTGGCTCAAGAAGGACGGGTTCACGCGGGCGGCACTTGCCGTGCGCGCCTATCTGCTGGAAGGCCGCGGCGAGGACCTCGCGCAGGTTCCGCTCATCATCCGTAGCGATGTGCGGCTCGTGCGCCTGCTCGGGATCGAGTGCGCGGATTCGCGCCAGGCCCTTTCGATCGAGCACCTGTTCGAGGTCGCCAACGCCACGGTGCCGTTCTTGACGCGCGAGGAGCTCGCCTCCGTGTGGGACAGGCTCAGGGCCTCCCCCTGCGCGGGGCGGCTTCCGGGGCCGCTGCGGGAGTGGATCCGGCTTTTTGCAGCGGTGAGCGCGCGCGACACGGACCGCATGGCGCAGCTCGCCGAAAAGCTTCTCGGGCAAGACGGGGCGCGCAGGGACTATCTGCTGGAAGTCGCGATCACCGCCCGCCTGGCCCGCAACGAGCGCGCGCAAGCGCTCGCCCTGTGGCGCGAGCTGGACGGCAAGATGGAGAACGCCGACCCCATGCTGCCCCGTTTCCTGCGCAGCCACCTTATGGCCGCCGCGGAGGCCCGAGGAACTCTCGGGACTGACGGCATCCGGAAGTGACAATTTTCGTCACATAGAGACATATCCCGGCGCAGGCAGGGTATGTCCAGAGCCGAACGGGGAGCTTGGAGCAGGGGGGTTTTCGGCCCGGGTCGTGACATATTTCCGTAAATCCATGGCTTGCAAATGGCTGGCACGAGGTTTGCATCCCGACTCTGCCGAGCAATGAAAATTGCTTGATCCCGAACGGTTAATCACGGAAGGAGCCAATCAATGAGCTATCTGCAAAAGGGCTTTACGCTGATCGAGCTGATGATCGTGGTCGCGATCATCGGCATTCTCGCTGCGGTGGCGATCCCGGCCTACCAGGACTACATCGCCCGCTCGCAGATGTCGGAGGCGGTGAGCCTGCTCGGCTCGGGCAAGACCCCGCTCGCCGAGTACTATGCCGACAAGGGCCAGTGGCCGTCGAACGCTTCCGACGTGATGGGCAACGTCACGGGCAAGTACACCGCCAACATCACGATCAACGCCTCGAACGCGACGGCCCCGGGCAGCTTGACGCTCTATGCGAAGATGCAGGCGACGGGCGTGAACGCGAACCTGGTGAACAAGCAGATCAAGCTCTACACCACCGACGGCGGCAAGAACTGGGTCTGCTCGAACGTCGACCTCGCGGACACCAAGTACCTGCCGGCTGCGTGCCGTTGAGCTCGAACGCGTAGTTAGCGGTGCAGGTGGACAAGAAGCCCGCCCGCCCCGGGCGGGCTTCTTCTTTGTTGGAGCGGTAAGCCGTGACGCTCTGGAAATCGGCCGCTTGCCGGGAGGAGAGCGAACATGATGCAAAGAGGCTTTACGCTGATCGAGCTGATGATCGTGGTCGCGATCATCGGCATTCTCGCCGCAGTAGCAGTGCCCGCTTATCAGGACTATATCGCCCGCTCGCAGATGTCGGAGGCGCTGACCCTGCTCAGCTCGGGTAAGACCCCGCTCGCCGAGTACTATGCCGACAAGGGCCTGTGGCCGTCGAACGCTTCCGACGTGATGGGCAACATCTCGGGCAAGTACACCGCCAACATCACGATCAACGCCTCGAACGCGACGGCCCCGGGCAGCTTGACGCTCTATGCGAAGATGCAGGCGACGGGCGTGAACTCGAACCTGGTGGACAAGCAGATCAAGCTCTACACCGCCGACGGCGGCAAGACCTGGGTCTGCTCGAACGTGGACCTCGCGGACACCAAGTACTTGCCAGCCGCGTGCCGCTAGTCGGGGGTGAGGCCTGCGCCCGGCGATACGAGCTTCACGGCGCGGGCCGAAAGGCTCCGCCAGTTCCTAGCCGCCCCGCTGGCGGCTATTTTTTTGCGCCGCCCGGCGCCGGTCCAACGCCAGGAACCCGCCGGGCCAAGGTGCGACAATCTCGCGGGTGTTTGAGCTGATGCGCGATCGTGGTTTCGCAACCGCCGTCGCGGGCGGCATCGCGGCTTCGCTCGCCGTGACGGCGACATACTGGCCCGCGCTCGGAAACGGCTTTGTCTGGGACGACTGGGTGCCGCTGGTGGATTCGCCGGTGTTTCGCGAGCCGGCCCGCTGGCGGGAAGCGCTGCTCACGCCACCGCTCCAGGACCCGGTCGGCGTGCGGCCGCTGGCGATGCTCTCCTTCATGTTGCAGTTGTGGGCGGGGCACCGGGAACCGGCGCCGTTTCACCTCGCGAACATCGGCATCCACGCGCTCAACGTCTTGCTGCTCGTCCTCCTTGTGTGGCGCGTACTGTCCGAGGGCGCTTCGCGGCAGTGGGTCAGGGCCGTCGCGGCGGCGTCGAGCGGGCTCCTCTATGGGCTGCACCCGGCGCTTACCGAGCCCGTCGCCTGGATCTCTTGCCGCTACGATCTCCTGATGACGTTCTTCCTGCTGCTCGGCCTGCTTCTCGATCGGATGCTGCCCGCGGGCGGGTGGCCGAGGGCCTGTCTCGTCGGCGCCGCTTTTTTCGCGGCCATGCTGTCCAAGGAGACCGCGGTCGGATTCCTGCCTGCTCTGCCGCTCGTGCACCTTGCGCTCGTCCGGCGCGAGAGCGCCGCCCTCGGCCGGGCCTTCCTCGTCCAGGCGCTCGCCGCCCATGGCCGGGTCTATGCGGCGCTGTTCGCCGCCTTCGCTCTCTATCTGGCGGGGCGCTTCGCCCTGTACGGCCCCGCTCTGGGCCTGGAAAGAATGATCGCCCAGTTCGGCGATGTCGGCGCGCCCGGTGAGCGCATGCTCGCTTTCGTTGCGAGTTATTCCCGGCACGTACACGACGCCCTCTGGCCGTTTCAGCGCATAGTCCCGAGCCGTTCTCTTCAGTTGCCGATCAGCGTGACCGAGGTCGCCCCGACGATCGCGGCGGCCGCTGGCGCAACCACGCTGATTCTCCTGGCCGCGCGCGCCGGCGACTGCGGCCGCCGGCTGATGTTGCTCTTCATGGCGTTCCTCGCCGCCATCGCTCCCGTGAGCAATCTGCTGCCCCTTCCCGGAAGACCGGGCGAGCTGTGGGTGGCTTCCCGCTATCTGACCTTTCCCCTGGTTTTCGTCTGTCTTGCCGCGCCCTTCGCTTTTCGCCTCGCCGAGTCGCTGCTGGCGAGGCACGTGAGCCGCCCGCGGGCGCTGCTCGCGGCGCTCGCGGCCGCCTGGCTCGCGGCCTCTTTTGCCAGCGTGCGGGTGACGGTTCCGTTGTGGAGGGACGACGGCACGCTCAACGAATGGGCGATCGCGAGCGGCGCGGCGAGCGACTGGCGCTATTCGAATCTCGGCGAGTACTATTTCAAAACCCGCGCCCTGGACAAGGCGCGCGAGGCTTTTTTGAATGCCGTGCGGTTGCGCGGCACGGAAGGGTACCACTGGTACCATCTCGGCATCGCCGAGGCCGCCCTGGGGAACTCGGAGCAGGCGAGAAGAGCCTTCCGTCAGGCGCTCGAGCTCAACCGGGATATCATCCGGGCCCGCATCGATCTCGCCAAGCTGGAGCTCGCGGCCGGCGACCCGCAAGCCGCTGCGAAAGTGCTGCAAGAGGGGGTGGAACGCCTGCCCTATTCCGACGACCCCGGCGAGGAAGGAACGCTGCGCTATCTGCTCGGGCGCGCCTACGGTGCGCTCGGGCGAAGCGAGCAGGCGGCCGCGCAACTGAGGGCCGCCTTGAGGCTGGCTCAGAACCCTGCGGACCGCCGTGCGGCCGAGGAAGCGTTGCGGGCGCTCGCGCCATGAACGAGAGCACGATCTGGGTCGGACTGCCGGCCTACAACGAGGAGCCCGCGATCCCGGCGCTGTTCGAGCGGTTCCTCGCGCTCTTTCCCGAGAGGACGATGCCCTATCGCATCGTTCTCTACGACGACGGCAGCACCGACGGCACGGCCGCCGCGGCGCGCGCCTGGCGAGAGCGGCTCAACGTCGAGGTCATCGGGTGCGCGGAGAACCTCGGACTGGGGCAGGGCCTGCGTTCGCTCCTCGCCCACGCCGCGCACCGCGGCCGGCCGCAGGACATTCTTTTCGTCATGGATTGCGACGACACCCACGACCCGCGGCAGATCCCGGGGATGATCGCGGCGCTGGAGGAGAATCGTTGCGACATCGTCATCGCCTCGCGCTACCGGCGCGGCGCCCGGGTCGAGGGCGTGGCGGCGCATCGCCGACTGCTCAGCGCCGGGGCTGCGCTTGTGTTCAGGCTGCTGCACCCCTGCCGCGGCGTGCTCGACTACACTTGCGGTTTCCGGGGATACCGCGTGGGCTTGCTGCAGCGGGCGCTCGCGCACTACGGCGCGGGGCTGGTGCGCGAGCGCGGCTTCGCGGCGACGGTCGAGCTGCTGCTCAAGCTCGATCGGCTCGGCGCGCGCGCCTGCGAAGTGCCGCTCGAGCTGCGCTACGATCTCAAGAAAGGCGCGAGCAAGATGGACATCGGCGCCACCACGGCCCGCCTGCTGATCAACCTGATCGGATGGCGCTTCCGGGGGCTGGAATAGGCGTCCGGCCCGACCTCGCGCGCTCGACGAGCATGCCGGCCACCGCTTCCCCGCATATCGTCTGCGTGATCGGCACGCGCCCGGAGCTGATCAAGATGGCGCCCGTGGTCCGCGCGCTCTCGGCGGTGCCGCGCCTGCGGCTCACCGTGCTGTGCTCGGGCCAGCACCGCGAGCTCCTCGCCCCGCTGTGCTCGTGGTTCGGGATCGCGTTCGACCACGACCTGCACGTGATGACCGAGGAGCAGTCGCTCGCGCAGCTGACCTCGCGTCTCGCCTCGGCGATCGAGCGTTATCTGGAACGCGCGCGCCCCGACTTCGTCCTCGCGCAGGGCGACACGACGACCGCGATGTGCGTGGCGCTGTGCTGCTTCTACCTCGGGATCCCGTTTGCCCACGTGGAAGCGGGACTGCGCACCCGCGATCTCGACAATCCGTTCCCGGAGGAATTCAACCGGCTGGTGGCCGACCGTCTGGCTCGACTGCATTTCTGCCCGAGCGAGCGCGCGGCGCGCAACCTGACGGAGGAGGGCGTGCCCGGGGAAGGCGTGCGGGTGACGGGAAACACTGTGATTGACGCGCTGCTGTATACCGTGCGCAAGCTCGCGCGTGCACCGGCGGCTCTCGCGCCTCACGACGTGCTTCTCACCGTGCACCGCCGCGAGAGCTTCGGCGCGCCGCTCGAGAACGTGTTGCGGGCGGTGCGCAGGCTGGTCGAGGAGGAAGATGGGCTGAGCGTGCTCTATCCCGTGCATCCCAATCCCAACGTGCGCGGGCCGGCGCGCGCGCTCCTCGGCGGGCATCCGCGCATCACCCTGGCCGAGCCCCTCGACTATCCCGATCTGGTGCGCGCGATGCAGGCGGCGCGCTTCATCCTGACCGATTCGGGCGGGATCCAGGAAGAGGCGCCGGTTCTGGGCAAGCCGGTGCTGGTGCTGCGGCGGGCGACCGAGCGCCCCGAGGTGATCGAGGCGGGCGTCGCCGAGCTGGTGGGAACCGAGGTCGAGCCGGTGCTCGAGGCGTGCCGGCGCCTGCTCTCCGATCCCGAGCACTATGCGCGCATGGCGCGGCGTGTCTCTCCGTACGGCGATGGCCGCGCCGCCGAGCGCATCCGGGATGCGCTGTGTGCGGAGCTGGAGCGCGGACGATGAAAGGCGTGCTCGTGGTGCTCGCGAAGCTCGCCTTCACCGTGGCCCTGCTCGCGCTCGTCGTCCGGGCGTTCGATGTGCGCGGAGTCACGGACCACCTGGCGCGGATCGGCATTGCGGACGCGCTGTTGCTCGCCGGCATCGCGCTCGCCGTCGTGCCGCTGCAGGCCCTGCGCTGGCACGCGGTGCTGGCGGCGAACGGCACCCCGCTGCCGCTGCCGCGGGTGCTCTCTATCCTGCTGATCGGGCATTTCTTCAACCAGACGCTGCCCTCGTCGGTGGGGGGGGACGCGGTGCGGATGTGGTGCGCTTACCGTGCCGGGCTGGCCGCCTCCGACGCGGTGGCGACGGTGATTGTGGACCGCGCGGCCTCGCTTCTGGGGATGCTCGCCCTGACGGCGTGCGGGCTGCCCTGGCTGCTCGAACTCGTGCCCGATTCCCGCGCCCGCCTCGCGGTCGTCATTCTGGTCGCCTCCGGCATCGGAAGTTTCGCGGCTGCCGCCATCCTCGCGAGATTTTCCCGCCTGCTGCCGGAATGGTGGATCGCACGCCCGCTGCTGATTCTGGCTGCGCTCGCCAGCCGCGTGTCCGCCTCTCCGAGGCATCTGTCGGCGATCCTCGCGCTGAGCATCGCGGCGGGCGTGATGTTCTCCGCCATGGTTTTCCAGGCGTCGCGGGCGCTCGGAGCGGGGCTGAGCCTGGCCGAGTGCGTGCTGCTGGTGCCGCCGGTCCTGCTGGTGAGCGCGATCCCCGTCTCGGTCGCGGGATGGGGGTTGCGCGAGGGCGCGATGGTGGTCGCGCTCGGCTTCGTTGGGATAGCGCCGGCGCCGGCGTTCGCGATCTCGGTGCTGTTCGGGCTCGGCATCGCCGTGGCGAGTTTGCCCGGAGCGGGCCTGTGGCTGGCGGGCGGCCGCGCTGCGGGCAGCCTCGCGCAGGCCGTGGGGCTCGCGGTCGGGACCGACCCGGGGTCGGTGTCCGCTGCAAGCAGGGTGCATACCGGAGCGCGGCGCGGAAGCTCCTAGGCCTCCTTGCCGGGCCCGTATCCACAGCCCATGCCAGCCGACATACGGATCGCTTTTCGCGTCGTGCTCGCGATGCTCGCGCTCGCCGAGCTTGCGGGGATGACGGGCATCATGCCTGCGCCGCACGCGAGGGTGCTCGAGATCGCCGCCTCGCCGCACACCGTGTTCATTCTGGGGGCGTATGCCCAGAGCTTCTGCGTGCTCTACTTGTGCTCGCGTCCGCGCGCGCGGGAGCTGTTCACGGTGGCGGCCGCCGGCGCGCTGCTTGCGGCGCTCTATCTCGCGCTGCGGCCGCACGAGCTGGCGGTCAGGGAATGGGACGATTATCTCGCGCTCTACGCGGGCGGCGCCGGGCTCGCGGCGTTCTCGGCGCTCGCCGTGCGCATGCGCGGGGCGGCGCCCTCTGAGCGGCGGCTCGCGGCCACGCTCATCGCCGCGTTCGTGCTGATCCTGATTTACGGCGCGTTCGCGATCGCGCTGCTGCGCTTGACCGCCGCGCTTCATCCGCGCACCTTCGACGCGATCGCCTTCAACCTCGACGCGACGCTCGGCTTCGATCCGAGCATCGTGTTTCCGCTCATCGTCACCGCCTGGCCGCCGCTGCTCGAGGTGGTCACCGCGGCATACGTCCTGCTGCCCTTCGGCTGCGCGGCGCTCTACGGCCTGCAGCTCGCGCAGCCTGCGCGCGCTCCGGTGAGCATCCTGCTCGCGTTCACCGTGAGCGGCGCGGCCGCGCTGTTCCTGTACCACGCTTGCCCGATCACCGGGCCCCGCTACGCTTTCGGCGAGTTGTATTACGCGTGGTGGACGGAGGGCGTTGCGAACGAGCTGGTGACGGTGCGGCCCGCGCCGCGCAACGGCATGCCTTCGATGCATTTCGGCTGGGCGCTGCTGCTATGGATGAACGCAGCGTTCCTCGGACGCTTGGCCCGCTCCTGCTTCGCGCTGCTCCTTGCGCTCAACGCGCTCGCCACCCTCGCGCTGGGGGAGCATTACTTGGTGGACCTCGTTGCCGCGGTGCCGTGGATGGTGGCGATGCAGGCGCTGTGCGCGACGGGCCTGGGCTGGGAGAGCGCCGAGCGCCGGCGCGCGCTCGGCTGGGGGTCGGCGCTCCTGCTCGCGTGGATTGCCGCGGTGCGCTACGGAGTTGAACTCTTCGCGGCGGTGCCGGGGCTCGCCTGGGCGGCGATGCTGGGCACGGTGGCGGCGAGCATCGCGCTCTATCGCCCGCTCGCGCGGGCGCTCGCCGCAGCGCCGCCTGCAGTGCTGGCGGCGCCGCCTGCACGCGCTCCTTCGAATCCCGAGGCGCGGGGCGCGTTGCGCTCGGTGTGGGCGATGTTCGTGCTCTCCGGTTTCGCGGGGCTGGTCTACGAAGTGCTGTTTTCCAAGGCGCTGGCGCTCACTTTCGGCAGCCAGGCGACGGCGACTTATACGGTGCTCGCCACCTACATGGGCGGCATGGCGCTGGGGGCGTGGCTCGGGGGCTGGCTTGCGCAGCGGCGCATGGATCCGCTGCGGCTCTACGGATGGTGCGAGCTCGGCATCGGGGCCTACTGCCTCGCCACGCCGCTGGTGTTTGCCGCGGTCCAGGCGCTGTACGTGGCGGCGGCCGCGGAAATGGCGCCGGACGCGCCCGCGCTGCTGGCGCTGCGGGTGGTGCTGGGAGTCGGAGCGCTCGCGCTCCCCACGGTGCTGATGGGGGCGACACTGCCGATCCTGGCGCGTTTCGTGGAGCCGCGCGCCGCCTCCCTCGGGGTGTCGGTGGGGCTGTTGTACGGAGCGAACACGGCAGGTGCGGCGCTCGGGGCGCTCGCCGCGGGCTATCTCATCATCCCGGCGCTGGGCGTGTGGAGGACGACGCTCGCGACGGCGGGGCTGAATTTCGCAGTCGCGTGGCTTGCGTTGAGGC
>DATLZE010000175.1:0-10160 GCA_035574195.1 Burkholderiales bacterium | reverse complement strand
GAACGTGCCGTTCTATTTCGGGGGCACCTCGCTGCTCATCATCGTGGTGGTGACCATGGACTTCATGGCGCAGGTGCAGGCCTACGTCATGTCGCACCAGTACGAGAGCCTGCTCAAGAAGGCCAATTTCAAGGGAAGCGTGTTTCCGACGGCGCGCTGATGGCCAAGGAAGAGACTATCCAGATGCAGGGCGAGATCATCGAGACCCTGCCCAACGCGACCTTCCGCGTGAGGCTCGAGAACGGCCACGTGGTGCTCGGCCACATCTCGGGCAAGATGCGCATGCACTACATCCGCATCCTGCCCGGCGACAAGGTCACGGTGGAACTGACACCCTACGATCTCACGCGCGGGCGCATCGTGTTCCGCGCGAAGTAGGGCAAGGGCGGTTGTCGGCCACGGAGATCGCAGAGGTCACGGAGAAAGCCACCCGAGCCGCGGCAGTCGAGAACTATTGCCGAGCCTCTGTGTCCTTGTGGCCGGAAAACGTTGGGGGAAACGGAAATGAAAGTACACGCATCGGTCAAGAAAATGTGCCGCAACTGCAAGATCATCCGCCGCAAGGGAGTGGTGCGGGTGATCTGCAAGGACCCCCGGCACAAGCAGCGCCAGGGCTGACCCCCGCGCGGCACGTTTTGTGCTTGTAAATTAATCGGTTAGGCGATATAATCACACATTTTTTCACGAGGAAGTGCGCATGGCCCGGATCGGTGGCGTCAACATCCCCAACCACCAGCACGCCGAGATCGCGCTCACCGCGATCTTCGGCATCGGGCGCTCGCGCGCGCGCCTGATCTGCGACGCGGCGGGGGTGAATCGCGCGGCCAAGATCAAAGACCTCTCGGACGCCGAAATGGACCGCCTGCGCGAGCAGGTCTCCAAGTTCACGATCGAGGGCGACTTGCGGCGTGAGATCTCGATGAACATCAAGCGGCTGATCGATCTCGGCACTTGGCGCGGCAAGCGCCACCGCCTGGGGCTGCCCGTGCGCGGGCAACGCACCCGCACCAACGCCCGCACCCGCAAGGGACCGCGCAAGGCAGCGGTGAAGATCATCAGACCCGCTACCGTTTGAGCGCAAGGAACGACTCCCCATGGCCAAGGCAAGCACCCGCGTACGCAAGAAGGCCCGCAAGAACGTGGCCGAGGGCGTCGCCCACATCCACGCTTCCTTCAACAACACCATCGTCACCATCACCGACCGCCAGGGCAACACCCTCGCATGGGCGACTTGCGGCTCGAACGGCTTCAAGGGCTCGCGCAAGTCGACTCCCTTCGCCGCGCAGGTCGCCGCGGAGCGCGCCGGGCGGCTCGCGCAGGAGTGCGGGGTGAAGAACCTGGAGGTGCGCATCAAGGGGCCGGGACCGGGGCGCGAGTCCGCGGTGCGGGCGCTGAACGCAGTGGGCTTCAAGATCACGCAGATTTCGGACGTGACGCCGGTGCCGCACAACGGCTGCCGTCCGCCGAAACGCCGCCGGGTCTAGGAGGGCGAACGTGGCGAGAAACCTGGACGCGAAATGCCGGCAGTGCCGGCGCGAGGGCGAGAAGCTCTTCCTCAAGGGCGAGAAGTGCTTCACCGACAAGTGCGCCATCGAGCGCCGCAACTATCCGCCCGGACAGCACGGCCAGAAGAGCGGCAGGCTCTCGGGCTACGGCGTGCAGTTGCGCGAGAAGCAGAAAGTGCGCCGCATCTACGGGCTGCTCGAGCGCCAGTTCCGCCGGGTCTACCGCGAGGCCGACCGCAGGAAGGGCATCACCGGCGACAATCTATTGCAGTTACTGGAGAGCAGGCTCGACACGGTGGCCTATCGCATGGGTTTCGGCGCCTCGCGCGCCGAGGCGCGCCAGATCGTGCGCCACAATGGCATCCTGGTCAACGGCAGGCGCGTCAACACGCCCTCGTTTTTGCTGCGCCCGGGGGACGTGATCGAGGTCGCAGAGCGCGCACGCGCGCAACTGCGCATCAAGGCCGCTGCCGAGGCCGCTGAAGGCCGCGGCTATCCGGAGTGGCTGGAGGTGGACGCAAAAAACCTCAAGGGCAAGTTCAAAGCGCTACCGCAGCGTTCGGAGCTGCCCTCCACCATCAACGAGTCGCTCGTCGTCGAGCTCTACTCGAAGTAATTTTCCAGAGGTGCACGAGTCATGGCAAGCAGTGCTTTCCTCAAGCCCCGCATCATAGACGTCCAGAACATCTCCCCGTACCACGCCCGGCTCACGATGGAGCCGTTCGAGCGCGGCTATGGCCACACGCTGGGCAACGCGCTGCGCAGAACGCTGCTCTCCTCGATGCCGGGCTACGCCGCGACCGAGGTGAGAATCGCGGGCGTGCTGCACGAGTATACGACGCTCGACGGCGTGCAGGAGGACGTGGTTGACATCCTGCTCAACCTCAAGGGCCTGGTGCTCAAGCTGCACAACCGCGAGGAGGCGGTGCTCACGCTCCGCAAGAGCGGCGAGGGCGTGGTCACCGCCGGCGACATCGAGCCCATGCACGACGTCGAGATCATCAACCCCGATCACGTCATTGCGCATCTTGCCGCTGGCGGCAAGCTCGACATGCAGATCAAGGTCGAGCGGGGGCGCGGCTACGTCGCGGCCGTGAGCCGCAGGACGACGGGCGAGGAGGGGCGCGGCGTCGGCACCATCCTGCTCGACGCCTCTTTCAGCCCGGTGCGCCGGGTGAGCTACTCGGTGGAGGCGGCGCGCGTCGAGCAGCGCACCGACCTCGACAAGCTGGTGATCGACATCGAGACCAATGGCGCGATCGATCCCGAGGAGGCGGTGCGCTACGCCGCGAGGATTCTCGTCGAGCAGCTCTCGGTGTTCGCGGACCTCAAGGGACTGCCGACCCACGCCGAGGAGAAGAAGGCAGCGCAGATCGATCCCATTCTGCTGCGGCCGGTGGACGACTTGGAGCTTACGGTGCGCTCGGCGAACTGCCTCAAGGCCGAGAATATCTACTACATCGGCGATCTCATCCAGCGCACCGAGACCGAGCTGCTCAAGACCCCCAACCTCGGGCGCAAGTCGCTCAACGAGATCAAAGAAGTCCTCGCCTCGCGCGGGCTGACCTTGGGCATGAAGCTTGAAAATTGGCCGCCCGCAGGCCTTGAAAAGATTCCCGGATAGTCCGGTTCTCGATAGCCCCGCAAAAAAACGAGAGGGCCGATTTTCATGCGGCACAGACACGGACTGAGAAAGCTCAACCGCACCAGCAGCCACCGCCTGGCGATGTTGCGCAACATGGCGGTGTCGTTGCTGCGGCACGAGGTGATCCGCACGACGCTGCCGAAGGCAAAAGAGCTGCGGCGCGTGGTGGAACCGATCATCACGCTCGGCAAGAAACCCTCGCTCGCCAACCGCCGGCTCGCCTTCGATCGGCTGCGCGACCGCGAGATCGTGGTGAAGGTGTTCGACGAGCTCGCGCCGCGCTATGCCAAGCGCAACGGGGGATACCTCCGGATCCTCAAGTGCGGCTTTCGCAAGGGCGACAACGCGCCGATGGCGTACGTGGAGCTCATGGACCGGCCCGAGCCCGGAGCGCAGGCCAAGACGGACAAGGAGGGGGCACGGAAAGGGGAGAAGCAAGAAGCTGCCAAGGCGGTATAGTCGTACCGAGGGGTTCGAACTAACGAGCGCCGTCAGAATGCCCGGGGAGGCGCAAGTTCCCGCCCCTCCTCCTTTACCGAGTGCAGAAGGCGAATGGTCAGCGGAAAATGGCTCGTCAGCCATCTATCCGAGACTCAGCAAGGCCGGCCGAGCGCCGGCCTTTTCTTTTCCGGCGCGGCAACGAGGGATCGCCTCACGGTATAGAATCGAACCATGATCTTTCTTTTCACCGACTTCGGCGCGGCCGGCCCCTACGTCGGCCAAGTAAAGGCGGTGCTCGCCGCGCGCGCGCCGGGGGTGGTGGTGATCGATCTCCTGCACGACGCGCCGGCGTTCAACGTGAAAGCTTCGGCGCATCTGCTCGCCGCGCTCGCGGCGCGCCTCCCCAGGGGCAGCGTCACGCTCGCCGTGGTGGATCCGGGAGTGGGCGGGCCGCGCGCGGCCCTCGCGGTGGCGGCGGACGGCCGCTGGTTCGTCGGTCCCGACAACGGGCTGCTTTCGGTCGCCGCGGCGCGCGCGAAAAAACGCGATGTGTTCACCATCGGCTGGCGGCCGGAGCAGCTCTCGGAGTCGTTCCATGGGCGCGACCTCTTCGCTCCGGTCGCGGCGATGCTCGCGCGCGGCGACCGCCGCGCGCCGAAGCTCAAGAAGGGCGCGCTCGCGGTGGACTTCGGCGCGGACGATCTCGGCGAGGTGATCTACGTGGACCGCTTCGGCAACCTCGTCACCGGGTTGCGCGCGCGCTCGGTGCCGCGCGACCGCGAGCTGGTAGTGAACGGCCGCAGCGTCCGTTACGCACGGGTGTTCTCGGAAGCGAAGCCCGGAGAAGTGTTCTGGTACGAGAACAGCCTGGGGCTCGTCGAGCTCGCAGCGAACTGCGCCAGCGCCGAGCGGGCGCTCGGGTTCAGTCCCGGCAACCGGGTCCTCTGAGAAGCGGACACGCGCCGCGGCGAGCGCACCCGCCGCCGCGGGAGAGTAAACTGGGTGCCCCGCCACGAAAGCGGCCATTGCGGCGCACCGAAGGCAGAGGCGACCCATGTGAGACCCTTGTGCTGCAGCCTTGTGGTTGCTTTTGCGGCCGTGCTGGCGGCGGGGATCGCACCGGTGGCGCAGGCGCAGCATCCCGCCAAGCCGATACGGCTGATCGTGCCGTCTCCGCCGGGAGGCAGCTCCGACACGCTCTCGCGGACGCTCGCCCCCGGGCTCTCGGAGGCGCTCGGGCGGCAGATGGTGATTGACGATCGCCCGGGCGCGGGCGCCGGCATTCGCGTGGAGTGAACCGGGATGAAAATCGCGCAGGCGCTCTCCCGGCTCGTCGTCCGGTCGTGCTACGGGGATGTTCGGCAAGCCGCCCGCCACGCGGCCCGGCGCTCGCTCGTAGACTGGCTCGGCCGCGCGCCGGGCGGCTCTCGTCACGAAGCCGTCGAAACCGTGCTCCAGACGCTGGCGCCTTTCGCTGGGTCGCCGCGAGCGGCCGTTATCGGCCGGCGCGAGCGGCTGGACTGTTTGAGCGCGGCGCTGGCGGACGGCGCGAGCGCGCGCACTCGATTACGGCGACACCGGGCTGCGCACGCCGCCCCATCCCGGCGTGCCGGCCGCCTCCACACTGCTCGCGCTCCCCAGCGCTCGCCGCTGCGCGGGGCGAGCTTCCTGCGCGCATTCATCCTCGGCGTGGATGTCGAATGCCGCACCGCCGGCGCTGCCTACCTCGCACGCGGCGCCAACCAGGCTCCAGAGCGAGTGGAGCGTTTTCCACTCGGCGGCGGTCGCGTGCCCGGACAGCACATCGAGCACGTGACGGGCAGCGTCGCGAACCCCATGGGCGGCCGCGGCCTCGAGCGCAAGTTTCGCGAGCTGGCGCGGCTCGTGGTGCCATGAATCAGCCACGCTCTACCGGGTCCGGCTCCGTGATCTACACCATCGGTCACGGCAATCGCGCTATTGGCGAGTTCGTCGGTCTCCTGCGGGAGGCCGGTATCGAGTGCGTGATGGACGTGCGGGCGTACCCCGCCTCGCGCCGCCACCCGCAGTTCGCGCGGCAAGCGCTGGAGCGCTCGCTCGCGGAAGCGGGCATCCGTTACGTGTGGGAGGGCAAGGCGCTCGGCGGGCGCCGCAGGCTCGCGGAGGGCTCGCCGCACGTCGCGCTGAAGAGCCCGGGATTCCGCGCCTTCGCCGACCATATGGCAAGCGAGGAATTCCGCGATGGGCTCGGGCGGCTCGTGGCGCTCGCAAAGGAGGCGCCCATCGCGATCCTCTGCGCCGAGCGCCTGCCGTGGCAGTGCCACCGTTTCCTGATCTCGGACAGCCTGCTCGTGCGCGGCGCCGCGGTCGAGCACATTGTCGAGCGAGGCGTGACACGGCCGCACGCGCTCAGCGCGGCCGCGCGCAGGGAGGGAGACCGGCTGATCTACGACGCCGGGGAGCAGCTGGAACTCGGGTTCTGACGGCGCCCCGCGGCGGGAGCCGGGCAGAGGCGATGGCGGGGGCGGTTCCGGGCTCGAAGCACGAAGTCCGGAGGCCGGGGGCTGCCGTGCGGCTTCGGGCACGGAGCCTCGAACGGAGTTCATGCCACTCCGTCACTCGTTCGGAGAGATGTCGAGGCGCAGGTCGCGCTCGTAGGGCGGCGCGGGATAGTGGAAGGCGACCGGGCCGTCGGGCAGGCAGTCCACGAACTGGCGCACGAACGGGTCGCGCGAGGTCTTCACTTCCTCCACCGTGCCGTGGGCGGCGACCACGCCCTCCGAGATGAAATAGACGTAGTCCACGACTTTCAGGGACTCGACCACGTCGTAGGTCACCACGATCGAGGTCACGCCGAGCGCGTCGTTCAGCCGCCGGATCAGGTTCGCGATCACGTTGAGCGAGATCGGATCGAGCCCCGCGAACGGCTCGTCGTACATGATCAGGGTAGGATCGAGCGCGATCGCGCGCGCGAGCGCGACCCGCCGCTGCATGCCTCCGGAGAGCTCGCTCGGCATGAGATGGCGGGCGTTGCGCAGCCCGACCGCGTTGAGCTTCATCAGCACGAGATCGCGGATGATGGATTCGGGAAGCGCGGTGCGCTCGCGCATCGGGAACGCGACGTTCTCGAAGGTGGACAGATCGGTGAACAGACCGCTCTTCTGGAACATCATGCCCATCCTGCGACGCAGCCGGTAGAGCGCCTCGTCGTCGAGCTCGTGCACCACCTGGCCCTCCACCTTGACGCGTCCCGCGTCGGGCCGGAGCTGTCCGCCGATCAGCTTGAGCAGCGTGGACTTGCCGCAGCCGCTCGCGCCGAGAATCGCCACCACGCTCCCGCGCGGCACGACGAGGTTCACCCCCTTCAGCACCGGGTGCGGGCCGTAGGCGAACCGGAGGTCCTCGATTTCGACCAGCTTGTCGGAGGCGGGGAAGGGCATCGCGCCATTTTACTCGAAGCGTCGCAGCCGCGCGCTGGCGCGCGGCTGTCAGAGCAGCGCGATCGCCAGCGCGGCGACAAGCGCAGCGCCCGCGGCTGCGGCGAGGATGCGCCACTCGGGGCTGCGCCACAGGCGGGGAAGCGCGGCGCGGCCACCGGACGCGGAGGACGGGCCCGGCGGCCGCGCGCCGGAGGCCGACAGCTCGGAGAGTCGCCGCATCGCCGCGTCGGAATCGAAGCGGCGCGCGAGGTAGAGGTACGTCTCGCTTCCCGCGCTCCGCGCATCTGCAGCGGCGGCGATCCGGGTCGGTGACGCTCCTTGCGTGGCGCCCGCGCAGGCCGTCGCTGCGGCCGTCTCCAGCTTCACCGTCGCCTCGGCCGCGTTCTGCGCGGCGCCTTCCGCAACGGGCAGCCCGGCAAGGCACGCGCGCAGGTCCGCGGCGAGCTCCGCGGCGCTCTGGTAGCGCGCATCGGGGTTTTTCTGCAGCGCCTTGGCGACGATGAGATCGAGCATCGGCGGCACCGAGGCGTTGACCGCGCTCGGCGGGCGAGGGGTCGCGGTCGCGATCTGGTGCATGATCAGGCTCACCTCGGGCCCCGGAAACGGCGGGGCCCCGGCCGCGAGCTCGTAGAGCACGACGCCGAGCGAGAAGATATCGGAGCGGTGATCGGCACGCCGTCCGGCCACCTGCTCGGGCGACATGTACTTCGGCGAGCCGATGATCGCGCCGGTCTGCGTCATGTCGGAAGCGCGCATGCGCGCGATCCCGAAATCCATGATCTTCGCGTGCTGGCCGCGCACGACCATGATGTTGGCGGGCTTGATGTCGCGGTGCACGACGCCGCGCTCGTGCGCGAACGCGAGCCCGTCCGCCACCTGCGCCGCGATGTCGAGCGCGGCCGCGAGCGGAACGCCCCCGCGCCGCATCAGCTCGCGCAGGTCCGTCCCCTCGAGCAGCTCCATCGCCATGTAGACGACCTCGCCCTCGCGGCCGATGTCGTAAATGGTGATGACGTTGGGATGATTGAGCCCGCCCGCGGCCCGCGCTTCCTGGTGGAAGCGCGCCTCGTATTCGGCGCGCTCGGCGGCATCGCCCGCCATGAGAATGGTCTTGATCGCGACCGCGCGGTCGAGCAGGGGATCCTCGGCGCGATAGACCACGCCCATGGCGCCGCGCCCGAGTTCCGCGACGAGGCGGTAGCGGCCAAGCTGTCCGAGCGGCGCCTCGCCCATGCCTACCGAGCCCCGGACAGATGGCTGAGGAGCCATTTTCCGCTGACCATTCGCCTTCTCCGCCCGGGAGGGGATGAGCCGAAACATGGAGCTGGGATCCCGGTTTGCGTGGACGCGACCGTGGAGGCGCGCCCGAGCGCGCGCTCCTGCGGTGCGGGGCTGCGTCCCGCTGCGGGGCCGCGTCCGAGCACGAGGCGCTCGGAGCCTGCTCTGCCCTCAGCGGGCGCGGGGGCGAGGAGTCGAGCCTCGTCGGTCATTTCACGACGCTCGTCAAAAGCCGATGCTCCGACGGAAGTCGCGCCAGTAATCCTCGACGCTCCTGCCTCTGGCGGCCTTCGGAGGCTTCGCACTGGTGAACGAGTGGCTCAGGGTCAGCTCCTCGCCCGGCCCGGGGTTGATCTCGGACTTGAGCGGCGGGTGAGGGCTGTTGCGGATCTCCACGGTGTGGCGCCCGGGCGCAAGCTCCAGCCGCTTGAGCGGGGGGCTCTTGCCTTTGAACACCCCGTCTACGAACACCTCGCCGCGCGGGGCGATCTCGAACACGACCACGGCCGGTGCCGCAGGTTCGTCGCGCAGCAGCATCCGGGTCGCGATGCCCAAACCGAGAATGAGCACGGCGGCGAGGGCAGCGGCCGCAGCGAAACGCCGCCGGCGCCGGAAGGCCGCCGGCCGGTCGAGCGCGTAGAGCTCGTGGGTGCGCACGCCGGAATCGGTGAACACTCCCGCCGAGGAGAGTTCGGTGGCGCGGCCGGGGTCGGTCGCTTCGAGCGCCTCGCGAAACGAGCGGGAGGCGAGCAAGCCGCCCGGTGCCGCAGCCGCGGCGAGCACCATGCCGGAGGCGATTCCGTCGCCGACCAGCCCCGGCCCGCGTGCCGCATCGTGCGCCGCCCTGACGGGACCGTGGTTGACGCCGATCGCGAGCGGCAAATCGGCGGCGGCCGCCTGCGAGCGCTCCGCGAGATCGAGCGCGGCCGCAGGTTCCCCCAGCACCACGACCGCGGCGCCCTCCGGCGCGTCGAGCACGATGCGCCCGGCAGCGGGCAGCGGCTCGATGGCGGCGGCGAGGAGCGCGTCGAGCCGCGCCTTCAGGCGGGTCTGCTCCGCGACCGGCCGGCGTGTGAATTCCGGGATTCTCAGGACCACCACGCTCGCCGGCACGGGCGAGGCGGTTTCGTTGATTCCGGAGGCGGACATGATCGTGGCATCATTCTAACCGCCCGGCAGGCTGCGGGCACGAAAGAGGGATGCGCCATGATCACCGCCGACACCGCGCGCATGCTCGCGCGCTACAACGCCTGGGCGAACCGGCTCATCTACGAGGCGGTCGCCGCGCTGCCGGAAGGCGAGGCGACGAAGGAGCGCCGGAGCCTGTTCCGCAACATGGTGCACACGCTCAACCATGTCTACGTGATAGATCTCATCTGGCAGGCGCACCTCGAAGGGCGCAGCCACGGCTTCACGGCGCGCAACACCCCGGATCATCCGCCGCTCGAAGAGCTGTGGCGCCGGCAGCGGGAGGTGGACGCCTGGTACATCGCCTGGAGCGAGGCGGTGGACGACGCCGCGCTCGGCGAGCCGGTCGCGTTCACGCTGATCGGCGGAAACCGCGGCGTCATGACGCGCGGGGAAATCCTGCTCCACGTCGTGAACCACACCAGCTATCACCGCGGCTTCGTCGCCGATCTGTTCTACCAGGTGCCCGCACGCCCGCCGGTGACCGATTTGCCAGTGTTCCTGAGGGAGGAGTACGCGTGCGCACCGAGTTGATCTCGATGCCGACCCCCGCCGAGCCGCTCGCTGGCGCCTATTACGAGCCCGCGGGCGGAGCGGGAGCCGGCGCGCTCTGCTGTTCCGCGGCAATACGATGAACTTCTACACCGGCGCGATGCGCTTCCTGCCGCCGGCGCTCGCGCGCAT
>DATLZE010000174.1:0-9635 GCA_035574195.1 Burkholderiales bacterium | reverse complement strand
CGCGGCCGGGCGCATGGGGCGCGCGCTGCTCGAGGCGCTGGCGCGCGCCCCCGATCTGGCGCTCGCCGCGGCGCTCGAACGCACCGGCGACACGCATCTCGGCCGCGACGCCGGCGAGCTCATCGGCGCGCCGGCGTGCGGCGTGCGCATCGGCGCGGATGCCGACGAGGCAGCTGCCGCGTGCGACGTGTTCGTGGACTTCACGCGCCCCGAGGCGACCCTCGCGCACCTCGACGCCTGCCGCGGGCGCGGCACGCGCATGGTGATCGGCACCACTGGCTTCAGCGAGGCGCAGAAAGCCGAGATCGCGCGGGCCGCGCGCGAGATCGCGATCGTGATGTCGCCCAACTTCAGCGTCGGCGTCAACGTCGCGCTCCGGCTGCTCGAGATCGCGGCAAGCTCGCTCGGGCGCGGCTACGACGTCGAGATCGTCGAGGCGCACCACCGGCACAAGGTGGACGCGCCTTCCGGCACCGCGCTGCGCATGGGGGAGGTGGTGGCGCGGGCGCTCGGCCGCGACCTGAAGCGGCATGCCGTGTACGGACGCGAGGGCATGACCGGCGAGCGCGCGGAGGAGGCGATCGGCTTCGCAACCGTGCGCGGCGGCGACATCGTGGGCGAGCACACCGTGATGTTCATCGGCGCCGGCGAGCGCCTGGAGATTTCGCACCGCGCCTCGAGCCGCGCCAACTTCGCGAACGGGGCGCTGCGCGCCGCGCGCTTCGTCGCGTCGCGCACGCACGGCTTCTTCGACATGGCCGACGTTCTCGGCTTCGCAAGGTAGGGGGAAGGCGCGAGCCGTTTGCCGTTCGGCTCCGGTCCGGCGCATTGCCGGAGCTGCCCTGTTCGCGTATAATCTTGAAGCTTCAGCGGGAGGGGCGGAAAGCCCGTCCCGCTTTGTGTATCTACACTTCAATTCAAGGGGTTAGCGTGTCGCGGGTTCCTGCCATCCTGGTGCTCAAAGATGGCACCGTTTTCCGCGGCACCTCGATCGGCGCCGAGGGGCTCGCCGTGGGCGAGGTGGTGTTCAACACCGCCATGACCGGCTACCAGGAAATCCTGACCGACCCCTCCTACTGCCGCCAGATCGTCACCCTGACGTATCCGCACATCGGCAACACCGGCATCAATGCCGAGGACGTGGAGTCGGAGCGGATCCACGCCGCAGGACTGGTGATCCGCGACCTGCCGCTGCTCTCCTCGAGCTGGCGCAGGCAGCAGACGCTCTCCGATTACCTCAGGCAAAGCGGGGTGCCCGCGATTGCCGACATTGACACGCGCCGGCTCACGCGCCTGCTGCGCGACCGCGGCGCGCAGGACGGCTGCCTCATGGCGGGCCGGGTGGACGAGGCGGAGGCGCTCGCGGCCGCGCGGGCGTTCCCGGGGCTGGTCGGCATGGACCTCGCCCAGGTGGTGAGCTGCGCTAGACCCTACGAGTGGGAGGAATCGGTATGGGCGCTCGGGCGGGGCTACGGGCGGCCGGCCGCCGCGCCGCGCTTTCACGTCGTGGCCTACGACTACGGTGTCAAGCGCAATATCCTGCGCAAGCTCGTCTCGCGCGGCTGCCGCGTGACGGTGCTGCCGGCACGGACCCCGGCCGAGGAGGCGCTCGCGCTCGCCCCCGACGGGATCTTTCTCTCCAACGGCCCGGGCGATCCCGAGCCGTGCGACTACGCGATCCGCGCGATCCGCAGATTCCTGGAGGCGGGTGTTCCCATCTTCGGCATCTGCCTCGGGCACCAGTTGCTCGGGCTCGCGTGCGGGGCGCGCACGCTCAAGATGAAGTTCGGGCACCACGGCGCCAACCACCCGGTCCAAGACCTCGACAGCGGGCGCGTGATGATCACCAGCCAGAACCACGGCTTCGCGGTGGACGCGCAGACGCTCCCGGACAATGCGCGCGTGACCCACGTCTCGCTCTTCGACGGCAGTCTCCAGGGCTTCGCGCTCACCGACCGCCCTGCGTTCTGCTTCCAGGGACACCCCGAGGCGAGCCCGGGGCCGCACGATATTGATTACCTCTTCGACCGGTTCGCGGCGTTGATGGAGCAGCACTCGAAGGCGGCAGGCAGGATGCGCAAGGCGCAAGGCGTCGGCCATGCTGCGGCGTGACGGATTGCGCTCGGTTCACGGTTTACGATTGGCGGCTCGCGGCGGTTTCGAATGCCCAAGCGCACCGACATCGACAGCATCCTGATCATCGGCGCCGGGCCGATCGTGATCGGCCAGGCGTGCGAGTTCGACTATTCGGGCGCCCAGGCGTGCAAGGCGCTGAAAGAGGAGGGCTACCGCGTCATCCTGGTCAATTCCAACCCCGCCACCATCATGACCGATCCGGAGATGGCGGACGCGACCTACATCGAGCCGATCAACTGGCGGATGCTCGAGCAGATCATCGCCATCGAGCGGCCCGACGCGCTGCTGCCGACCATGGGCGGGCAGACTGCGCTCAACTGCGCGCTCGATCTCGCGAGAAACGGCGTGCTCGAGAAATACGGCGTCGAGATGATCGGCGCGCGGCGCGAGGCGATCGACAAGGCCGAGGACCGCGAGAAGTTCAAGAAGGCGATGGAGCGGATCGGGCTCGCGAGCCCCCGCTCGGCGCTCGCGCACAGCCTCGAGGAGGCGCTGCAGGTGCAGGCGATGGTCGGCTTCCCCACCATCATCCGGCCCTCGTTCACGCTCGGGGGCACCGGCGGAGGCATCGCCTACAACCGCGACGAGTTCATCGCCATCGTCGAGCGCGGGCTCGACGCCAGCCCCACGCGCGAGGTGCTGGTCGAGGAGTCGGTGATCGGCTGGAAAGAATTCGAGATGGAGGTGGTGCGGGACCGCAAGGACAACTGCATCATCGTGTGCTCGATCGAGAACCTGGACCCGATGGGCGTGCACACCGGGGACTCCATCACGGTCGCGCCGGCGCAGACGCTGACCGACAAGGAGTACCAGATCATGCGCGACGCGGCGATCGCGTGCCTGCGCGAGATCGGCGTGGACACGGGCGGCTCGAACGTGCAGTTCGCGGTCAACCCCGCCGACGGGCGCATGCTGATCATCGAGATGAACCCGCGGGTGTCGCGCTCCTCTGCGCTCGCCTCGAAGGCGACCGGGTTTCCGATCGCCAAGGTCGCGGCCAAGCTGGCAGTGGGCTACACGCTGGACGAATTGAGGAACGAGGTCACCGGGGGCGCGACTCCGGCCTCCTTCGAGCCCACGATCGACTACGTCGTCACCAAGATCCCGCGCTTCGCCTTCGAGAAGTTCCCGCAGGCCGACGACCGGCTGACCACCCAGATGAAGTCGGTGGGCGAGGTGATGGCGATCGGACGCACCTTCCAGGAATCGCTGCAGAAGGCGCTGCGGGGGCTGGAGACCGGATCGGACGGGCTCGACCCCAGGACCACCGACCGCGACGTGATCGAGAACGAGCTCGCCGACCCCGGGCCGGACCGCATCTACTACGTCGCCGATGCCTTCCGCTGCGGCATGACGGTGGACGAGGTGTACGAGTTGACGCACATTGATCCCTGGTTCCTCGCGCAGATCGAGGACCTGGTGCACCGGGAAAAGGCGCTCGAGGGGACCGCGCTCGAGAGCCTCGACGCCGCGGCGCTCAGGCGCCTCAAGCGCGCCGGCTTCTCCGACAGCCGCCTCGCTGCCCTTCTCGGCGTCCCCCAGGAAGCGGTGCGCGCCCGCCGCCATGCGCTCGGGGTGCGGCCCGTGTACAAGCGGGTGGATACCTGCGCCGCGGAGTTCGCGACCCGCACCGCTTACCTCTACTCTACCTACGAGGAGGAGTGCGAGGCGGCGCCGAGCGGGAGCAGGAAAGTGATGGTGCTCGGCGGCGGCCCCAACCGCATCGGCCAGGGCATCGAGTTCGACTACTGCTGCGTGCACGCGGCGCTCGCTTTGCGCGAGGACGGGTTCGAGACCATCATGGTGAACTGCAATCCGGAGACGGTCTCGACCGACTACGACACTTCCGACCGGCTCTACTTCGAGCCGCTGACGCTCGAGGACGTGCTCGAGATCGTCCACGTCGAGAAGCCCTACGGGGTGATCGTGCAATTCGGCGGGCAGACGCCGCTCAAGCTCGCGCGCGACCTCGAGGCGGCAGGCGTGCCGATCATCGGCACCTCGCCCGACTCGATCGACGCCGCCGAGGACCGCGAGCGCTTCCAGAAGCTGCTTCACCGGCTCAAGCTCAAGCAGCCGCCCAACCGTACCGCGCGCAGCATCCCGAAGGCGCTCGCGGTGGCGGAGGAGATCGGCTATCCGCTCGTGGTGCGCCCCTCGTACGTGCTCGGCGGGCGCGCGATGGAGATCGTCTACAATCGCAACGACCTCGAGCGCTACATGCGCGAGGCGGTGAAGGTGTCGAATGATTCCCCGGTGCTGCTCGACCGCTTCCTGAACGACGCCACCGAGGTGGACGTGGACGCGGTCTCCGACGGCGTCGAGGTCGTGATCGGCGGCGTCATGGAGCACATCGAGCAGGCCGGGGTGCACTCGGGGGATTCGGCCTGTTCGCTGCCGCCGTTCTCGCTCTCGCGCGGGCTGCAGGACGAGCTCAGGCGCCAGACGGTGGCGCTGGCGCGCGCGCTCAAGGTCGTGGGCCTGATCAACGTGCAGTTCGCGATCCAGGATGGCGTGGTCTATGTGCTGGAGGTCAACCCGCGTGCCTCGCGCACGGTGCCCTTCGTGTCGAAGGCGACCGGGGTGCCGCTCGCCAAGATCGCCGCGCGCTGCATGACCGGAAAGACGCTCGCCGAGCAGGGCGTCGCGGGCGAGGTGAAGCCCCCTTATTATTCGGTCAAGGAAGCGGTGTTCCCGTTCATCAAGTTCCCGGGCGCGGACACCATCCTCGGGCCGGAGATGAAGTCCACGGGCGAGGTGATGGGGGTGGGCGAGACCTTCGCCGAGGCGTTCGTGAAATCGCAGCTCGCCTCGGGCGAGCGCCTGCCCTCCGCCGGCAAGGTGTTCATCAGCGTGCGCGACGGGGACAAGCCGAGGGTGGTGGACATCGCGCGCAGCCTCGCGAGCCTCGGCTTCACGCTGGTCGCCACGCGCGGTACCGCGGCGGCGCTTTCCGCGGCGGGGCTCGCGGTGACCCCGGTCAACAAGGTGGCCGAAGGCCGGCCGCACATCGTGGACATGATCAAGAACGGCGAGATCTCGCTGATCGTGAACACCGTCGAGGAGAAACGCGTCGCGGTGCGCGACTCCTACGTGATCCGGCGCGCCGCGCTGCAGGAGGGCGTGACGCTCTACACCACGCTCGACGGCGCGCGCGCCGCCTGCAACGGCATGAAACACGCGCGGGAGCTGCGTGCCTATGCGATACAGGCGTTGCACGCCAGTCTGCCGCGGGCAGCGCTGGCGGCGGATAGTGGAGGATAGAAAAATGGAAAACAGGCGATCAGGGTGGACGGGGGCGCCGGGGGCTTTCCCGTTCGCCGTTCCCGGTTTTCCGTTTGCTGGAAGATGAGCAAGATCCCGATCACGGTCGCGGGCGTGGAGAAGCTGCGCGCCGAGCTGCACGAGCTGAAGACCGTGCAGCGGCCGGCGATCGCCAGCGCACTGGCCGAGGCGCGCTCGCACGGCGACATTTCGGAGAACGCCGAGTATCACGCCGCCAAGGAGCGGCAGAGCTTCATCGAGGGGCGGATCGCCGAGCTCGAGGCGAAGCTCGCCAACGCCCAGATCATCAACCCGGCGCTGCTCGACGCAGACGGGCGCTGCGTGTTCGGCGCCACTGTGGACCTCGAGGACATGGCGAGCGGGGAGGTGGTCACCTACCAGATCGTGGGCGACGACGAGGCCGACATCAGGCAGGGAAAAATCTCGATCAGCTCGCCGCTCGCGCGGGCGCTGATCGGGAAGTATCCGGGCGACGTCGCCGAAGTCCAGGCCCCGGGCGGCGTGCGCGAGTATGAAATTCTCGACGTCAAGTACATCTGAACCGCCGGGAACGCACCGGGCAGGCGCCGGGGCGGCGGTTTCGCTCGGCGTGCTCGCTGGCTAGATGAAGTCGGTCGCGGACGCGCTGCAGTCGGTGGCGGTCACGCTCTGGGTCGGCGGCCTTTGGGCGATCGGCTTCATCGTCGCGCCCCTGCTCTTCTCGCGCCTGCCGGACCGGGCGCTCGCGGGGCTGCTCGCCGGCAAGCTCTTCACGCTGATCGCCTGGATCGGGGTCGCCTGCGCCGCCTATCTCGTCGTTTTCCGCGCCGCACGCGCCGGCATGGCATGCCTGAAGCAGGGCTTCTTCTGGGTGACGCTCGCGATGCTCGCGCTGACGCTCGCCGGCGAGCTCGGCGTGCAGCCGGTGCTGGAGGGCCTCAAGGTGCAGGCGTTGCCCAGGGAGGTGATGGAGTCGGTGTTTCGCGACCGCTTCCTGACCTGGCACGGCGTGGCGAGCGCGCTCTACGTGATCGTGAGCCTGCTCGGCGTGGCGCTGGTGGTGCTGCACGGTCGCGGAAAATGAGCGGCACCAGGTGCGGAGCGCGCAGCTTTTCGGGGCGGCGGCGGCAAAGGCGGGTTCGTGGTGCGTTTCGAGCTTGCCTTCGTCACCGGCTCTGGCAGCCGCGCTCGCTACGCCGCCCGGCTTTCTTTCCCGGCCGCGGCCGGGGCGGTTCTCGTTCCGGGCGCGGCCGGTAGATGACCAGAATCTTGCCAATGTGCTGTACCGGGCTTGCCGCGAGCGCCGCGCAGATTTCTCCGATCAGTCCGGCGCGCTGCAAGCGGTCTTCGCCCAGCACCCGGATCTTGATGAGTTCATGGCTCCTCAGGGCCGAGTCGATCTCGTCGAGCACCGCCGGGGTGAGCCCGGCGGCGCCGATCCTAACCACGGGCCGCAGATGATGGGCCCGCGCGCGCAACGCGCGCCGCTGCGCCGGCGTCAATGGGCTCATGCAGGTGCCGCCGATCAACGCCGATGAGAAAACGAGAGACCGGGTTCGCGGCCGGCTTCATCCGCGTTCATCGGCGTTCACCTGAGGTTGGGAAGCGTTCGCCTCCGGGAGTGTAGCCGATGGGGCGGGTGCGCGGCAAAGATTGGATGCAAGAGCACGTCTCGGACGCGTACGTGAAGCGCGCGCGCGCCGAGGGCATGCGCTCGCGCGCCGCCTACAAGCTCGAGGAAATCGCGCGCCGCGACCGGCTGCTCGCGCCCGGCATGCTGGTGGTGGATCTCGGAGCCGCCCCGGGCGGCTGGTCCCAGGTCGCCGCCAAGCGGGTCGTCCCGGGCGGACGCGTGATCGCGCTCGATTTGCTCGAGATGCCGGCGCTGCCCGGCGTGACCTTCATCCGCGGCGACTTCCGCGACCCGAGCGTCGTGGCCGAGCTCGAACGCGCGCTAGGCGGCCGCAAGGCGGATCTTGTGCTCTCCGACATGGCCCCCAATCTGAGCGGTATCGGCGCGACCGACCAGGCGCGCGTGCTGGAGCTCGCTGGGCTGGCGCTGGAATTTGCGATGAACCACTTGAAACCGCGAGGGAAATTCCTGGTCAAACTGTTCCAGGGCGAGGGCTTCGAGGAATATCTGCGGAGGCTGCGCGGGCGGTTCCGGTCGGTTGCAGTGCGCAAGCCCAGAGCCTCGCGGGAGCGTTCGAGCGAAGTCTATTTGCTCGCCGGAGGACCGAGGCGGGCGGTGTGCGGCGAGGTAGCGGCTTCGGGCTGCGCCGCTGGCGAAAACAGTCTAGAATGAACCCTGTAGCGCAAATCTTACTGCGGCTTGAGGAGCATCCTTGAACAACCTGATTAAAAACGTGGCGATCTGGCTCGTGATCGCGCTGGTGCTGATGACGGTCTTCAACCAGTTCAGCACCCGCCAGAGCACGCAGAAGGCGATGGAGTACTCCCAGTTCATCGAGGAGGTGAAGCAGGGCCGCATCGCCAAGGTGACGATCGAAGGCCGGGTGCTGAAGGGCGTGAAGACGACCGGGGAGCGCTTTACCACCTATTCGCCCTCCGATCCGTGGCTCGTCTCCGACCTGCTCAAAAATGGGGTCATCATCGAGGCCAAGCCCGAGGAGGAGCCCTCGCTGCTCATGAACATCTTCGTCTCGTGGTTCCCGATGCTGCTGCTGATCGGCGTATGGATCTTCTTCATGCGCCAGATGCAGGGCGGGGGGCGCGGCGGCGCGTTCTCCTTCGGCAAGAGCCGCGCGCGCATGCTCGACGAGTCGAACAACACGGTCACCTTCGCCGACGTCGCCGGCTGCGAGGAAGCGAAGGAGGAGGTGGCCGAGCTGGTCGAATTCTTGCGCGACCCGGGCAAGTTCCAGAAGCTCGGGGGGCGCATCCCGCGGGGAGTGCTCATGGTGGGCAACCCCGGCACCGGCAAGACGCTGCTCGCCAAGGCGATCGCGGGCGAGGCGAAAGTGCCGTTCTTCTCGATTTCCGGCTCCGATTTCGTCGAGATGTTCGTCGGCGTGGGCGCCGCGCGCGTGCGCGACATGTTCGAACAGGCGAAGAAACACGCCCCGTGCATCGTGTTCATCGACGAAATCGACGCCGTCGGGCGCCAGCGCGGCGCGGGCCTGGGCGGCGGCAACGACGAGCGCGAGCAGACGCTCAACCAGTTGCTCGTCGAGATGGACGGCTTCGAGACCAACTCGGGCGTGATCGTGATCGCCGCGACCAACCGTCCCGATGTGCTCGATCCGGCGCTGCTGCGGCCCGGCCGCTTCGACCGCCAGGTGGTGGTGCCGCTGCCGGACATCCGCGGGCGCGAGCAGATCCTGCAGGTGCACATGCGCAAGGTCCCGATCGCGCCCGACGTGAAGCCGGAGATCATCGCCCGCGGCACGCCCGGCTTCTCCGGCGCGGACCTCGCCAATCTGGTGAACGAGGCGGCGCTCTTCGCCGCGCGCGCCAACAAGCGCTTGGTGGACATGGAGGACTTCGAACGCGCCAAGGACAAGATCGTGATGGGTGCCGAGCGCCGCTCGATCGTGATGCCGGAGCACGAGCGCCGGAATACCGCCTATCACGAATCGGGACACGCGGTGGTGGCGAAGCTGCTGCCCAAGACCGATCCGGTGCACAAGGTGACCATCATTCCGCGGGGGCGCGCGCTCGGCGTCACCATGCAGCTCCCCGAGCAGGACCGCTACAGCATGGACCGCGAGCAGATCCTGCAGAACATCGCGGTGCTCTTCGGCGGGCGCATCGCCGAGGAGATCTTCATGGGGCAGATGACGACCGGCGCCTCCAACGACTTCGAGCGCGCCACCGATCTGGCGCGCAACATGGTGACGCGCTGGGGCATGAGCGAGGAGCTCGGCCCGATGGTCTACGGCGAGAACGAGGGCGAGGTCTTCCTCGGGCGCTCGGTCACGGTGCACAAGAACGTGTCGGAAGCCACCATGCAGAAGGTGGACGCCGAGATCCGGCGCATCGTGGACCAGCAGTACCGATTCGCGCGCCGGCTGATCGAGGAGAACCGCGACAAGGTCGAGGCGATGGCGAAGGCGCTGCTCGAATGGGAGACTCTCGACGCCGACCAGATCAACGACATCATGGAAGGGCGCGCCCCGCGCCCGCCCAAGCCGGCGCAGTCGACCGCCCAGCCGAAGGATCCGGGCCCGGCGCAGCCGCGCGAACCGGGACCGCAGCCGGCGGCGAGCGCCACC
>DATLZE010000173.1:0-32554 GCA_035574195.1 Burkholderiales bacterium | reverse complement strand
GATCCGCCCGCCAGCCCAGTAGCCGAGCGCGAGCGCGACGAGCGTGATCGAAAGGATGCCGGTCCAGATGTAGAGGCTCACCCCGAAATAGGGCGTCATGATGCGCGAGGCGAGAAGCTCCAGCGCGAGCACCGCGGCGCCGGAAACGAAGAGGATGGCGTACAGCAGCATGGGCGGTCGGTTATAATGCCGCACCCTCGAACCGGGCGGAAGAGCGCTGCCCGCTCCGCGGTCGAGGTCAGCCCGAAGGAGCCCGAAAGGTGATGCCCGTGCAGTCCATATCGTGTCAGGCCGCTGCGCGCGCGCGCCTGCTGCTGGCGGGGGCCGCGATGGCCGCCACGGCGGCTTGGGCCGGCGAGCCGAGCGTGCCCTACGTGCCCACCCCGCAGGAGGTGGTCGAGAAGATGCTCGAGATCGCGAAGGTCGGCCCCAACGATTACGTGATCGATCTCGGCTCGGGCGACGGCCGGATCGTGATCACCGCGGCGCGCAAGTTCGGCGCGCGCGGCTTCGGCGTAGACCTCAACCCCGAGCGTATCCGCGAGAGCAACGAGAACGCGCGCAAGGCCGGCGTCACCGACCGCGTATCCTTCCAGCAACGCGATCTGTTCGAGACCGATCTCAGCGAGGCGACGGTGATCACGATGTATCTGCTGCCGCGCGTGAACATGGAGCTGCGCCCGAAGCTGCTCCAGCTCAAGCCGGGCACGCGCATCGTCTCGCACGATTTCTCGATGGAGGACTGGAAACCGGACGCGCACGTGACGGTGGACGCCAAGGAAAAGTACGGCGGGGCGGGCGGCAAGAGCGACGTGTATTTCTGGATCGTCCCGGCGCAGGTCGCGGGCATCTGGCGCTGGGAGCTGCCGGTTGCCGGCAAACCACAGTCCTACGAAGTCGTGCTCGACCAGAAGTTCCAGGTGATCTCCGGAACCGCGCGCGTCGGCGGCCGCGCTGTCAAGCTGCAGCGGGCGCGTCTCACCGGGGGCGACATCAGCCTCGCGTTCACTGCCGAGGTGAACGGCGTTGCCGTGCGCCACGAGCTCGACGGAAAGGTGGAGGGCGACGCGATCAGCGGCCTGGCCCGGATCTCGGGCACCCGCATCCAGGGGCAGTTCGAATGGAACGCGCGGCGCGCCCCACGTCCCGCGGCGGGCCGGCCCGAGCCGCACCCCCGGCTCGCGCAGTCCGCGTCCCGCGCGTTCCATCGATGAGACGCAGCATCCCGGCCGGCGCGTGGCGAGCGCTGCCCGGCCAGGCGCTCCTCGCGGCGCTCCTCGCGGCAGGGCCCGCGCCGGCGCAGGACTGGGGCGATACGCCCTACGTGCAGACGCCGCAGAACGTGGTCGAGAAGATGCTCGAGATCGCCAGGGTCGGCCCCGGGGACTACGTGATTGACCTCGGCTCGGGCGACGGGCGCATGGTGATCACCGCGGCGAAGAAATACGGCGCGCGCGGCTTCGGCGTGGACCTCGACCGCAAGCTGGTGGCGTTGAGCAATCGCAACGCAGCGCGCGCGGGCGTGGCCGGGCGCGCGGTGTTCTATCAGCGCGATCTCCACGCGACCGATGTCAGCCGCGCCACCGTGCTCACCCTCTACCTGCTGCCCGAGGTGAACCTGATGATCCGGGGCAAGCTTCTCTCCACGCTGCGGCCCGGCACGCGCATCGTCTCGCACGACTACGACATGGGCGAGTGGGCGCCCGATCTCGCGCTCGAGATGGACGCCCCGGGCAAGAGTGTCGGCATCGGGCAGAGAAGCAAGGTGTTCTACTGGGTGGTGCCGGCGGTCGCCTCCGGTCGCTGGCGCTGGCGGCTGCCGCTGGAGGGCGCCGCGCGCGAGTTCGATCTCTCGCTCGAGCAGCTCTTCCAGAAACTCGAGGGCACGCTTACCGTGGATGGGCAGGCGGCGAAGCTCGCGGGCGCGAGCCTGACCGGCAGCCGCATCCGCCTCGCCGTGGAAGCGGGCGAGGAGCGCTACGAATTCGAGGGGCGCATCATCGCCCACGCGATCGAGGGCAGCGCGCGCGTGAAGGGAAAAGAGGGCACGCGGCAAGCCAACTGGTCCGCGGTGCGCACCGAGCTGCGCGAGCCGCGGCACGCCGGGCTGGCGGCACCCCGCTTCGATCCCGATCACCCGAGATGAACGCGGCGAGGGCGCGCACGGGGCTCGCTCTGGCGCTCGCGCTCGCCGCAGCGGGCCCGGTTGCCGCTGTTTCCGCGCCGCTCGACATCCCCACCCCGTACGTGCCGTCCACCACGGTCGCGGTGGACGAGATGCTGCGAGTGGCAGAGGCGGGGCCCGGCGACCTGGTGGTGGACCTCGGCTCGGGCGACGGGCGCATCGTGATCGCCGCGGCGCGCGATTACGGCGCGCGCGGGCTGGGCGTGGAGATCGACGCGGATCTCGTCGCCGAGAGCCGCGCCAACGCCGAGCGCGCCGGAGTCTCCGACCGCGTGGCGTTCGTGCACGGTGACGCGCTCCAGGCCGACGTGAGGTCGGCGACGGTGGTCGCGCTCTACCTCCTGCCCTCGCTCCTGGAGCGGCTCAAGCCGAAGCTTCTCGCCGAGCTGCGGCCCGGCACGCGCATCGTCGCGCACGATTACGGCTTCGCCGATTGGAAGCCGGACCGCACCGTGCTCATTTCCAAGACCTACTACTTATACGTCGTGCCGGCGCAGGTGGGCGGCCGGTGGCGGCTGCACGCGGAGCTGCCCGGCGGCAGCCGCGAGTACGAGATCGAGTTCGAGCAGCGCTACCAGGAGATCCGCGGCGGCGCGCGCGTGCCGGGAGGCTACCTGCCGGCGTTCGAGGCGCGGCTCTCGGGCGAGCGCGTGAGCTTCGTGCTGGTCGAGGACGACGCGAGCCATCATTTCGAGGGGCGGGTGCGAGGACTCTCGATGGAAGGCGAGGTGCATTCCGGGCCCGGCCGCAGCCGCGCCGTCGGCCGCTGGCGCGCGACGCGCATCGTGCGCGGGGCGGAGGAGGGATAGCCGTGAACGTCAAGGCGCAAGCGAAAAACACCGCCGCTGGCTGCTTTTCCCTTCTCGTTTCGACTCTCGCCTTTCTCCTCGCGTCCTCGCTGGCGGCTCGTCCGGGACTCGCCCAGGACGACACCCGCAAGCCGGACGCACCCTATGTGCCGACGCCGCAGATCGTAGTGGACGAGATGCTGCGGATCGCCGACGTGGGCCCCCGGGATTTCGTGATCGACCTCGGCTCGGGCGACGGGCGCATCGTCATCACCGCGGCGAAGAAGTTCGGCGCGCGCGCGATGGGGGTCGAGCTCGATTTTCACCTCCTCATCCAGAGCGAGGAGAGCGCGCGGCGGGCGGGGGTCGCGGAGCGCGTGAAGTTCGTGCAAGAGGATCTTTTCCGCACCGACCTGTCCGCGGCGAGCGTGATCACGCTCTACCTCTTTCCCGAGATGAACCTCAAGCTCCGGCCAAAGCTCCTTGCGCTGCGGCCCGGCACGCGCATCGTCGCGCACGACTTCGATCTCGGCGACTGGCGTCCGGACGCGAAGAGCCGGATCCGCAAGGACGTCATGCTGTGGATCGTGCCCGCGCAGGTGGCCGGGCGCTGGCGCTCGCGCATCGGGCTGCCGCCGATCGAGCGCCATCTGGAACTCGAGTTCACGCAGCGCTATCAGGAAGTGTCGGCGCACGCGCGGCTGAACGGCGTTCCGGCCCCGGTATGGGAGGCGCGGCTCTCCGGCGACCGCCTGAGCTTCGCGGTGGTGGACAGCACCGACCCGCAGAACGAGGCGACGCTCTATTTCGAGGGTCGAGTCGCGGGCGAGGTGATCGAGGGCGAAGTCGCGCGCGGCGTCGGGACGGAGCGCCTGAAGGGTCCGTGGCGCGCGGTGCGGAGCGGGCGGTGAGCGCCATGGCTTTGCGACTCGGGCTGGCGAGCGCTCTCGTGTGCGCGCTGCTCGCGGCGCCGTCCGCGGCGCCACGCGCCGCCGACCAGCACCCCCATGCCCACGTCCCTTACGTGCCGACGCCGCAGGTGGTGGTGGACGAGATGCTGCGGATCGCCGACGTGGGCCCCCGGGATTTCGTGATCGACCTCGGCTCGGGCGACGGGCGCATCGTCATCACTGCGGCGAAGAAGTTCGGCGCGCGCGGGCTGGGCGTGGAGATCGACAGCGCGCTCGTCGCCGCCGCACGCAGCGAGGCGCGCCGTCAAGGCGTCGCCGACCGCGTGCGCTTCCTCGAACAGAACCTCTTCGTCACCGATATCGAGCGCGCCACGGTGCTCGCCATGTACCTCTACCCGACCGTGCTTGCCGAGCTGCGGCCGCGGCTGCTCGCCGAGCTCAAACCCGGCACGCGCGTGGTGTCGCACGATTTCGATCTCGGCGAGTGGCGGCCCGATGCGCGCCGGACCGTGCCCGTGCCCGACAAGCCCTACGGGCCTCCCTCGAGCGAGATCTATCTCTGGATCGTGCCGGCGAACGCCGCCGGCATATGGCGCTGGCGGCTCGCGGTCGAGGGGCGGGAGCTGGACCATGAGCTCGCGCTGGAGCAAACTTTCCAGGCGCTCGCGGGAAAACTCGTCGTCGGCGGACGGCCCGCGCGGCTCGAAGAGGCCCGGATGCGGGGCGAGGAGATCCGCTTTGCGATCGTCGCGGAGGAGCAGGGGCGCACGCTGCGCATCGAGTACGAGGGGCGCGTAACCGGGGACGCGATTTTCGGCCGGGCGCGGCTCGGGGGCGGGGAGCAGGAGTGGAAAGCTGTCCGGCTGAAGCGCGGCGAGATCGAGAAACGATAGAGCCGAGGAGGCTGCGGCGCCAGGAGCGAAGATCGCTTCGCTTTTTCCGCGGGGCGGGCTGCCCGTGACAGAGGGCAGGGCGGCCCTTTCCTCCCCGACAGGGAGGGAAGCTGAAGCGGGACTGTGATTTTGCTGGGCGTTCTCGGTATCTTGCGGGGACGCGGTTTCGATGTCTGGAAAGGAGCCAGGATGAGTCAGGCAACACGATTGCATGCGATATTCGCGCTGGCGCTCGCGCTCGCCGCTCCGGTGGCGCTCGCCCAGGAAGGGCGCGGGGACGTGGTGTACGTGCCGACGCCGCAGGTGGTGGTGGACGAGATGCTGCGCATGGCGCGGGTCGGCGCCAACGACTACGTGATCGACCTCGGCTCGGGCGACGGGCGCATCGTCATCACCGCTGCGAAGAAGTTCGGCGCGCGCGGCTTCGGGGTGGATCTCGACACCTACCTTCTCAAGATCGCGAACGAGACCGCGGCCAGGGAAGGGGTCGCAGACCGGGCGCGCTTCGTCGAGCAGAACCTGTTCGAGACCGACCTCGCCCCGGCGACCGTGATCACGACCTATCTGCTGCCGGAAATGAATCTCAAGCTGCGGCCCAAGCTTCTCGCGCTCAGACCTGGAACGCGCGTCGTGGCGCACGACTACGCGATGGGCGAGTGGGATCCCGACGAGGAGAAGACGCTGCTCGTTCCGGAGAAGACGGTCGGCGATCCCGGCAAGAGCTACATCTTCCTGTGGATCGTGCCGGCGCGCATCGCCGGGCGCTGGGAGTCGGAGCTGCCGCTCGGGGGCCGGCCCGTGCCCTACGAATTCGCCTTCGAGCAGCAGTTCCAGCTCGTCCACGGCACGGTGCGCGTCGCCGGGCGCGAGCTGCGCCTGCCCCAGTTCCGGCTCTCCGGAGAGCAGTTCGCGTTCAATCTGAATGTCCCGCAAGGCAACGCGATGCTCGCCCACCGCTTCCGGGGCCAGATCAAGGGCGAGGTGATCGAGGGCACGGTCACGGTCGAAGATGGCGCGGGCCAGCGCGTCTTGCCGTGGCGCGCGAAGCTCACGGCGCGGGGCGCGGCGAACATGGGCGCATCCGGGGCGATCCGGATGGGCGCGCTGCGGTGAGCGCGCCGGCGCCGCGGGCGGGCGCGGGAGGCGAGCCGCGCCCGACGCTCACCGTGTTCGACGCGGTGGCGATGATCGTCGGCATCGTCATCGGCGTCGGGATCTTCAAGGCGCCGGCGATCGTCGCCGGCAACGTCGCAGGTGACGCCGCTTTCATCGCGGTGTGGCTGCTCGGCGGGCTGATCTCGCTGGTGGGGGCGCTCGTCTACGCCGAGCTGGGCAGCGCGCATCCCCACGCCGGCGGCGAGTACTATTTCCTGTCGCAGGCCTACGGCGACTGGCTGGGATTCCTCTTCGCCTGGGCGCGCATGACGGTGGTCCAGACCGGGGCGATCGCTGCAATCGCATTCGTGTTCGGAGACTACGCCACCACCCTGCTGCCGCTCGGCGCGCACAGCTCCGCGATCTACGCCGCGCTCGCGGTAGTCGCGATCACTGCGCTCAACGCCGCGGGCACCAGCCAGAGCAAGTGGGTGCAGAACGCGCTGACCATCGCACTCGTGGCCGCCGTGCTCGTCGTGGTGGCGAGCGGGCTTTCCATGGCGCCTGCCGTCCCGCAGGCGGCGGCGCCGGCGCCGGACGGCGCATGGTTCACGGGGCTCGCCCTGATCTTCGTGTTGCTCACCTACGGGGGCTGGAACGAAGCTGCCTACCTCACCGCCGAGATGCGCGACACGCGCCGCAACATCGTGAAGGCGCTCGTGATCGGTATCGTGGTGATTACCGTGCTCTATCTCCTGCTCAACCTCGCCTACCTGAAGGCACTGGGGCTTGCCGGCATGCGCGAGTCCAAGGCGGTCGCCTCCGACCTCATGAAGGTGACCTGGGGCGAGGCGGGGGTGGTGCTGCTCGGCATCGTGGTGGTGTGCGCTTCGCTTTCCACGTTGAACGCCACGGTATTCACCGGCGCGCGCACCAATTACGCGCTGGGGCGCGACTTCGTGATCTTCCGCGCGCTCGGCCGCTGGAACGAACGATCCTCCGCTCCGGTCAACGCGCTGCTCGCGCAGGGCGCGATCTCGCTGGCGCTGGTGGCGCTCGCCTCCTTTACCCCGGACGGCTTCCAGACCATGGTGGCCTACACTGCGCCCGCGTTCTGGTTGTTCTTCATGCTGACGGGAATTTCGCTGTTTCTGCTGCGCCGGCAACGCAGCGCCCGCGCGAGCGCAACGGCGCAAGGGCAGCCTCGAGAAGGCGGCAACAGCGTGCAGGCCGCGCACCGCGAGGACCATTTCCGGGTCCCGCTCTACCCCCTCACCCCTCTCATCTTTGCAGCGGCGTGCGCCTACATGCTCTATTCGAGCTTCACCTACGCGATGAGCCTCGACCCGGGCTCGATCGGCGCCATGGTCGGCATCGCCATGCTCGCCTCCGGCGTGCCGGTGCTGATGTGGGCGAAGCGCGCGGCGAAGGCGCAGCGTAGCTGAATCCCGGCGCGCAAGGCGTGAGGCGAGCAACCCCGCCACGCGCTTTTCGCTGCCGCCTGCTCCGCTCCTCGCCTCGCCGCTCAGGCGGGGAGGAGCCGCGCCTGCGCCGGGTTGATCCCGAGCTTGACCTGCGCGCCGGGGGAAAAGCCGTGCTCTCCGGGCAGGTGTGGCTGGTCGGCGACGATGTCGGTCCCGTTGACGCTCACCCGGTAGCGGATGAACTCGCCCAGGAATTCGCGGTCGCGCACGATGCCGCTCACCCAGTGCCGGCCCGGGGTCGCGGGCCGCTCGGATGCGGCGAGTTCCAGAGTATGCGGCCGCAATGCGAGCTCGGCCGGGCCGGCCTGAGCCGCACGCCCGAGCGCGATCTCGCCCAGCGCCGCGCAGTGGAACACGGCCGCGCTTCCCGCGGCGCGCACCGTGCCGGGCACGAGATTGATCGTGCCGACGAAGGTGGCGATGAAGCGGTTCGCCGGCGCGTCGTAGAGCTCCTGGGGCGTGCCGATCTGCTGGATGACGCCCTGGTCGAGCACCGCGACGCGATCCGAGATCGAGAGCGCTTCTTCCTGGTCGTGCGTGACGAAGAGCGTGGTGATGCCGAGACTGCGCTGCAGCGCGAGCAGCTCCCCGCGCATGTGCACGCGCAGCTTCGCGTCGAGGTTCGAGAGCGGCTCGTCGAGCAGCAGCACCTTGGGTTCGACCGCGATGGTGCGGGCGAGCGCGACGCGCTGCTGCTGGCCGCCCGAGAGCTCCCCGGGGCGGCGCGCGCCGAAATCGGCGAGCCCGACCATCTCGAGCGCGGCGGCCACTCGCCGCTCGATCTCGGCGCGCGGCAGCCGGCGTTCCTCGAGCCCGAATGCGACGTTCTGCGCGACCGTCATGTGCGGCCACAGCGCGTAGTTCTGGAACACCATCCCGATGTCGCGCCGCCACGGCGGCACGCGAGTCACATCCTCGCCCCCGACGCGGATCGCCCCGGAGCGCGGCGCGAGGAAACCCGCGAGCAGCCGCAGCAGGGTGGACTTGCCCGAGCCCGAGGGGCCGAGCAGCGCGAAGAACTCGCCGGGCTCGATCGCGAGGCTGACCTCGTGCAGCACCGGCGTGCGGCCGTAGGCGGCCGACACGCGGTCGAACTCGACACCTATCTTTTTCAGGCTCTCCATCGCTTCCCGTCGCTCCCCGCCGCCTCGACGCCGCGCTGTAGCGTCAGGCCATGCGCTGGATATCGCGCGCGTCCCGCGCGCGGCTGCCGAGCAGCCGGTAGGAAATATAGGTGCCCACGGCGACCAGCAGCACGGCGAGCACGCCCAGCGCCGCGCCCGGCCCGCGCCCGGCGGCCGACTGCATGTAGAGGTAGATGCCGTAGGACATCGGCGCGTCGTTCTGCGAGGACACCAGCATGATGGTGGTCGAGAGCTCCACCGCCGCGGTCATGAAGCTGGTGATGAAGCCGGCGAGGATCCCCCCCGCCATCAGCGGCACCACCACGCGCAGGATGGTGCGGCGCTTGGAGGCGCCGAGGTTCTCGGCCGCCTCCTCGAGCGAGACGTGCAGCTGCTGGAGCGAGGCCACGCACGAGCGCAGCGCGTAGGGCAGGCGGCGCACGGTGTAGGCGAGCGCGATGAGAATCCAGGAGGAGGTGAGCAGCTCGCCGGTGAACGGGATCTCGATGCCGCGGAAGGCGCGTAGATACCCGATGCCGAGCACCACTCCGGGGATCGCGAGCGCGACGGTCACCAGGAAGTCGAGCGCGTTGCGGCCCGGGATGCGCGTGCGCAGCATCAGATAGGCGATCGCGGTGGCGATCACCACGTCGAGCGCCGCGGCGATGCCGCAGTAGAGCACCGTGTTGAAGATCATGCGGGGAGAGTCGCGGAATACCGTCGCGTAGTGCTCCGCGGTGTAGGCGTCGGGCAGCACGCTGAAACTCCACACCTTGGCGATCGAGAGCAGCAGGATGCCCAGGTGCGGCGCGAGCACGATCGCGAGCACCAGCCCGATCCAGCCGTAGGCGGCGACGCTCTGCCAGGGACCGAGGCGGCGCTTGGCGAGCCCGGCGTAGCCGCGCTGCAGCGTCGCGTAGTCCTTTCCGCGCATGACCCAGGTGGAGACCCACAGCGCGAACAGCGATCCGGCCACCATGATCACGCTTGCGACGTAGCCGATCGGGTCCTCGATCCCGATCGAGGTGATGCGCAGGTACGCCTGGGGAGCGAGGAGATTGGTCTGGTTGAGCACGAGCGGCGTGCCGAGATCGTCGAAGACCTTGATGAAGACGAGCGCCGCGCCTGCGACGTAGCCCGGCATCGCGAGCGGGAATACGACGCGCCGGAACAGCCGCATCCCGCTCGCGCCGAGGTTCTGGGCGGACTCCTCCATCGAGCTGTCTATGTTGTTGAGCGCCACCACCAGGTTCATCAGGATGAACGGGAAATAGTGCAGCGCCTCGACGAAGATCACCCCGTTCAGCCCCTCCATGATCGGGAGCGTGAATCCGAACCACTCGTTGAGCAGCAGGTTCACCGAGCCGCTGCGCCCGAAGATCAGTTGCATCGCGACCGCGCCGACGAATGGCGGCATGATGAGCGGCAGCACGCCGAGCGTCTGGATCAGCACCGCCCCGCGGAACTCGAAGCGCACCGTGAAATAGGCGAGCGGGATGGCGATGAGCGAGGCGAGCGCGACGCTCGCGAGCCCCACGTAGAGGCTGTTCCAGAACGCCTCGCGCATGAGCGAGAGGTGGAAGAACGAGGCGAAGTGCTGGAGGGTGAAGCCGCCCGCGGCGTCGGCGAAGGCGACGTAGACGACGATGACCACCGGGATGACGAGGAAGACCAGCAGGAAGGCGGCGATCGCCAGCGCGACCGCGGCCTGGGCCCAGGTGAAGCCCGCGGGCCTTGACAGGATGCCGGTCAGCGTCGCGGTATTCAGATCAGTCCCGAAAGGCTATGGACACAGCGGGCACGAAGAACGCCGAGACCACGGCAAGCCCGTAGAAAGCCCGGCTCATCGGGTTGCGGCTGGCGCTCCGCGTCCATTCCGCGAGCTCGGTCCCCCTGTGGCCGATCGAGGCCGCTACTTCGCCATCGCCGCGGCCTGGTTCGCCAGCTCGGCCGCCCGCAGGTAGTTCTTGCGCGCAGTCGAGCTCCAGTACTCCTCGAGCCCGGTCAGCTGCTTGGTCTTCAACGCATCGCGCTTGGTCTGGCTGAAGAGCGCGAGAAACTCGGGATCCTTCGCCTTCTCCTCCGAGACGAGCGGGGTGTAGGCGAGCTCGCGCGCCTCCGCCAGCAGCTTCTCGGCCTGCGGGTTCTTCTTGCCCGCGAGCTTCGCCGTCGCCTCGTGGATCGCCTTGGTCGCCGCGACCAGCTCCCGATGCCGGAAAGTGATGGTCTGGTCGAAGAGCGAGTTCACCACGTAGTAGCGCGACTGAGAGAGCTCGGAGTCGAAATTGACCTTGGGCTTGATCTTGCCCCCGAAGGGATTCGGATAGCCTGCAGGCGCCTTGGCGTAGATCGCGGGCAGCACCGGGAGCCGGCTGATCTTGGGGTCGAGCAGCAGCAGCTGGCCCTCCTCGGACAGCGCGAACTGGATGAAGCGCTTGCCGAGCTCGGGGTTGCGCGCGTTGGCGATGAGCCCGATGTTCGCCGGGACGATCGCCGTGACCGAGGGATAGACGAATTCCACCGGGAAGCCGGAGGCCTTCGCCGACAGGCCGAAGAAGTCGATCACCAGTCCGATGCCGTACTGGCCGTTGTTGACGCCGTCGGGCACGCCGAAGCTGCGCTCGGTGATGGCGGCGCAGTTGCCCCCGATCTGCAGGATCTGGCGCCATCCGCGCTCCCAGCCCTCGCCCTGGAGGATGGTCTCGATCGTGAGGTGCGTGGTGCCGGAGCGCGAGGGCGAGGAGATCGCGACGTGCCCGAAGTACACCGGCTTCACCAAGTCGGCCCACTCCTTCGGTTCGGGAATCTTGTTCGCCTTCAGGTAGCGCGTGTTCCACATGAGGCCGTAGCCGGCGAGCGCCTGCCCGAGGTAGTAGCCCTCGGGGTCGTTCACCGGGTAATTCCCCACCTTCTTCGGCACCGTCGGATTGGCAAGCTCGGCCACCCGGGCGAGCAGCTTCTCCTTGGAGAGCACCTCGAACGCGTCGGGGGCGGAGGCCCAGAAGATGTCGGGCTTGTTCGCCGCAGGCGCCTCGCGCACATAGGCGATCGCCGCCGAGGTGCCGCGGTTGAGCACCTCGACTTTGACGCCAGGGTTGCGCGCCTCGAACGCGCGCCTGAAGGTTTCGGTGAGGTCCTTGGGAAAGGAGGTGATGATGGTGAGCTGCTGCTGGGCGCCCGCGGCCGGGGCGAAGAACGCGAGGACGGCGGCGAGCAGTGCGGCGTGGATCGGGCGCACGAGTTCCTCCTGCAATTCGGTTGTGTGTTTCAGCGCGTTGAAAATATTACAGTTTCGCCGCCGTCCTGGCTACTGGCGCTTGAAATCGCGGGGCGCACGCCCCAGCTTATGGACGTTCTCCGCTTCCAAGGGACGATGAGCCGGCCATGAGCGCTGTCCAGAACCGGCAAACGCACGGTTTCCAGGCCGAGGTGCGGCAGCTGCTGCACCTGGTCACCCATTCCCTCTACAGCCACAAGGAGATCTTCCTGCGCGAGCTCGTTTCCAACGCCTCCGACGCGTGCGACAAGCTGCGGTTCGAGGCGTTGAAGAATCCCGCGCTCTACGAGAACGATCCCGAGCTCAGGATCCGCGTGAGCTTCGACCCCAAGGCGCGCACGATCACCGTCTCGGACAACGGCGTGGGCATGTCGCGCGAGGAGGTGATCGAGAACATCGGCACCATCGCCAAGTCGGGCACCCGCGAGTTCCTCGAACGCCTCACGGGGGACGAGGCGCGCGATGCGCGGCTGATCGGGCAGTTCGGGGTCGGCTTCTATTCCTCCTTCATCGTCGCCGACCGCGTGACGCTGCTCACCCGGCGCGCGGGACTGCCCTCCTCGCAAGGCGTGCGCTGGGAGTCGGACGGGGCGGGCGAGTACTCGATCGAGACGCTCGAGCGGCCGGAGCGCGGCACCGAGGTGACGCTGCACCTGAAGCAGGGCGAGGACGAGTTCCTCGACGGCGCGCGGCTGCGCGCGCTGGTGCGCAAGTATTCGGACCACATCGCGCTGCCCATCGTGATGAAGAAGGAGGAATGGGACAAAGAGCGCCGGATCTACCGCACCACGGGCGAGGAGGAGACCGTCAACCAGGCGGGAGCGCTGTGGGCGCGGCCGCGCAACGAGATCAAGAACGAGGAATACGAGGCGTTCTACCGCAACCTCGCGCACGATCCCGAGCCGCCGCTCGCATGGGCGCACGCGAGAGTGGAGGGGCGCAAGGAATACATCCAGCTCCTCTACATCCCATCGCGCGCTCCCTTCGACCTGTGGGACCGCGAGCACCGCAGGGGAGTGAAGCTCTACGTGCGGCGCGTGTTCGTCATGGACGACGCCGAGCACCTGATGCCGGCGTACCTGCGCTTCGTGAGGGGCGTGATCGACTCGAACGATCTGCCGCTCAACATCTCGCGCGAAATCCTCCAGGAATCGAAGGACGTGGAGCTGATCCGCTCGGGCTGCGTCAAGCGCGTGCTCTCGCTGCTCGAGGAGCTGGCGGAAGGCGAGAAAGAGAAGTACGCCCGCTTCTGGAGCGAGTTCGGGCGCGTGCTGAAAGAAGGCATCGCCGAGGACCCCGCCAACCGCGACCGCCTCGCGAGGCTGCTGCGCTTCGCCTCGACCCATCACGACCGCGAGGAGCAGACGGTATCGCTCGCCGATTACCTCTCGCGCATGAAACCGGGGCAGGAGAAAATCTACTACCTCACGGCGGAGAGCTTCTCCGCCGCGCGCTCGAGCCCGCACCTCGAGGTGTTCCGCAGCAAGGGCATCGAGGTGCTCCTGATGTACGAGCGCGTGGACGAGTGGGTGACGGCGCACCTGACCGAATTCGAGGGAAAGCCGCTCGCCTCGGTCGCGCGGGGCCGGCTCGATCTCGGCGCGCTCGAGGACGAGGCGGAGCGCAGCCAGCGGGAACGGGAGGCGGGCGAGCTGAAGGGGCTCGCCGAGCGCATCGCCGCGGCGCTCGGCGGGCGGGTGAAGGAAGTGCGCCCGACGCCGCGCCTCACGGAATCCCCGGCCTGCCTGGTCGCCGACGAGCGCGATCTCAGCACCAACCTGCAGCGCATCCTCAAGGCCGTGGGCCAGAAGGTCCCGGGATCGAAACCGATTCTCGAGATCAATCCGCGCCATCCGCTGGTCGAGCGCCTGAAGGCGGAAGCGGACGGCGAGCGCTTCGGCGATCTCGCCGAGGTGCTCTACGGCCAGGCGCTGCTCGCGGAGGGCGGCGCGCTCGAGGATCCGGCCGGTTTCGTGAAGCGCCTGAACCGCCTCATGCTGGCGCTCGGCGCGGCGAGCGGCCCGCAGGCGGATCGAGCCGCCGGGGCGGCCGAGAGCGCCGGCGAATCAGGAGCGGATCACTCGAGATAATGCACCTCGATCGCCGGCCGGCCCGAGCGCGCATCGGCATAGATCATCGAATACTCCGGCACCTCGAGCCAGGTCGAGATGTCGCGCGTGAGCGGCTCTGAGGCGATCATGATGGAATCGGCCGTGTCCGCGCCGCCGATCATCTTCCACTCGCCGTCGTAGTATCCGTACTCGCGGCCCGAGGTGTACCACAGGCTGTAGTAGGTGAAGCTCGAGGGCGGCACCAGGGCGGGGTCGTCGGTGCGATAACAGCCGAAGTCGAAGCAATAGCGCACCGCGGCGAGCCGGCTGCCGCTCACGATGAAAAGGTTCACGGGCGAGGAGAGCGCGATGCCGAGCGCGGCCCGCGTTTCGCGCAGCACGGCGAGAGTGGCCTCGACCGCGCGCACGAGCTCCCCGGCCTCGGGCTCGCGGCCCGGGTCCTCGAGGTGCGAGACGATCAGAGCGTAGATCCATTCGCTGTCGGTGGTGCCGTTGATCATTCGCGCGAACTCGGGACGCACGCGGGAGGCGAGCAGCGGCTTCATCTCGCGGAAGCGGTCGAGGTCGCCGTTGTGCGCGAGCGCGACGCGGCAGCCGGGGAACTGGAAGGGGTGCACGTTGTGCTGCGAGATCACCGCTTCCGAGTGGTACGGAACGCCGCGCACGTGCGCGAGCAGGCAGTTTGCGCGGATCTTCGTGGCGAGCGCCTTGAGATTGCGGTCGTAGATCGGCAACTCGGTGGAAGCATAGCTGAAGGGGCGCTCGGGATCGTGCGAGTCGCGGCTCCAGGCTCGCAGCCCGAAGCCGGCGAGGTTGAGCAGTTGCAGCATTTGCGGCATGTAGGACTGCTTCACCAGCGCGCTGTCGGGCTGGTAGAGGAGGTTGTCGAGCAACACCGGCTGGCCGAGGTAGGCGAGCGCGCGGCACATGGGTCAGATCGAAGGCCGCGAGTCGAAAGCCGAAAGCGCCAAGCCGCGGGATGCGGCTCTACAGCGTCCCGGAGCCGTTTCCGTCCTCACTATCGCCTCTCGCTCAGGCGGTGGCCTTTTCCCGGTATTTGTCGTAGATCACCCCGCTCGCGAACAGCGCCGCGATCTGCTCCTCGCTGTAGCCGAGCTCCTCGAGCACCGCGGCGCTGTGCTGGCCGAGCCAGGGCGCGGGCGCGCGCGAGCGGGCGAGCTCCGCGCTCGCCTTCACCGGGTTGCCGAGCACTTTCATGCGGCCGATCCTGGGGTGCTCGATCTCGACCACCATGTTGCGCGCCCGGACGTGCTCGTTCTCGAGCGCCTGGTCGTAGGTGAAAACCGGACCCCCGGGCACCCCGGCCGCGTCGAGCTTGCTCACCCAATGCTCGGTCGGGTGCCGCGCGAACACCTTCTCGATCTCCTCTTGCAGCGCGTCGATGTTCTCGAGCCGCGCCGCCAGGGTGCGGAACCGGGGATCCTCGATCAACTCCGGGCGCTCGAGCACCTGCCGGCAGAAGGCGGTCCACAGCTTCTCGTTGTTCGCGCCGACGGTGACGTAGGAATCGCGAGTGCGGTAGGCCTGGTAGGGCGTCGAGCGGCGGTGGCGCGTTCCGGTCGCGGTGGGGATCTCGCCGCCGCCGAAATAGGCGCCGGCCTCCCAGAACGTCCACGCGAGCCCCGCTTCGAGCAGCGAGGTCTCGAGGTAGACGCCCTCCCCGGTGCGCAGCCGCCGGATGTAGGCGGCGAGGATGGAGTAGAGGGCGGTCGCGCCGGCCGCGATGTCGTTCATCGCGATGCCGACCTTGGCGGGGCGGCCGCCCGGCTCCCCGGTCATGGTCATGATGCCGCTCATGCCCTGCGCGATGATGTCGAAGCCGCCCTTCCCGCTGTAGGGCCCGGTCTGGCCGAACCCGGAGATCGAGGCGTAGATGATGTCGGGGTTCACCGCCCGCACGGTGTCGTAGTCAATGCCGAGCTTGCGCGTGACGCCCGGCCGGTAGTTCTCGACCAGGATGTCGGCTTCGCGCGCGAGCCTCAGGAAGATTTCGCGCCCGCGGGGATCCTTCAGGTTGAGCGCGAGGCTCTTCTTGTTGCGGTTGAGCACCGCGAAGCAGTAACTCTCGCCGTTCACCTTGGGATCGAAGCGGCGCGAGCCGTCGCCCTCGGGAAAGGACTCGATCTTGGTCACCTCCGCGCCCATGTCGGCGAGCATCAGCGTGCAGTACGGCCCCGCCATCACGGCGGTGAAGTCGAGCACTTTCACACCTTCGAGCGGAAGCGTCATCGCGGAATTCCCTCCGGGCTTCCCGCGCCGGCCGCGCCGCGGCTCGACACGGAGGTCGTGGCTGTGGTGGAATTGTAGCGTGGCGTCCCGGCCACTGTCAGGGCGCCGCCGCGCGGCGCCCTGCCCGCGCCGTCCCGGATCACGTGCAACACGGAGGATGAAGCATGATGCCCGTCACGCGCGCCGCGGCACTGCTCGTTGTGGCCGCGCTCGGCGCGCCCGCCGCTGCACCCGCGCAGACTTATCCCGCCAAGCCGGTGCGGGTGGTGATTCCCTGGCCCCCCGGCGGCTCGAACGACGTGGTCGGGCGCCTGGTCGCGCACAAGCTCGCGGAGGCGTGGGGCCAGCAGTTCGTGATCGACAACCGTCCCGGTGCCGCCGGCACCATCGGCTCGGAGCTGGTGGCGAGAGCCGCGCCCGATGGCTACACGCTGATGGTGCACTCGACCACGCACGTGGGCAACGCCCACCTCTATCGCAAGCTCGGCTACGACACGCTCAAGGACTTCACCGGCGTCATCCTGCTCGCCTCGCAGCCGGGGGTGCTGACGGTGCATCCTTCGCTGCCGGCGAGGTCGGTCAAGGAGTTCATCGCGCTGGCGCGCAAGCGCCCGGGCGAAATCCTGTATTCATCCTCCGGCAACGGCAGCGCGCCGCACCTCTCGATGGCGCTGCTGATCTCGATGACCGGCATCCAGCTCACTCATGTGCCGTACAAGGGCGGCGCTCCGCAGGTGACCGCGCTCGTCGCGGGCGAGGCGCAGGCCTCGCTCGCCACCGTCTCGACGGTGATCGCGCACCTGCGCGCGGGCCGGCTGCGCCCGCTCGGCGTCAATTCCGCGCGCCGGGTGGGAGTGCTGCCGGAAGTGCCGACGATCGCGGAGGCCGGAGTGCCCGGCTACGAGATGAGCCCCTGGATCGGACTGTTCGCCCCCGCCGGCACCCCGCGCGCGATCCTCGAGCGGTTGCACGCCGAGGTGAGCCGCGTGCTGCAGCTTCCCGAGATCGCGCAGAACCTCTCGAGCCAGGCGCTCGATCCGTGGATCGTCCCGTTGGACGAATTCAATGCCCGCATCCACGCCGACTACGAGAAGTATGGCAAGCTCATCCGGCTCGCGGGCGCGAAAGTGGAGTGATTTCCGGAGGTCGTCCGCCAACCACACAACGAGGAGGGAATCATGAAGACATCGCGTTACGCTGTCGCGGCGCTCGCCGCCGCGCTCACGCTCGCCGCAGGCCCCGCGGCGGCCCAGGCCTATCCCGCGAAGCCGGTGCGGGTGGTCGTGGTGTTCCCGCCGGGCGGCTCGAACGACATCGTGGCGCGCATCGTGTTCCAGAAGATGTCGGAGATGCTCAAGCAGCAGTTCGTGATCGAGAACCGCGGCGGGGCGGCGGGCACGATCGGATCCGAGGTGGTCGCGAACAGCCCGCCGGACGGCTACACCCTCATGGTGCAGTCGGCGACGCATGTCGCCAATCCCCATCTCTACAAGAAGCTGCCTTACGATGCGCTGAAGGACTTCATCGGCATCACCACGCTCGCGCGCCAGGTCGGCATGCTGGTCGTGCATCCGTCGCTGCCGGTGAAGAGCGGAAAGGAATTCATCGCGCTCGCCAGGAAGCGCCCCGGCGAGATCGTCTACGGCTCGGCCGGCAACGGCAGTTTCGTGCACCTCACGATGGCGCTGTTCGCCTCGATGGCGAAGCTCGACATGGTGCACGTGCCGTACAAGGGAGGGGGGCCGGCCGCCGCGGCGATCATCGCGGGCGAGACGCAGGCGATGACCGCCACCATCGGCTCGCTCTATCCGCATCTGCGCTCCGGCCGGGTGCGGCCGCTCGGGGTGACTTCCGAGAAGCGCACGGCGCAGTTTCCGGAGGTGCCGGCGATCGCCGAGTTCCTCCCCGGCTATGAATTCACCGCCTGGGTCGCGGCCTTCGCGCCGGCGGGCACGCCGCGCCCGATCGTCGAGCGGCTGAACGCGGAGCTGCGCAAGGCGCTCGCCGATCCGGAGGTCGCCGCCAAGCTCTCGGCCCAGACCCTCGATCCGATGCCGATGACGATCGAGGAATTCGCGCAGCGCTTGAGGTCGGACTACGACAAGTACGCCCACGTGGTGAAGCTGAGCGGCGCCCGGATTGACTGAATGGACCTCGGGATCCGGGGCGAGACCGCGCTCGTCGTCGGCGCGAGCGAAGGCATCGGCTACGAGAGCGCGAAAGCGCTGCTCGGGGAAGGAGCGCGGGTACTGATCTGCTCGCGCAACGCGGGAAAGCTCGCCGCCGCCGCGCGCGAGCTCGAACGGGTGGCGGGCTCCGCAGTCTCCTGGCTCGCCGCCGATGTCACCTGCGCGGCCGATGTGGCACGGCTGCGCGCCTGGCTCGAGAAAGAATCCCCGGCGCTCGACATCCTGGTGACCGCGGTCGGGGGCAGCCGCCGCGCGCGCTTCGAGGCGCTCGAGGACGCGGACTGGATCGCCAACTACGAGTTCAACGTGCTCGGCACGGTGCGGGTGATCCGCGCCGCGCTCGAATGCCTCAAGCGCTCGGGCAAGGGGCGGATCGTGATCCTAGGGGCCGCGGGCGCGCGCATGCCGTACCCCGAGCAGGTGGTCTCCAACGTTCACAAGGCGGGGCTGCTCGCGCTCGTGAAGACGCTCGGGGCGGAATTCGCGCCCTACGGCATCCGCGTCAACTCGGTTGCGCCGGGCCGCACGCTCACCGCGCTGTGGACCACGCGCGCGGAGGAGATCGCGCGCGCCCGCGGTGTCAGCTCCGAGGCGGTCCTGCACGAGTACGCGCAGGAGATCCCGCTCGGCCGCTTCGGGCGGCCCGAGGAGATCGCCGCGGTGGTCGCGTTCCTCGCCTCGCACCAGGCGAGCTACGTCAACTGCCAGACGATTCTCGTGGACGGAGGCATCGCGCGCGGGCTGCCTTGAGCGCGCGCCTCGTGCGACGGCGCCGGGCCGCCCGTTGCCCGTGTGCCGCGGCCGCCCGCCAGCGTCCTGAATTCCGGGACTTTTCCGGTGCGGGATGGACCCGAGTCTCGGCCGAGCTATTTGTTCTTCCACCGCGGGGGCCGCTTCTCGATGAACGCCTCGATCCCCTCGGCGGCATCCTCGGCTGCCATGTTGCACGCCATCGCTTCCACGGCGAGCCGGTAGGCCTCCTCGAGCCCCGCCTCGGCCTGGGCGTAGAACGCCTTTTTCCCGAGCGCGACGGCGGCCGCGGACTTGGCGAGGATCGAGCTCGCGAGCCTGGCGACTTCCGCGTCGAGCTCTTCGGGCGCCACCACGCGGTTGACGAGCCCGCCGGCGAGCGCGGCCTGGGCGCCGATCGGCTCGCCCGTGAGCAACATTTCGAGCGCCTGCTTGCGGGGAAGGCTGCGCGCCAGGGCGACGCCGGGCGTCGAGCAGAAGAGCCCGAACTTCACTCCGGAAGTCGCGAAGCTCGCCTCCGTGCTCGCCACCGCGAGATCGCACTGCGCGACGAGCTGGCAGCCGGCGGCGAAGGCGGGACCGTGCACGCGCGCGATCACCGGTTGCGGCAGGCGCGTCAACGCGATCATCAGGCGCGCGCAGCGCTCGAACACCGCCCGGGCGAAGCCGGGGTCCGGGTGGGCGCGCAGCTCCTTGAGGTCGTGCCCGGCGCAGAACGCGCGCCCCGCGCCGGCGATCACCACCACCCGTACGGCGGCGTCCTGCGCGATCGCCTCGAGGGCTTTCTCCAGGCACGCGAGGAGCGCCGAGTCGAGCGCGTTGTACTGGGCGGGGCGGTTGAGCGTGAGGGTCGCGATCCCGCCCGCGTCGCGGCGCAGCAGGGGGGAACCTCCGGACGCGAGCGCGCCGAGGGCGGAGGTGCTCGAGGGCGATCCGGGCGTCATGCCTTTCTTGCGCCGGTTTTCTATGACATGATAATGATTCCGACAGCGAGCGCCAGACAGCGAGCGCCATGAAGACGGCCGGTCGTTTCCGCGCCGCATTCGAAGATTCCGACGGAACACGGGCTCTGTCAATGCCGCTCTCGAGCGCGCTTTCGCCCCCGGAAGCGCGGGTGCTGCCGTGATGCGCTGGAGCCGGCGCCGCGTGCTGGGTGCAGCGGCCGCGGGCCTGCTCTTCTGCCCTGCGGTCGCGCGCGCCCAGGCGCGGGCGCCTGCCCTCGGCCGTGGGTTATCAGTCGGCGCTGAGTTCGCGCGCGCCCAGGCGCGGGAGGGCGTCGGCGCGAAGGAATTGCTGCGCGCGCCGAAGCGGGCACTGGTGCTGGGCAATAGCCGCTATCCGCACGCCCCGCTCAGAAATCCCCCCAACGACGCCCGCGCCATGGCCGAGGTGCTCAAGGGCGTCGGTTTCGAGGTAACCCTCGCCCTGGAATCGGGTCGCGCTGCGATGCTGGACGCGATTCGCGCCTATACCGAGGGACTGGCGCGGGCAGGAGCGGTGGGGTTGTTCTATTTCGCCGGCCACGGCGCGCAGCTCGCCTGGCGCAACTACCTGCTTCCGCTCGGCGAAGAGATCGGCGATGTGGAGGAGCTGCGCGAGCGCGGCGTGGACGTGAACAGCCTGATCGAGGGGCTGCGCCGCGCAGGCAATCCGATGAACGTCATCATTCTGGACGCTTGCCGCAACAACCCCTTCGGCTCCGCACGGCGCCTCGATCAGAAGGGGCTGTCGCAGCTCGACGCGCCCCCCGGCACGCTGCTCGCGTATGCGACGGCGCCGGGCCACACCGCGAGCGACGGAGACGGCGAGCACGGGCTCTACACCGAAAACCTGGTGCGCCAGATCCGCGTGCCGGAAGCGAAGATCGAGGACGTGTTCAAGCGGGTGCGGCTCGCCGTGCGCCGCCGCTCGAACGGGTCCCAGATTCCGTGGGAGAGCACCTCCCTGGAGCAGGACTTCTGGTTCGTGCCGCCGCAGCCCCTGCTCGCGCTCGCCACCGAGGAGGCGGAGCGCGAGCGCCGCGAAGCGCTGGCGCGCGAGGAGCAGCGGCGCGCCGAGCAGGAGGTCGAGCTCCGGCGCAAGGAGGAGCTGGCGCGGCTCGAGCAGAAGCGCATCGCGGAGGAAGCCGAGCGCAGGCGCCAGCAAGAACTGGCGCGCGAGGAGCAGCGGCGCGCGGAAGAAGAAGCCGAGCGCCGGCGCCGCGAAGAAGCGGCCAAGCGCGCGAAACCCGCGGAGGACCTCGCGGAGCGCCTGTTCGAGGAAGAGCTGGCTCTGTGGGAGCGGATCAAGGAGTCCCGCGAGCCCGGGCCGCTGGAGGATTACCTGATGCGCTATCCCAGCGGACGCTTTTCCGAGCTGGCGCAGTTGCGGCTCGACCAGGTGCTCGCCCAGCTGGGCGAGAAGAAAATCCAGATCGTCTCGGCGCCGGAGAATCCTTACAGCAAGGGCACGGTGACCGCGAGCACCGCCTACCGGGTCGGCGACTTCTATTCCTACCGGCGCATAGATCTGCTGACGAAGCTGGAGATGGAGCGGACCCGTCTCGCGGTCACCGAGATCACCGATACCGAGGTGCGCTACAACGGGGGACGGTTTGTCACCGACCTGCTCGGGAACGTTCTCCGCTTCCCACAGGGCTCATGGTCGCCTAACCAGATGGTGCCCGCCGATTTTTCCGTCGGCAAGCGCTGGAATACCCGGTTTCGCATCATGCTGCCGGGCAAGGGCATCGACGCCACTGTCGAGCTGGAGCTGAGGATAGCCGACCGCGAGCGGATCGTGGTTCCCGCCGGAACTTTCAATGCTTTCCGAGTCGAGGCGCGCGGCTGGCAGACCGGGATCGGCTGGCGGCCTCCCGGGTTCGTTGGCGGCAACTGGGCCATTCTTCGATGGGACCGGAAGGTCTGGTACGCGCCGGACCAGGTGCGGCGGCCGGTTCTCAGCGAGTGGCTGATGTTCCAGGCCAACAACGCGATCGTGCGATCCGAGAGGGACGAGCTCGTGGCGTTTCACCAATCGTGAGCGGGCGGGGCGCGGCGCCTCCCTGCTAAACTTGATCCATGCGCCGGCACGTCCCGTTCGTGGCGCTCGCCCTGTGCGGCGCGCTGCTCGCCTACCTCCCCGCGCTGCGGTGGGCCGACCTGAAACTTCTCGATGCCCAGTTCCGGCTGCTGCGGGCGTGGTTCCCTCAGCCCGCCGCGCGCGAAGTGGTGGTGGTCGGGGTGGACGAGGAGACGGTCAGGCGCCTGCCCGAGCCAGTGACGCTGTGGCACCGGCACCTCGGCCGCTTCCTCGCGGCGATGAGCGCGGCGCAACCCGCGGCGGTGGGCGTGGACATCGTGCTGCCGGACCGCAGCTACGACGCGGTTCTGCCGGGCTCGGACAAGTGGCTGCTCTCCGGCCTGCTGCAGGCGCGGCGCGCCTTTCCCGTGGTGCTCGCGCTCACCGTGGACCCTTCCGGCAGGCCGCGCCCCGTTCATCCTCCGTTTCTCGCGCTTGCCGGGCCCGGCGGCGCCGGCTATGCGCTGTTTCCGGTGGACCGCGACGGGGTGGTGCGCCGCTACGACGAGCGGCTCGGAGCGAACGGCGAGCCGGTGCCCACGCTCGCGGGCCAGCTCGCGCGCGCGCTCGCGCTCGAGCCGCAGGGGGCGGGCTATCTCGACTTCTGGCACGGCGCGCGCTTCGACTACGTGCCGTTTCACCGCGTGCTCGACTGGCTCGACGCGGGGGACCGCGCGGCGCTCGAGCAGGCGTTTCGCGGCCGCCCGGTGTTGCTCGGGATGGTGCTGCCGTTCGCCGATCGGCAGGCGGTGCCGGTCTCGCTCGCCGCTTGGGAGCCGGAGGCGCTCGAAGTGCCCGGGGTGCTGCTCCACGCTCAGGCGCTGAGGAACCTGCTCGACCGCGGCTTCATTCAGGCTGCGCCCTCCGCGCTCGTCGCGGCGGCGGGCGCGGGGGCGGCGCTGTTCTGGTTCGTGTCCGCCGGCGCGCCTGCCGTCGCTGCGCTTTATTGCGCCGTGGCGCTCGCGCTCCTTGCGGCGGCGACCTGGGGCCTCGCCCTGGGGTGGATGTTCCCCGCCGGCCCGCCGCTCCTCGCCGCGGGGCTCGCGCTCGGGAGCCGCAACGCCCTCGATACGATCGAGAAGCTGCGCGAGCGGCGCAGGCTGCGCGCCTCCTTCTCGGGCTATGTGAGCCCGGCGGTCCTGGAGGAGATCCTCGCCGGCCGCATCCGCCCCGAGCTCGGCGGCGTGAGCGGCTTCGTGTGCGTGATGTTCTCCGACATCCGCGGCTACACTACGCGCAGCGAGGGCATGACGCCGCAGCAGGTGATCCGCTTTCTCAACCGCTATTTCGAGCACGTCGTGGCGCTGATCCACGAAAGAGGCGGAGCCGTGGTGAGCTTCATGGGCGACGGCATCATGGCGGTGTTCGGCGCGCCCAAGCCGCTCGAGAACCCGTGCCGGGAAGCGTTCGAGGCGGCGCGCGCGATGCTGGAATACGTGAACGAGCTCAATGCGCAGTTTCGTGCCGAGGGCGAGGCGCCGATGGAGATCGGGGTGGGGCTGCATGCGGGCGAAGCGGTGATCGGGCACGTGGGTTCCTCCGCGCGCCACGACTTCACCGCGATCGGCGATGTGACCAACGTCGCCTCGCGCCTGGAGGGCCTTACCAAGGAAGCCGGCTGCCGCATCGTCGTCTCGCGCGCAGTGGCGGAGCGGCTGGAGGGCGCCGCCGGGCTCGTTCCCCTCGGGCCGATGGCGATCAAGGGGCACTCGCCGGTGGAGGTGTACGGTTACGGCAGGGCCTAGAATACCGGATACGGCGTGATTCAGCGATCTGTTTTCGGCCGGATCTCTCTGGTGCCTCGGTATCGAGAACGTGGTGGGCTGGCCGATGGATGAGTCGGCGTCGAGGGCGACCGAAAATTTCCGCAGCCGCTTCGAGATCAAACGCGAGCTCGGCCGCGGCGGCATGGGCGAGGTCTATCTCGCGCACGACACCTATACCCAGCGCGACGTCGCGATCAAGCTCGCGAAGCTGCAGCTCCTCGAGGACCCGGAAGTGGGCGCGCGGGTCAAGAGAATGTGGCTGAACGAGACGCGGCTCGCGGGAAAGCTCCGCCATCCTCACATCGTGGAAATCTACGAGGCGGGCGTTACCGAGGAATTCGGGTACCTGGTGATGGAGTACGTCGAAGGCGGCACGCTCAGGCAGCACGTGCGCCCTGACACGCTGCTGCCGGTCGCGACCGTGGTCGAGGCGATCTACAAGGTGTGCAACGCGCTCGAGTACGCCAACACGCTGGGGCTGCTGCACCGCGACATCAAGCCCGCGAACGTGATGCTCACCGCGCAGCGCGACGTGAAGGTCGCCGACTTCGGCACCTGCTACCTCGCCAACGCCGACGAGACCCAGGTGTTCGACGTGGGGACGCTGCCCTATATGCCGCCCGAGCACTTCAAGATGCGCCCGCCCACGCTCCAGTCCGACCTCTACGCCGTGGGCGTCATGACCTACCAGCTCCTCACCGCCGCGCTGCCGTTCAACGCGACCAGCTTCCAGGCGATGATCCACGAGAAGCTCCACGAGGATTTTGTGCCGCTCGAGGCGCGGCGCAGGGATCTCCCGGCGGAACTGCGCTTCGCGGTGCATCGCGCGATCCACCGCGATCCCGAGATCCGCTATGCGTCGTGGAAGGCGTTCTGCGACGATCTCGCGCTCGCGCAGCCGCAGTTGAGCCGCCCGCGCGAAATCGAGTACGAGAGCGCGCGCTTCGACGCGCTGAAGAAGCTCGCGTTCTTCTCGGGCTTCCCCGACGCGCAGCTCTGGGAGACGATCCGCATCAGCCGCTGGCTCGACGTGCCCGCAGACAGCGTGATCTTCGAGGAGGGTGCCGAGAGCAGGAGCCTCTACGTGATCGTGCGGGGCGACGTGGCAGTGACGCGCGCGGGCACGACCTTGAACCGCCTCGGGCCGGGCGAGTGCTTCGGCGAACTCGCCTATCTCGACGAGGAGCGCCCGCGCCGCTCGGCGACGGTGAGATCGCGCACGCGACTCATGCTGATCGAGATCGAGGCCGAGGCGCTCAGGCACGCGAGCGAGGCGCTGCAGGCGGCGTTCCATCGCGCGCTCATGAAGGTCATGGTGAAGCGCATCAGGCACGCGGACAAGCGGGTGCTCGAGCTGCTGAGCGGGCATTCGTGAACCCGGTGCACGGGCGGGCCGAGGCGAGCCGCGAGCGAGGAGGAACGGGTGGCGAAAGAGATGGCTTCCGGAGCACCTCCCGGCGGCGCGGCGCAGCCGCTTTTCACGGGCCTCGACGAGAGCGAGCGGCGGGCGCTCGCCGCGCGGGCGGCGGTGCAGAGCTATCCCAAGGGCGCGGTCATCCTGAGCGAGGGCGATGCACCGGGCTCGATCTTCATCGTGCGCACGGGCCGGGTGAAGGTGTTTCTGCGCGGGCGCGGCGGCCGCGAGGTGGTGCTCAACGTCCACGGCCCGGGCGATTACTTCGGCGAGATCTCCCTCGACGAGGGGCCGCGCTCGGCCTCGGTGATGACGCTCGAGCCTTCGCAGTTCCTGGTGATCTCGCGCGAGGAATTTTCCCGCTTCCTCGCCGAAAATCCCGCCTTCGCGTTGAAGCTCGTGCGGCGCCTGATGTCGCGCGTGCGCGCGCTCACCGAGAGCGTGCGGAACCTGGCGCTGCTCGACGTCTACGGGCGGATCGCGCGGCTGCTGCTCGATCTTTCCGAGGAACGCGAGGGCCGGCTCGTGGTCGCGGAGCCCCTCACCCAGAAGGCGATCGCCGAGCGCGTCGGCTGCTCGCGCGAGATGGTGAGCCGCGTGTTTAAGGACCTCCTTGCCGGCGGTTACGTCGCCGTGCAGAACAGGCGCATCACGATTCTCAGGGACCTGCCGCGGCGCCGCTAGGAAAAGCGTTCCGGGCTCCGAGTGCCGGGTCGTGGTTTTTGGACCTCCCGCGAGAGGTGCGGCCGGCGCAACGCCCGAAGGCTTGTCCCTTCGCTCGCGGCCGCGGGAAATCCAGTCGGCTCCTCGTGCATGGAATCGTTTCGGCGTTTACCGGGCCAAGGCCGGAATCTCCGAGTTCGCGGGCCGGGCGGCACCGGCTGTGACGCGGCCTGCCTCGAGCTCGCGCGGCTCCGGGGGCTGCCGCTTGCTGCTCGGGACGCGCAGTGGGCGCTAGTGTGAATATTCAACAAATTTCCGTGCGCTGATTCATCGAATCTCCTGCCCCTGCCGCCTACACTGGCCTGCGTGGGGTGGGGGCGGCTCCGGCCCCCGCTGGCAAACGCGAGGAGGAGGCCATGGATCGGTTCGGATGGATGGAAGCGGTGACGGTGATCGGACAGCTGCTCGTTGCCGGCTCTGCGGTGTACTTCCTGTATGTTGCGTTGCGCTTTCGCGAGCTCTTCGCGGCGTCCTTTCTCGACGCCGCGCAGTGCTTCCTGCGCCGGGTATGCAGGCAGGGCGGGGGTAACGAAGGGGGACAGGGAGGAGATGGGGCTTGAGCCGGCTCGTGGTTATAATGGCTGGGCAACGGAAGCCATGACGACGATGGCCACAGGAGCGGGGAGCCTCGGCAGGATTGCGCAGCACCTGGGACGGGCCGCCTTGCTGCTCGTTCTGCTCGCCGCGCCCGCGGCCGCGCAGAACGTCGCGCTCGTGACCGATGTTTCGGGACCGGTGGCGGGCCGGGAACCTGTTGCGGTTCTCTCGGAGCTTCGCTCCGGCTCGCAGCTCGAGCTCGCGGCGGGCGCGAAGCTGGTGGCGATCCACCTTGCCACCGGCGACGAATACAGCTTCAGCGGCCCGGCGCGGATCCAGTTCGAGCCGGACGGGCCGCGGGTGCTCTCGGGAGCGCCCCCACAAAGAAGGGCGAGCCCGCTCCGAGCGGGAGCGCTCGCTGCGGTGCGGCCGGCAGCCGTGGCGCAGGCGGCCTATGTGATGCGCAGTGCCCGCCCCACCGCGCGCATCCGGCTGCTTACTTTGAACGGCACGAAGACCCTCGACGCTTCTCCGGAATTCCGCTGGCAGGGGCTCGAGGCGGTATCCCGCTACCGCTTCGAGCTTACCGACGAGACCGGGAAATCGTTGTACGACGTCGAGTCGGAATCCGCTTCGCTCCGGCTTCCGCCGTCGGTGCAGTTGCGGGAAGGGGTGGGCTATACATGGGAAATATCGGCGCGCGGCACCGACGGCCGGCGCTATGTCAGCGCGGGTGATTTCAGTCTCGCCTCCTCCGATCTGCGCGCGCAGGCCGAGCGGCTCCGCCCCGCGCCCGGGGCGCCGTTCTCGGAGCGCGTCGCCTACGCGCTGTGGCTCGAGCAGATGGAGCTGAAGGACGAAGCGCGCAAGTATTGGCGCGCGCTCGCCGCCGAGCGGCCCGATGACTCGAAACTGAAGGCTCTGGCTGCAGAATAGTGGGCTCGGCTCCGGAAAACTGGTTACGACGGCGCGGGGAAGTAAAGTGGCCGCAGTCACGGCGAAGCTTCCAACGGCTGCCGCCTGTGCGGTCGCGGGCGCTCTGATTTCTACGATCGCGCCCGCGTTAGCTCAGCAAAGCCCTCCTGGTTCCCGATTGGAAGCGTTGCTTCGCGACGCGGAAACCGCGGCCGGCCTCTCGGCGAGCGGGAGGCTTTTCTATAACGCCGACGCGGAAAAGAAGGATTGGGGGCAGTACTGCACAATTTCTCGTACGCTGGCCGACCGCGGTGAATTTCGTCAGGCTGTTCGCGAAGCAAGCAAGGCATTGTTTCTCGGGCAGATTTCGAACAATACCACTGCGCTTACCTACGCCTCCCGCGATCTCGCGTACGCGTACAGTCTCGCTGGCGAGCTGGAGAAGGCAGAGGAGTGGGCGAAGCGCTCCCTCACGTATCTGTCGAGAAGCGGAGTCCGCCACCGCAACGAGGTTCTGGTCCCGGTACACCAGGTTCTCGGTGACATCGCCAGCCGCCGCAACGACATTGACGCCGCGGTGAAGCATTACCGGACCGCCCTCTCGGAACTCGGCGGTTTCGATCCGCGGCGGGTGCCCCTCCGGATTTCGATGGCGAACGCCGAGATGCGGCGCGGCAGGATCGAAGCAGCGCGCCAGATCCTAAATGACATCGGCACTGACGACGGCGCGTGGGCGCCGTTTGTCTCCCGCGCCCGTGGGCAGCTTGCTTTCGCCGAACGCAATTACGCAAAGGCGGTGGAGTTTTTTGCGGCGGCAGCGGCGGGAATGCGCCAGGCCGAAGATCCCTACCACCTGATGTGGTTGCTGCACGGGTTGGCTCGGGCGCACCTTGCGTTGGGCGACCATGACAAGGCGCTCACCGCACTGCGTGATGCGATCGCTTCCGCGAAAAATCTGCGGGCCCGATTCCGGAGCGAGGAATTCAAGGCGGGCTTCTTCGGTGACGTGCAGCGCATTTTCGATGACGCAATCGGCCTGCTTGTGGACGCCAAGCGCTTCGACGAAGCCCTCGCATTGAGTGAAGAAAGTCGAGCCCGTGCGCTCCTGGACATCCTGAAGGGGAAAGTCGAGGTTGAGCAGCTCGACACCGCACATGCCATTGCAAGGGCGCCTCAGGGGACCGCGATTGCGGTATATCACGTACTGCCTGACCGCACCATCGCGTGGACGGTGCGCTCCGGCGCCATCACAACAGCGATCATCCCTGCTGGGCGTAAGCAACTGTCTGTATTGACCGGACGATTCCGCCGCGCCATCTTCAGACGTGGGTCGGACACACGGGAACAGGGGCGCAAGCTCTACGAGCTACTCGTGCAGCCTCTCGGCCTCAACCCTGCCGAGTCACTCATCGTTGTGCCCCATAAGGCGCTTCATTACTTGCCGTGGCAGGCTCTCGACGGGCCGCAAGGGTTTTTGATCGAAGAACGCTCCGTCGCCACAGTGCCTTCCCTTAATGCGATGCTCGCGCTCGGAGACCGCGGAGGACAGGTCAAACCAACGGTGTTCGCGCTGGGTAACCCCGACCTGGAAGATCCAGCGCTCGCGCTGCCCGGAGCGGAGCAGGAAGTAAAAACGATCGGTGGTTTGTTCGCAGATGCGCGGATATTCGTGCGGCATGAGGCGAGCAGACCGCGTTTTCTTTCGCAGGCACCCGGGAATGGTGTGATACACGTTGCATCACACGCCACGGTGGACGAGATCGATCCCCTGTATTCTTCCATACGGTTGGCGCGGGCGGGACAGCCGCGGGGCGAGGTTGAGGCGCACGAGATTCTTGGCCTCGACCTTTCCGCAGCGCGGGTGGTCACGCTATCCGGTTGCGAGAGCGGGCTCGGCAAGGTGAATGATGGAGACGAGTTCTTCGGATTCAAGCGGACATTTCTCGCCGCTGGAGCGCGGTCGCTGCTTGTGTCGCTGTGGCCGGTCGAGGATGAATCCACCGCGAACCTGATGGCTGTGTTCTACCGCGAGCTGCGAGAGCGCCCAATGATCGAGGCATTGCGTCGGGCGCAGCTTTCGCTGCTCAAATCAGCGACCCATGGCGACCCGATGTTCTGGGCGCCGTTCGTGCTAGTGGGGGACTGGCGATGAGCGATGGAGGCAACCCGCTCTTTTCATGCATGCACCTTCTGTTCCGGGCGCACTACGCGGTGGGGGCGGATGGAGGACGGTGAATCGTGACGCAGGTGCGCTGCTACTTATACCGTTGGCTGCTTCTGGCCGCCGCGTCATGCATATCGCAGCTCGCCCATGCTCAGACTCCGCCGGCACCTCCGCGCACCATTCACGACATCACCGCGCTGCTCGATCAATACAAGCCCGACCCGGCCAAGGTCGAGCTGCTGAAGGCCAGGGTCGTCCGCGAACCGCCACCCAACGCGAAGCCCGATGAGTTGCTGGCGTTCCTGCTCGATCGGGCGGAAGCAGCGGGCGAGCTCGGCATGGCCACGAAACAGGTCGCCGACCTGCGCCGTGCTGCCGAGCTGGCGAGGGGCACGGACGAGGAGTGGCAGATCTTGATGAGCCTCTGGATCGTGGAGGTCTTTGCCGGAAACCTGGTGAACGCCATCAAGCTCAAGGAGCGCATGCCGCGCGCTGTGGGGTCCAAACGCGGTCGTCTGATAGCTGAATATTCCACTGCCGCCGCGCTCTACGCCGCCATGGGCGATCTTCCGGCAGCACGTGCGGCTCTGCGGAATGCCCAGGCGGCGATGTTTGAAATGGAACGGGCTCACGCATGGGTGACCTGGGGCGATAGCTGGATCTCCTCCTTCGAAGGCGCCCGCGGCCGTGTGCTCAACGCGGAGGGCAAGTATGCCGCAGCCGAGGCGGCCTATCGCAACGCGCTCGCGGCTCAAGAGCGTTTTCTGGAAATCGCGCCGCAGGTAATCGGCGCCGAGGGCATCCCACGGGAACGGGTGGAATTTATACGCGATGTGCAGGAAACCCGGCTTGCGCAGAATTTGCGGCTGCAGGGACGGCTGGCTGAGGCGGAGCTTGGGATGCGCAACGTGCTTCAGCGGTTGCTCGGCCGCATCGGTCGCTACGCTCCGGCCACGGCGTTCGCGGTGGGGGAATTTGCCTTGACGCTTTTCGAGCAGGGACGCTTCCGCGAGGCCGAAGCGATGGCGAGAGCAGCAATTGACATCCATCGGAACATCGGCTCTGTTCCCGAGGGCCTAGTTTACGTTGGGGCGCGCCGCGCACTCGGTACGGCGCTGGTCGCCCAGTCGCGCTGGAACGAGGCGCTGAAGGTTTACGAGGAGATGCGGGCCGATCTTGCGAAAGACCCGCAGGCGCTGGGGCGGCTCGGGCAGGGCGACATTGACTGGGCGCTCGCGCTCATCAAGTCAGGCAGGCCCACGGAAGCGATTTCGATGCTGGAAGCCGCGCTCGAGCGGCTTGCTAAGCAGGTCGGCGCGGAGCACCGACAGCTGGCGATGCACCGCGGGATGCTCGGCATGGCCCTTGCCGAATCCGGCCGGTCAGTCCGGGCGCTGGTCGAATTTCAGGAGGCGATGAAGGTCCTGCTTGCCCGCGGACGCGTGGACACTGAGGAAGAAGCCGCGTCCCCCGCTCAGCTCTGGCGCCTGACCCTGATCCTGGAGGGGTACATCAAGCTTCTCTACGACATCCGCAACGAACCGAGGCAGCCGGGGTTTGAGCCGGCCTCCGAAGCGTTCCGGGTGGCCGATGCCGCACGCGGCCAGAGCACGCAGCGCGCGCTCGCCGCATCCGCGGCGCGCGCCGCGACGACCGATCCGGCCCTCGCGGAAGTCGTGAGGAGGGAGCAGGATGCGAAGCAGCAGCTTGCCGTGCTCTACAGCACGCTGCTCCGGTTATTGGGCGCACCCCCCGACCAGCAACTGCCGCAGGTAGTCGCGCAGATACGCGCGCGGATCAAGGAACTGGAAAACGAGCATCGGCAACTGTTTGCGGAGCTCGAGAAGCGCTTCCCGGCGTATGTGGACCTAATCAATCCGCGTCCGGCGACGGTGGCGGAGGCGCGCGGGACGCTCAGGGAAGGCGAAGCGCTCGTTTCCGTGTTGGTCACGGACGATCTCACATATGTGTGGGTCGTGCCGAAATCGGGGCCGGTGGCGTTTCACGCCGCGAACCTCGGAGGGAAGGAGGTCGGCCGCATCGTTGCGCGCCTGCGCCGCGCGCTCGATCCGGGCACGGTACCGCTGGAGCGCTTTCCCGAATTCGATGTGGCGGCTGCCCATCGGCTCTATGCCGAGCTGCTGAAGCCGGTGGCGGCGGCATGGAAGGGTGCGCACACGCTGCTGGTAGTGACGAATGGGGCATTGATGCAGTTGCCTCTGAGCGTGCTACCGACCGAGCCGGTTGCGCTTCCGGCGGATTCGGGACTCAAGTTTGAGCGCTACAAGACAGCGCCATGGCTCATCAAGCAAGTAGCGGTGGTGCAGCTGCCAGCGGTGAATACCCTGATAACGTTGCGCACGCTGCCGGCGGGAAACGCTGGGCGCAGGCCCTTCGTTGGCTTCGGCGATCCGCAATTCGGGCGCGAGGCGCCGGCGGCCGAGGCGCCGGTCGCGCTCAGGATGCGCAATCTCGAGGTGCCGCGGCTGGAGGGCGAGAAGAAGGCAGCGGATTGGATTCCGTACGGCCAGCTCGCTCCCTTGCCCGACACGCGCGAGGAAATTCTGGCAATGGCCGCCGCACTCAAGGCGGATCCCGAGAAGGATATTTTCCTCGGGACCCAGGCGAGCAAGGAGAACGTGAGGAAGGCGGATCTCCGGACGCGGCGCATCGTGGCCTTCGCCACGCACGGACTAATCCCCGGCGACTTCCCGAATCTCGAGCAGCCGGCCCTTGCGCTGTCTGCTCCGGACGGTAATGCCGAAACTGGGTTGTTTACGCTGGAGGACATCCTGGGGCTCAAGATGGACGCCGACTGGGTGGTGCTCTCGGCGTGCAACACCGCCGCGGGCGAGGGGCAGGGGGCGGAGGCGATCTCGGGGCTCGGGCGCGGTTTCTTCTACGCGGGGAGCCGCGCGCTGCTGGTCACGCACTGGCCGGTGGAGACGCGCTCCGCC
>DATLZE010000172.1:0-3337 GCA_035574195.1 Burkholderiales bacterium | reverse complement strand
CGGCACAGGGTCGTTCTTCATCCGGCTCACCGCGTCGGGCGGGTTCTCGCCCGTCAGCGCGCGGTAGAGCACGCCGGCGAGCGCATAGATGTCCGACCACGGCCCCTGGCGGCCGTCGCTCGAATACTGTTCGAGCGGCGCGTAGCCCGGGGTGAGCACCGAGGTGAGGCTCTTGGTCGCGCCGCCGATCGCCTGGCGCGCGGCACCGAAGTCGAGCAACACCGGCCCGCCGCTTTCGCGGATGAAGATGTTGGAGGGCTTGATGTCGCGGTGCAGAAACCCAGCCTCGTGCACCGCCTGCAGCCCGTCGAGCAGCGGCAGGAGGATCGCCTCGAGCTGCGCCTCGTCCGGCGCCGGCCCGCGCCCGAGCCGCAGGTTGAGCGATTCGCCCCTCTCGTAGTCCATCACCATGTAACCGGTCGCGTTCGCCTCGAAGTAGCGCATCACGCGCACGATGTGGGGATGGCTGAATTTCGCCAGCGTGCGCGCCTCCAAGATGAAGCGTTCGAGGCCCCACCGGTAGTTGTACTCGTGCTCGGTGGTGACCGGAACCACGCTCCCGTCGAGCGCGCGCACTGCGAGCTCGACCGGCAGGTACTCCTTGATCGCGACGTGCTTCTCGAGATGGGTATCCCACCCGAGATAGGTCATGCCGAAGCCGCCCGCTCCGAGCACCGCCTCCAGGCGGTATTCGAGGAGCATGCTCTTCAAGGGAAGGGCGTTGCGGTAGATGGTGGTATCAGACATGCTCGGGGATGAAGAGCGAGGGGTGGAGGATGGCCTCTGTAGCGCGGATAGCCGGCGCTCGATCGCCTTTGCGCCCTCCTCCTTCAGGCATGGCGGCGGGAATTGTCGTTGCGCCTTGCTCTTCGCGCCTCATCCTCGCTCCTCGAGCGCCTGCTCCATCGCCTCGAGCAGCGTCTCGGGCTCCTGCGCGCCGGAGACGCCGATCCTGCGGTCGAAGATGAAGAACGGCACTGCCTGGATGCCGGCTGCGCGCGCCTCGAGGTCGGCGCGCTCGACGAGCCCGCGGTCCTCGTCCCCCGCGAGATAGGCCGTGGCGGCCGCGCGGTCGAGCCCCGCGCGCGCGGCGGCTGCGGCGAGCGTTTCGGGATCGGTGAGATCCGCCCCCTCGACGAAGTGCGCGCGGAACAGTTCCTCGGCGAGCTCGTTCTGCCGCCCGGCGCGCTCCGCGTAGAGCAGCAGCCGGTGCGCCTGGAGCGTGTTGGGCTGCACGCGCATCTTGTCGTAGGCGAACGGGATGCCGACCTGCCGGCCAGCCAGGGTCACGCGCGCGTAGACCGCCGGGCCGCGCGCGCCGAACTTGCGCGCGACGTACTGCTCGCGCGGCATCCCCCGCTCGGGAAGATCGGGGTTCAACTGGAACGGCAGCCAGCGCACGGCCGGCTCGGGCCCCTCGGGATGGCGCTCGCGGTAGAGGCCGATCGCTTTCTCCAGCTTGCGCTTCCCGATGTAGCACCAGGGTCAAACCACATCCGAGACGATATCTATTCGAAGAGATTTCTCGCTCATATCCTCGCCCGATGCCGGGAGATCGCGAGACCGAGGGGTGAGATATGCGCGAGTCTCGCCGCGCCCCGCCCTCACGATTTCCAGTTCTTGAATTGCTCCCGCAGTCTAGCCTTCATCACCTTGCCCGTCGAGGTGCGCGGCAGCTCGTCCACGAATTCGAAGCCGTCCGGCAGCCAGAATTTCGCGAATTTCGGCGCGAGATGCTCGCGCAGCTCCTCCTGAGTGAGCGTCTGCCCCGGCTTCGGCACCACCACCGCGAGCGGCCGCTCGCCCCACTTCGGGTCCGGCACCGCGATCACGGCGGCTTCGGCCACCTTGGGGTGCCCGACCAGCGCGTTTTCGAGGTCCACCGAGCTGATCCACTCGCCGCCCGACTTGACGAGGTCCTTGATGCGGTCGGTGATCTTGACATAGCCGTGCGCGTCCATCGTCGCCACGTCTCCGGTGCGCAACCACCCGTCCGGCGCCCACCGATCCGGCTCCCGCTCCGGGCCGTGGTAGCCCGCGGCGATCCACGGTCCGCGCACCTCGAGCTCGCCCAGGCTGATGCCATCGCGCTGCGCCTCGCCTTCCGCAGTCATGATGCGCACTTCCACGAACGGCAGTGGCAGCCCCTGCTTCGCGCGGAGCGCGTAGCGCTCGTCGGGGGCGGCCGCTTCCAGCCCGCGCTTGAGCACGTTCACCAGCGCGACCGGCGCAGTTTCCGTCATGCCCCAGCCGTGGATCACGCGCAACCCGAAGCGGTCGAAGGCCCGGATCATCGCCTCCGGCGCCGCCGCCCCGCCCACCACCATGCGCATTCCCGGAACGAGCTTCCAGCGATCCGGCTCCTGCTCGAGCGCCCCGAGGATTCCCATCCAGACCGTCGGCACGCCCGCGGTGAGCGTCACCTGCTCGCGCTCGAAAAGATCGAGCAGGCTCGCCGCGTCGAGGTGCGGACCCGGAAACACGAGCTTCGCGCCGACCATCACCGCGGTGAACGGAATGCCCCACGCGTTCACGTGGAACATCGGCACGACGGGGCAGACATTGTCCGAATGAGCGATGCCGAGCACGTCGGGCAGCGCGGAGGCGAGCGAATGCAGCACGAGCGCGCGATGGCTATAGACGACGCCCTTGGGCCGCCCCGTCGTGCCCGAGGTGTAGCACATCCCGGCGGGGTCCTCCTCCTCCAGTGCGGGAAGGTCCATCGGGCGCGACCGCGCTATCAGCGCTTCGTAATCCTCGAATCCCGCCGCCACGGAGGCTCCTGAAAGAGGAACGACGATCACTTTTTCGAAATCGATGCGGGCACGAATTCTGTCGTATAGCGGAAGCAGCGCCTCGTCCACGATCAGGAAACGGTCTGCAGCGTGGTTCGCGATGTAGGCGATGTCGTCGGGATGAAGCCGCAGGTTGAGCGTGTGCAGCACGCCCCCCGCGCACGGGATCCCGAAATAGGCCTCGAGGTGCGCGTAATGATTCCACATGAGCGTGGCGACCCGCTCCCCGCGCCTGAGCCCCATCGCTTGCAGCGCGCCACCGAGCGAGCGCGCCCGGCGGCAAAAATCCGCGTACGTGTGCCGGTGCAGAGACTTGTCGGGCAGGCGCGAGACGATTTCGCACTCGGGGAAGAGCTTTCCCGCGCGCTCGAGCAAGTGCGCGAGGGTGAGCGGAAAACGCATCATCGTGCTTCGCATAGAGCTTGGATCCACTGCCGAAGGCGCCAGGAAACCCAAGAGTCGAATCGCAGAGCGATACGGCTCGTTACCGTGTCACCCCCTCGCTGCGTCACCTCATGGCTCTTGTCAGCGCCCGGCGGCTC
>DATLZE010000171.1:0-21351 GCA_035574195.1 Burkholderiales bacterium | reverse complement strand
CAGTGCTCGAGCACCGAGCGGAAGTGGTCGAAATAGCCGGCGTGGTCGCGCGCCGCCCCGTCGGCGAGCGCGCGCAGCTGCGGATCGTCGGCGCCGCGCGCGAGCGCGCGGTAGAACATCGCGGCCTGGGCCGCGGTCGCGCAGCAGGAGAGCGCCTCGAGCGCCGCGCCCGCGCGCCCCCTCGCCAGTCCCGAGCGCGGCCGGTACGAGGACCGGAACTCGTCCCACGCCGCGCTCCAGTCGAATTCAGGCCAGGTCGCTTGCGCGTATTCGCGCAGCCAGCACCCGTGCTCGGCGCGCTGCGGCAGCCATACCTGGGCGAGCCAGGCCTGCACTTCGGGATAGGCCTCGAACGAGCGCGCGAGGCGCTCCGCCTGTTGCGGCGCGGCGGCCTCGAGCAACGAGGCGGTGGCAAGTGCGTGGAACATCAGCCCGTTGAAGCGGACCATGGCGCGCGCCCGCGCGTGCTCTGCCGCTGCGCGCGGCGCCGCCCGAATCGCGATTGCCTGCATAAATGCCCTCCTTTGGTTTGCCCGTTTTCCCGCGCCTGCCCGCACTGCGGCGGCGCGCGGCACGGCGGATCTTCGGCCGGCCGCGCGCCCCGCGCCAGCAGAAAATGCGGGGTTGATACCGGTTTGCCCGCCGGTAGCGTTAGGTGATACCTTGATGGACCGGCTGGGGGAGGCAGCCATACATGACGGGAAGCGGGGCGCTGGTGGACGTGCTCAAGCGCGAGCTCAAGGCGCGCGGCATCACCTATGCGCAGGTCGCGCGCCGGCTCAATCTGAGCGAGGCGAGCGTCAAGCGCATGTTCTCGCGCAGGCAGTTCACGCTCGCGCGGCTCGACCAGGTGTGCGAGCTCGCCGGCACCGAGTTCTCCGAGCTCGCGCGCACCCTCTCGCAGCAGGAAAACCTGCTCTCCCGGCTCACCCCCGAGCAGGAAAAGGAAATCATCTCGGACCGCAAGCTGCTGCTCGTGGCGCTGTGCGCGCTCAACCACCTCACTTTCGACCAGATCCTCGCCACCTACGACCTCACCCGCGCGGAGCTGACCGCTCTCCTCGCCCGGCTCGACCGCCTGGGGTTCATCCAGTTGCAGCCCGGCAACCGTATCAAGCTTCTGGTGTCGCGCACCTTCTCCTGGCTGCCGGATGGACCGATCCAGCGCTTCTTCACGCAGCAGGCGCACAACGAGTACTTCGGCTCGCGCTTCGACCGGCCGGGCGAGTTCATGGTGGTGGTGAGCGGCATGCTGTCGAAGAACTCGAGCGCGGCGATCGTCTCGCGGCTCAAGCGCGTGGCGCACGAGTTCTCCGAGCTGCACAACGGCGACTCGAAGCTGCCGCTTTCCGAGCGCTCGGCGATGAGCCTGCTGGTCGCGATCCGGCACTGGGAGCTGCAGGCGTTCTCCGAGCTCAAGCGCAGGAAATTGACGGTACACAGCACAGGAGGCCGATCATGAGCACGAATCGCACGCTCGCCACGCTCGCGTCCGCCGCGGCGCTCGCCGCGCTGGCGCTCGCCTCGCCCGCCCCCGCGCCGGCGCAGGGCAAGCCCGCGGCACGGCCCGCTGCCACGGCCAAGGCGACTTTCGCCGGCGGCTGTTTCTGGTGCATGGAGGAGGCGTTCGACCCGGTGCCGGGCGTGATCGCGACCGTCTCCGGCTACATGGGGGGCAAGCTGCGCAACCCGAGCTACGAGCAGGTCTCGACCGGCCGCACCGGGCACGCGGAGGTGGTGCAGGTCGAGTACGATCCGGCGAAGGTGAGCTACGCGAAGCTGCTCGAAGTGTTCTGGCGCAACGTGGATCCCACCCAGAAGGACGGGCAGTTCTGCGACTACGGCTCGCAGTACCGCACCGCGATCTTCTACCACGACGAGGAACAGAGGAAGCTCGCCGAGGCCTCGAAGGCGGCGCTCGCGAAGAACAAGCCGTTCGCGGGCGAGATCGTGACCGAGATCGTGAAGGCCTCCGAGTTCTATCCCGCCGAGGACTATCACCAGGACTTCTATCTCAAGAACCCGGCGCGCTACAAGTTCTACAAGAGCGGCTGCGGGCGCGAGGCGCGGTTGCGGCAGTTGTGGGGCAAGCCGGGCGGCTGAGCGCGCCCCGCGCTGGATAGCTCGGGCCCGAGCCGGCGCATAATCTGCGGCGAGACATGTTCCTCGATCCCGCCGCTCAGGAAGCGGTCAAGCGGCGCGTCGCGGCGCTGGAATCAGCGACCGGGGTGGAGGCCGTCGCCGCTGTCGTCGCGCGCGCCGATTGCTATCCCGAGATCCCGTGGAAGGCGTTCGCGCTGGGCGCCGCGCTCGCTGCGCTCGCGGCGGTGGCCGCGGCCCTGTTCGAGCCGGGATGGGAAGCGCACGAGGCGGTGTGGGAGGCCGCCGTCGCCGTGCTCGCGGCGGGCGCGAGTGCGGCGCTCGCGACGGTATGGATCGCGCCGTTCGCCCGCCTCTTCCTGCCGCGCACCCGCCGCGAGGCAGAAGCGCTGCAATACGCGCAGGCGATGTTCCTGGAAGAAGGGCTGCACCGCACCCGCAGGAGCGACGGCGTGCTGCTGCTGGTGGCCCTCTTCGAGCGCGAAGTGGTCGTGCTCGCCGACCGCGGCGTGCGAGAAAAACTCGGCGCGGCGGGGCTCGACGCGGTGGTGAGCGCCGTCAGCGCGCGGCTCAAGCAAGGGCGGCTCGAGGCGGGGCTGCTCGAAGGGCTCGCCCGGCTGGAGGAAGCGCTGCTCGCGTGCGGCTTCCGCCCCCGGCCGGGCGAGGCCGACGAGCTCCCGAACGAGCTCATCGAGCGCAAGGGGGCGTCGTGAAACGCGCGGCGGGATGGCTCGCCGCGGCGCTCGTGGCGCTGCCCCTCGCCACGGCAGCGCAGCAGCGCGCCGAGGTGCCCTATCTCAGCGGGCGCGTGGTGGATCACGCCGAGATCCTCAAGCCCGAGACACGGCGCCGGCTTTCCGAAGCGTTGCGCGCGCACGAGCGCAAGACCACCAACCAGATCGCGGTGCTGACAGTGCCGACGCTGCACGGGGAGAGCGTGGAGGATTACGCGGTGCGGGTGTTCGAGCAATGGAAGCTCGGGCACAAGGACAGGGACAACGGCGTGCTGATCGTGGTCGTGCCGCGCGACCGCCGCATGCGCATCGAGGTAGGCTACGGGCTGGAAGGAACGCTCACCGACGCCGCCGCAAGCCGCATCATCCGCGAGGTGATGGCGCCGCGCTTCCGGCAGGGCGATTATGACGCAGGCGTCGAGCAAGGCGCCGGCGCGATCATCGCCCTGCTGGAAGGGCGGCCGGCGACGGGCGGCGGCGCCTCGCCCCAGCCCGCGCCGGAATTGCTCAAGGCGCCCGAGATGGCGCTGCCCATGAAAGTGCTGTTCGGTGTCTTCGCCGCCGGCATCATCGGGCTGTTCACCTTCCTCGGTATCGTCACGCCGGGTTTCGGCTGGTTCCTCTACTTCTTTCTGATCCCGTTCTGGGCGATGTTCCCGGTGGCGATCTTCGGCAGCGGCGCTACCTTCTACATCCTGATCGCCTACCTCGTCGGCTTCCCTCTCGCCAAGCTGCTCGTCTCGCGTACGCCGGCCTACCGCAAAGCGATCAAGGATCTGAAGCGCAAGGGCCGCGCCTCCTTTGGCGGTTTCGCCATCAGCATCTCGGACTCCGGCGGCGCGTCGTGGAGCTCGAGAAGCGCCGGATTCTCGGGCGGCGGCGGCGGCTCCGGGGGCGGCGGCGCTTCCGGCAGTTGGTGAGCCGCTCTTTCCGCACGCCCCGGCATTGTCGCCTTGCGGCGACAAGCGCCGCCCTCTTTCGAACCCGGCGCGCGCTTCCCGCGCCCCTGCGTCCTAGCTGTAAGCTGTGCGTAAGCCTGCAGTAAATGCTGCGAAAGCTTTGCAACACTTTGTAAAAAAAATCCGCACAGCAGTGAACCTAAACCTCCGCGAGCGTTCTATAAGGTGCGCGTGGCATTTGCCGACGCGCATTTCATCTCAAGGAGGTTTCAATGCATCACAAGATATTGCTCGCTCTGTCCCTGGCCAGCGTGCTGGGCGCCCCGGCTTCCGCCGTCTACGCCGAAGGAGACGAGGACAAGAAGCCCGAGCCGCAGCAGCTCCAGCTGATGGTGGCCGAGGGCGACGAGGAGAAGAAGCCCGAGTCACCACAATTCCTCCTCGCCGAGGGCGACGAGGAAAAGAAGCCGGAATCTCCGCAGTGGATCACGGCCGAGGGCGACGAGAAGGAAGCCCCCAAACCTGAACTGATCGCTTGAGACCGGTCCGCGCCGCACAGGCCGGGCCAGCGGGCGCGGGGTGCTCTACCCCGCGCCCGCGTCTTTTCAGGCGATGGTCACGCGCGCGAACTTGCGCTTTCCCACCTGCAGCACGCAGCGCCGGCCGCGGGCGAGCGTGAGCGACTTGTCGCTCACTTTCTGCCCGTCGAGCTTCACGCCTCCCTGCGCGATCAGGCGCAGCGCCTCCGAGGCGCTCGCCGCAAGCCCCGCCCGCTTCAGCACCTGCGCGATCGCGAGCCCCGCGGCCCCGGCCTCCAGGCGCACCTCGGGAAGCTCGGGGGGAAGCTCGGAGCGCCGGAAGCGCGCCTCGAAATCGGCCGCGGCGGCCTGTGCCGCCGCCTCGCCGTGGAAGCGGGCGACGATCTCCTTGGCAAAGTCGAACTTCACGTCCCTCGGGTTGGCGCCTCGTTCGACAGCCCGCCTCTTTTCGCTGATCTTTTGAGGCGGCTCGAAAGATAGCAGCTCGATGTAACGCCACATCAGCTCGTCGGAGAGCGACATGAGCTTGCCGAAGATCTCGGCGGGGGGCTCGGTGATGCCGACGTAGTTGCCGAGCGATTTCGACATTTTCTCCACGCCGTTGATGCCCTCGAGCAGGGGCATGGTGAGAATGCACTGCGGCGGCTGGCCGTAGTCCTTCTGCAGCTCGCGCCCGACGAGGAGATTGAACTTCTGGTCGGTGCCGCCGAGCTCGAGGTCGCTCCTCAACGCCACCGAGTCGTAGCCCTGCACCAGGGGATAGAGGAATTCGTGGATCGCGATCGGCTGGCGGGCGCGGTAGCGCTTCGCGAAATCGTCGCGTTCGAGCATGCGCGCCACCGTGTGCCGGGCCGCGAGCCGGATCAGGTCGGCGGCGCTCATGCGCTCCATCCATGCCGAATTGAACACGACCTCGGTCGCGCTGCGGTCGAGGATCTTGAACACCTGCTCGGTGTAGGTGCGCGCGTTCGCCTGCACCTCCTCGCGCGTGAGCGGCGGGCGCGTGGCGTTCCTGCCCGAGGGGTCGCCGATCATGCCGGTGAAATCCCCGACCACGAACAGGACGTGGTGCCCGAGCTCCTGCAGTTGCCGCAGCTTGTTGAGGAGCACGGTGTGGCCGAGGTGCAGATCGGGCGCGGTGGGATCGAAGCCGGCCTTGACCCGCAGCGGCCGCCCGGAGGCGAGCTTCGCGCGCAACTCCTCCTCGGAAATGAGCTCCTGCGCGCCGCGCCGGATGATCTCGATCTGCTGTTCGATGGATGTCATTCGGCTCACGACCCGCCGAAGCGACAAGCGATTCCGGTTTTCATGATGCGAAAGCCGGGTTTGCCGGGGCGGTGGTTTCTGCTAAGCTGGCCGCTCCCGGAAAAATCCAGGGAAATCATGCCACAAGAAGAAAGCGCGATGATAGCGCAAAAGCGAGGAGCAGCGCCGGGAAAAACCGCGTTGTGGCGGCTGCCGGTGCTGCTGCTGTTGCCCTTCCTCGGGGTCGTCGCGGCGTTCGGCATCGCGCCCGACACGGTGACCGATGCGGTCACGCGCACGCCAGTCGCAATCGAAGTGGCGCTGCCCGCGCCGCAGCCGGCTGCCGTCGCGCCTGCGGGATACTGGCGCGAGGAGCGCATCCAGCGCGGCGATACGCTGGCGGAGCTGCTCGCGCGGCTCGGCGCCGAGGACCCGCAGGCCGTCGAGTATCTGCGCTCCGCCCGCGCCGCCCGCCCGCTCGCCCAGCTCGTTCCCGGCCGGACGGTGCGCGCGCAGCTCGACGCGCAGGGCAGGCTGCTCGCGCTGCGCTACCGCTCCGGCACCACGCTGCTCACCATCGAGCGCGCGGGAGACGCATTCGGCGCGCGCGAAGCCCCCGTCGAGTTCGAGCGGCGGGTGCTGGCGAGCTCGGGCGAGATCCGCAGCTCGCTGTTCGCCGCCACCGACGCCGCGGGCCTTCCCGACGCGGTCGCGATCCAGATCGCCGACATCTTCGCCACTGACATCGACTTTCACCGCGATCTGCGCCGCGGCGACCGCTTCGGCGTGGTCTACGAGATGGACTACGACCAGGGCGAGCCGGTGCGCGTCGGCCGGGTGCTCGCGGCCGAATTCACGAACCAGGGCAAAACCTACCGTGCGGTGTACTTCCAGAGCGCCGGAGGCCAGGGAGGCTATTACACGCCGGAGGGGAGGAATATCCGCAAGGCGTTCCTGCGCTCGCCGCTCGAGTTCTCGCGCATCACCTCCGGCTTCACCAGCGCGCGCTTTCACCCGATTCTCCAGCAGTGGCGCGCGCACAAGGGCATCGACTACGGCGCGCCCGTCGGCACGCGCGTGCGGGCGACCGGCGATGGGATCGTGGAATTCGCGGGCCGCCAGGGTGCCTACGGCAACCTGGTGGTGCTGCGGCACCAGTCCAAATACACCACCTGGTACGCGCATCTCTCGGGCTTCGCGCGCGGCATCCGCAAGGGCGCGCGCGTCGCGCAAGGCCAGGTGATCGGCTACGTCGGCGCGACCGGCCTCGCGACCGGGCCTCACCTGCACTACGAGTTCCGCATCAACGACGTGCACCAGGATCCCCTGCGCGTGGTGCTTCCCTCCGCCCCGCCGATCGGCGCCGGCGAGCGGCCGGCGTTCGAAGCCGCCACCGCGCCGCTCGCGCACCAGCTCGCGCTCCTGCGCCACACCTTGGTCGCGCGCCTCGACTAGCGGTAGAGCAGCAGCGGCTCGCGCTCCTCGAGCCACGCCCGCTCGTCGGCGCTGGCGAGCGCCTCCAGATCGCCGGGAGCCGCCGCGCGATCGTCCACCCACTCGCGCAGCAGCGGGCCGCCGTTGATGAGGTCGATCGCGAGCCGATCGCGCTCGTATTCGTACGGAAATTCGCGCCACAGGGGATACTCGGGCGCGGTCCTGCGCAGCGCCTTGAAAGCGAGGGCGACCAGGCGCCACGGCCGGAAGGCTCCGTGCTCGTAGGCCGCGTCGTCCACGTGGATTTGCAGGCCGGCGCACAGCTTTCCCGCATGCTTGTGGAAGACGGGCTCGAACCAGCACGCCCGCAGGCGGCAGCCGCGCAGCCAGCGGGGCGCGATCTCGCGCATCGCCGCGAGCAACGCGCGCGGCTCGACCTCGGGCGCGCCGAGCACTTCCAGCGGGCGCGTCGTGCCGCGGCCTTCGGAGAGCGTGGTGCCCTCCAGCATGACGGTTCCGGGGTACAGCCGCGCCATCGCGGGGCTCGATGCGTTGGGGCTGGGATTGACCCACGCGCGCTCGGCGAGCGGCCAGCCGTATCCGGGCGCCTGCTCCGGCTGCCAGCCTTCCATCGCGATCACCTCGCACTCCACGTCGAGGCGCAGGCGCTGCACGAACCAGCGCGCGAGCTCCCCCAGCGTGAGCCCGTGGCGCATCGGCAGCGGGCCGGCTCCGACGAAGCTCTCCCAGCCCTCGCGCAGCCTCAAGCCCTCGACCGGGCGCCCCGCCGGATTGGGGCGGTCGAGCACCCACACCGCCTTGCGGCTTTGCGCTGCGGCCTCCAGCACGTAGCGCAGCGTGGTGGCGTAGGTATATACCCGGCAGCCCAGGTCCTGCAGATCCACCAGCAGGACATCGAAGCTCTCCATCATCTGCGCGGTGGGACGGCGCACTTTTCCGTAGAGACTGTAGACCGGGATGCCGCGCGCGGCGTCGAAGTCGTCGGCGGACTCGACCATGTTGTCCTGCTTGTCTCCGCGCAGCCCGTGCTGGGGGCCGAAAGCGGCGGTCAGGCGCACTTCGGGCAGCGCCGCGAGCGCATCGAGCGAGTGCGTGAGGTCGCGCGTCACCGAGGCCGGATGCGCGAGCAGCGCGACGCGCCGCCCCGCAAGCGCCCGGCGCAGCCGCGGCTCCTCCAGCAAGCGTTCGATCCCGACCCTCATTCCCCCCCTCCCGCCCCAGGGCGAGGCGAGGCTCCGAAGAAGGTGCCTGCGCACCTTCGAGCCGCCGAACGCCGGCGGCCTGCGTGCCGCGGGACTGACGGGGCGCCCGCACAAGCGAGCGAGGTGACGGCAGCCGGGGGCATCAGCGCGTCGCGCTCGAGCTCCGGCGTCGCGCCGCGAACGGACGTCCGCTGCGACGAGAGCGCCCCGACCGGCTCCTCGGCCGGTGGCGCGCGATCGCCCTCGCAGGTGCGCCGCGCGCGCACGCCGCGCACGGCCTCGGCGGCTGTCTCGGGACGGGCGAGCGTGACCGCGTGTCGGTGCGCCGGGGACATCGGCGCCAAGCCTATCACAGCGCCCGCTGCGTGAAACCGCGCGGGCGCGATGCGCGCCGGTGAACAAAGAAGGCGGCAGCGCCGCCTTCGCTCGCCGCAGGTGGTTCGGACCGACTAGGCCGAGAAAGACGATCCGCAGCCGCAGGTCGAGGTCGCGTTGGGATTCTTGATGACGAACTGCTCGCCCTCGGCGTTGCACTGGTAGTCGATCTCCGCACCGACGAGATACTGCAGGCTCGCCGGGTCGATCAACAGCGTCACCCCGCCGCGCTCCATGCGCGTGTCGTCCTCGGCCGCCTCCTCGTCGAAGGTGAAGCCGTACTGGAACCCCGAGCAGCCGCCGCCTTGCACGAAGACGCGCAGCTTCAGGTTGGGATTGCCCTCCTCCTCGATCAGGCTCTTCACCTTGGCCGCGGCGGCGTCGGTGAAGACCAGGGGATCGGGCATCGTTTCGGTCACCGCGTTCATTTCCGTTTCCTCGATCGGCTGGGCTCAGTCCGCGGCCGCGGGCTTGAAGGGCACGACCTTCTCCGACTTGCCGTCGTTCTGGTAGACGAGTCGCCCCTGCACCACCGCGCCGAGCTGGATCTCGAGCGTTTTGTAGTAGACGTCTCCTGTGACATTGGCCTTGGACTGCAGTTCCACGTACTCGGCCGCGTGCACCGGCCCGACCACCGTGCCGTTGATCACCACGTGCGAGACGCGGATTTCGCCTTCGATCTGCGCCTGCTCCGAGAGCACGAGCGTTCCGGGCTTGCCGTCGGCGGCGATCACGTCGCCGCGCACGCGCCCGTCCACGCGCAGCCCGCCAGCGAAGGTGATGTTGCCCTCGATGGTGGTGCCGGCGCCGATCAGGCAATCGATGCGGTTCTGCGGCTTGCTGCCGCTCTTCACCCCGAACATGGGTCACCCCTTCAGGAGACGTTCACCGTCTGCGTAAGTTTAGGCGCATTGGCGCCGTTTTCAAAGACCCGCACCTGCATGCTCTTCAGCACCGCCTCGGGGGCGATCCGGAAAGTGCCCTCGACGCGCTGGAAGAACTTGAAGCTCAACTGGTATTCCTTGCCGGGCTTCGTGCCCTCGGGCGGCAGCATCAGCACGAATTTGCGCTCGCCCTGCTCGAGGTTCAGCACGAACTGCAGCGTGCCGTGGAACTCCTTCACGCGCTGCCCGCTCTGCACCAGCAGCAGGCGGTAGCGGTACTCGCCCGGCAGGGCCTCGCGCTGGACGCGGAAACGGTTGATGCTGATCGCGCCCTCCCGGCCGCCGGAGGCCATCAGCGACTGGAAAAACGCGAGGTCCTCGCGCAGCGCGGCGTTCTCCTCGGTGAGCGTCTTCACCTGGCGCGCGAGGTCGCCGTAGGTCGCGCGCTCGATCTGCAGCTGGCGCTCGGCCGCAGCCACCTGCTTGCGCAACTCGGCGAGCTCGGTGTCGCGCCGCTCGATCTCCTCGGTGAGCTTCGCCATGGCGCGCGCCGCCTCGCTCTGGCGAAAGCCCGCGAACTCCATGCCGTAGTCGTAGGTGGCCCAGCCCACGCCGAACACGGCGGCGCCGAGCGTGACGTAGCCGAGCCAGCGCCAGTACCACGGCACGTGCGTCCTCACCGCGACTTGCGGTGCGGCGATTCCGAAGCGCCGCTGCAGCCACTTGATCAGCCGCCGAGCCATCTCAGGGCAGCAGCGCGAGGCTCTCGAGCCCGGCCGTCTCCGGCAGCCCGAACATGATGTTCATGTTCTGCACCGCCTGGCCCGAGGCGCCTTTCACCAGGTTGTCGATGACCGAGAGCACGACCACGATGTCGCTGCCGCTGCGCGGCGGATGCACCGCGATGCGGCAGACGTTCGCCCCGCGCACCGAGCGCGTGTCGGGATGGCTGCCCGCCGGCAGCACGTCCACGAACGCCTCGCCCGCGTAGCGCTTCTCGTAGAGCGCCTGGAGGTCGGCCTGCGCGGTCAGCCGCGCGTAGAGCGTCGCATGGATGCCGCGGATCATCGGCGCGAGATGCGGCACGAACACGAGGCCGACGGGGCGCCCCGCGGCCTGCGCCAGTCCCTGCGCGATCTCGGGATGGTGGCGGTGGCCCGACACGCCGTAGGCCTTGAAATTGTCGGAGGCCTCGGCGAGCAAGGCGTGCACCTGCGCCCGGCGCCCGGCGCCCGAGACGCCCGATTTCGCATCGGCGATCAGGTGATCGAGATCCACGATTCCGGCCTCCACCAGGGGCAGAAACCCGAGCTGCACCGAGGTCGGGTAGCAGCCGGGGTTGGCGACGATCCGCGCCTCGCGGATGCGCTCGCGGTTGACCTCCGGCAGCCCGTAGACCGCCTCGGCCACGAGCTCGGGGCAGGCGTGCTTTGCGCCGTACCACTGCTCCCACAGCGCGACGTCCTTGATCCGGAAATCGGCGGCGATGTCGATCACCCGCACGCCCTTGTCCACCAGCGCGCGCGCCTCGCTCATCGCGACCCCGTTGGGCGTGGCGAAGAACACCAGGTCGCAGCGCTCGAGCCCGGCGCGCGCCGGATCGCTGAACTTCAGCGAAACGCGGCCCCGCAGGTTCGGAAAGAGCTCCGCGACCGCCATGCCCGCCTCCTTGCGCGAGGTGATCGCGGCGAGCTCGCAGTACGGGTGCCCGGCGAGCAGCCGCAGCAGCTCCACCCCGGTGTAGCCGGTGCCGCCGACGATGCCGACGCGGATGCCGTTCTTCGCCATGGTCTGCCGGTCCTATAGACGACAAAGCCGCCCGCAGGCGGCCTTGGTCGCGGACGATCCCAATCTTACCGCTTGGAGTATTGCCTGCGGCGGCGCGCCTTGTGCAGCCCCACTTTCTTGCGCTCGACCGCGCGCGCATCGCGCGTGACGAGCCCCGCCTTCCTCAGCACGGGCTTGAGCGCCGGATCGTGCTCGATCAGCGCCCGGGTGATGCCGTGGCGCACCGCCCCCGCCTGGCCGGACTCCCCGCCGCCGTTCACGTTGACGACGATGTCGAAGCTCGCGAGCGTGTTGGTCACGACGAGCGGCTGGCGCACGATCATGCGCCCGGTCTCGCGCGAGAAGAACTCGTCCACCGGCCGGCCGTTGACAGTGATCACCCCGGTGCCGGGCTTGAGATAGACCCGCGCCACCGCAGTCTTGCGCCGCCCCGTGCCGTAATAATACTGTCCTGCCTGCGTAGCCATGTCGCTCAGATCTCCAGTGGTTTGGGCTGCTGCGCCGCGTGCGGATGGGCCGCGCCCGCGTACACCTTCATCTTCTTCAGCATGGCGTAGCCGAGCGGGCCCTTGGGCAGCATGCCCTTCACCGCGAGCCTGAGCACGCGGTCGGGATGGCGCGCGTGCAGCTTCTCGAAGGAGGTGGCGTAGAGGCCGCCGGGATAGCCGCTGTGGCGGTAGTAGATCTTGTCGCGCGCCTTGCGTCCGGTCACGCGCAATTTGTCGGCGTTGACCACCACGATATAATCGCCGGTGTCAACGTGCGGCGTGAACTCGGGCTTGTGCTTGCCGCGCAGCCGGCGCGCGATCTCGGCCGCAAGGCGTCCGAGCACCTTGCCGCTCGCATCCACGATGTACCAGTCGCGCCTGACCGCGTGCGGCTTCGCGGAGAACGTCCTCATGGCTGGATCCCGTTCCTCGGGAGAATTCGGAAAAGCGCGAATTCTATTGCAAATCAGGCGGATGGTCAACCGAAGCGGCGCGCGATGCGGCTGAGCGAGACAGCGCCATGCAGGTGCTCATTACCGACGCGCTCGCCGCGCTGGTGATCCCGCCGGGCGGGCTGCTGCTGCTCGCGGCTGCGGGCGCCTTGCTCGCCCGCTCGCGGCCGCGCCTGGGCCGCTCGCTGGTGGCGGCCGCGCTCCTCGTGCTCTACGTGCTCTGCACCCCGCTCGCGGCCGAATCTCTCGTGAAGCTGCTCGAACCCGAGCCGCGCGATCCGCTCGCCGACGCGAGCGGCCAGGCGATCGTGGTGCTGGGCAGCGGGACCTATTTCGAGGCGCCCGAGTACGGCGGGGACACGGTGAAGGCCGAGACGCTCGTGCGCCTGCGCTACGCCGCGCGCCTGCATCAGCTCAGCCGCAAGCCGGTGCTGGTCGCCGGCGGCAGGCCGCGCGGCGGGGCGCCGGAGGCGGCGCTGATGAAAACGGTGCTCGCGCGCGAGTTCCAGGTGCCCGTGCGCTGGACCGAAGAGAGCTCGCGCAACACCCTGGAGAGCGCGCGGCTCGCGCGCCGGCTGCTCGAGCCCGCCGGCCTCACCCGCATCTATCTCGTGACCCACGCCTGGCACATGCCGCGCGCGCGGTTCGCCTTCGAGCACGCCGGCTTCTCCGTGATTCCGGCACCGACCGGTTTCGCGACGCGCCACGGGCCGGCGGTGCTCGACTTTCTCCCGGACGCGCGGGCGCTCGCCACGGCGCGGCTCTTCTTCCACGAGGCGGCCGGCATCGGCTGGTATCATCTGCGAATCGCGCTCGGCCGTTGACACGCCCGGGCGCGATTCGATCGCGCCGCCGGCGCGAGAGACGGACCGCAAGCGGTTGCGCAAAGCGCGCAGGGCACGCACGACGACCGATCGTTCACCGCCGAGAGCCGAGGGCCGACTGCCATGAAAGTCCGGATCAAGTGGATCGAGAACGCCGCCTTCGTCGGCGAATCCGAGAGTGGGCATGCGCTGGTGATGGACGGCGCGCCCGAGGGCGGCGGGCGCAACCTCGGCCCGCGCCCCATGGAAACGGTGCTGCTCGGCACCGGCGGGTGCACCGCCTACGACGTGGTGCACATCCTGCGCAAGGGCCGCGCCCCGGTCACCGACTGCGTGGTCGAGATCGAGGCCGAGCGCGCGAGCACCGACCCCAAGGTCTTCACCAGGATCCACTTCCGCTTCATCGTGACCGGCAGGGGGCTCAAGCGCGAGCAGGTGGAACGCGCGCTCCGCCTTTCCGCGGAAAAGTACTGCTCGGCCTCGATCATGCTCGGCAAGACCGCCGAGATCACGCACGAGCTCGAGATCCGCGAGGCGTAAAGCGAATCCACGGGAGCGCAGGGCCCGGGAGAAAGGCGTTCCGATTTTGTTTTGGATCCCCGTGCCGCGGCCTCTGCGGGGCGGAAATCACAGCCAGAACGCCGTTTCGGTCATCACGCGCGAGGCGAGCCGCATCGCGGCCTTCGCCGGCTCCGGCAGCTCCGCTGCGCCGTGGGCGAGCGCGGTGGTGGCGTGCCGCGCCTCGTCCTGCTTCATCTGCTCGAGGATCGCGCGGCTCTTGCGGTCCGCCTGCGGCAGCCGCCCGAGGTGGCCCTCGAGATGCGCGACCACCTGGCGCTCGGTCTCGGCGAGAAATCCCAGGTTCCAGCGATCGCCAGCGAGCCCCGCCGCGGCGCCGATCGCAAAAGAGCCGGCGTACCACAGGGGATTGAGCAGGCTCGTGCGCCCGCCGAGCTCGCCGATGCGCGCCGCGGTCCAGGCCAGGTGCTCGGTCTCCTCCGCGGCCGCGCGCTCGAGCGCTTCTTTCGCGCGGGCGTTGCGCGCGGTGAGCGCCTGTCCCTGGTAGAGCGCCTGGGCGCAGACCTCGCCCGCGTGGTTGACCCTCATCAGCGCCGCCGCGTGCCGGCGCTCGGACTCGGTGAGGCTCGCCTCGGGGAGATCTCCGCCGGGCGCCGCGCGCAGCGCCTGTGGCGGCCCGAGGAGCGTGCGCAGGCCGCGGTCGAAGGCGAGGATGAGATCGTCGAGCGTGGGCACGGCGCAAGCCCTCAACTGCGCGCGGGGGCGCAGTCAAAGAGGCGCGCGAGTTCCGCGCCGGGGTCGGGCGCGCGCATCAAGGCCTCGCCCACCAGAAAACAGCCCACGCCCGCCGCGCGCAGCCGGCCCACGTCGCCGGGACCGAGGATGCCGCTTTCGGTCACGACGATGCGCCCGGCCGGCACGCGCGCAAGCAGCTCGAGCGTCGTCTCGAGCCGCGTCTCGAAGGTGCGCAGGTCCCGGTTGTTGATGCCGACGAGCGGCGTCTCGAGCGCCGCGGCGCGCTCGAGCTCGGCCGCGTCGTGCGCTTCCACGAGCACCGCCATGCCGAGCGCGTGCGCGACCGACTCGAGCTCCCGCAGGCGCGGGGGCTCGAGCGCGGCGGCGATCAACAGCACGCAGTCCGCGCCCGCCGCGCGCGCCTCGTACACCTGGTAGGCGTCCACCACGAAGTCCTTGCGCAGCACGGGCAGCGCGCAGGCGGTGCGCGCCTGACCGAGGTGCGCGAGCGCGCCCTGGAAAAAGCGCTCGTCGGTCAGCACCGAGAGGCAGGCCGCGCCGTGGCGCTCGTAGCTCGCCGCGATCGCAGCCGGATCGAAGTCCGCGCGCAGCAGCCCCCGGCTCGGGCTCGCTTTCTTGATCTCCGCGATCACCGCCGGGCGGCCCGCGGCGATCGCCGCGCGCAGCGCCCCGACGAAATCCCGCGCCGGGGCGGCGGCCTCGGCCTCCCGGCGCACCGCCGCGAGCGGTTTTGCCGCTTTCGCCCGCTCGAGCTCCTCGGCCTTGACCGCGAGGATGCGCTCGAGCACGTCCGCCGTCGCCATCGCCCCCGCCCTCACGCCCTGACGGCGCGGGTGAACTCGACGAAGGCGTCGAGCTTCCTGCGCGCCGCGCCGCTCGCGATCGCCGCGCGCGCCTGCTGCACGCCCTCGGCGAGCGAGGGCGCGAGCCCCGCGACGTAGATCGCCGCGCCGGCATTGAGGGCGACGATGTCGCGCGCGGCGCCCGGCCCGCCGCCGAGCGCGGAGAGCACCATCGCCTTCGACTGCTCCACGCTCGCAACCCGGATCGCGCCAGCGTCGCCGCGCTCCAGCCCGAAGTCCTGCGGCGCGATCGTGTACTCGCGGATCTCGCCGTCCTTGAGCTCCGCCACCATCGTCGGACCGGAAATGGAGATCTCGTCGAGCCCCTCCAGGCCGTGCACCACCAGCACGCGCCGGCTGCCGAGCCGCGCGAGCACGCGCACCTGGATGCCCACGAGATCGGGATGGAACACGCCCATCACCTGCTGGCGCGCGCCCGCGGGGTTGGTGAGCGGCCCGAGAATGTTGAAGATCGTCTTCACGCCCAGCTCGCGCCTGACCGGTGCCGCGTGCTTCATCGCGCTGTGGTGGTTGGGGGCGAACATGAAGCCCACGCCCACCTCCTGGATCGAGCGCGCCACGAGCTCCGGCGCGAGGTTGATGTTGGCGCCGAGCGCCTCCAGCACATCGGCGCTGCCCGACTTGCTGGAGACCGAGCGCCCGCCGTGCTTGGCGACCTTCGCTCCGGCGGCGGCGGCGACGAACATCGCGGCGGTGGAGATGTTGAAGGTGTGGGCCGCGTCGCCCCCGGTGCCGCAGGTATCGATCAGGCGGGGCTCGTCGGGCACCGGGACGCGGGTCGCGAACTCGCGCATCACTTCGGCCGCCGCCGCGATCTCGCCGATCGTCTCCTTCTTCACCCGCAGGCCGATGAGGACCGCCGCGATCAGCGTGGGCGACACCTCCCCGCTCATGATCGAGCGCATGAGCGGGACCATCTCCTCGCGGAAGATCTCCCGGTGCTCGATGAGCCTGGCAAGCGCTTCCTGCGGCGTCATCATTTCCCTCCCTTCAGAAAATTCGCGAGCAGCCGGTGGCCGTGCTCGGTCAGGATGGACTCCGGATGGAACTGCACGCCCTCGACCGGCAGCTCCCGATGGCGCACGCCCATGATCTCGCCGTCCGCGGTCCACGCGCTCACCTCCAGGCACGCCGGAAGGCTCGAGCGCTCGATGACCAGCGAATGGTAGCGCGTCGCGGTGAAGCCGTCGGGCAGCCCCCGGAACACGCCGCGCCCGTCGTGGTGGATCGCCGAGGTCTTGCCGTGCATGAGCTGCTTCGCGTGCACGATGCGCCCGCCGAACGCCTGCCCGATCGCCTGGTGCCCGAGGCACACGCCGAGGATCGGGATGCGGCCGGCGAAATGCCGCACCAGCGGCACCGAGATCCCGGCCTCGTTCGGAGTGCACGGTCCCGGGGAGATCACGATCCCCGCGGGGCCGAGCTTCTCGACGCCCTCGAGCGTGATCTCGTCGTTGCGGTAGACCCTCACCTCCTCGCCCAGCTCGCCCAGATACTGCACCAGGTTGTAGGTGAAGGAATCGTAGTTGTCGATCATCAGCAGCACGGTCGAAACCTCTCCTGCCACGGGGCGCACAGAAGGCGCCGAGCCCGCTCAGCGAACCACACCGATCATCCTCTCACCGTGATCTTGGCGTCCGAAAGATCTAATCGAATCGGGTGTCGAGGCCGGACTCGGCCATCTCGGCCGCGCGCAGCAGCGCGCGCGCCTTGTTCTGCGTCTCCTGCCACTCGGCCGCGGGCTGCGAGTCGGCGACGATGCCGCCGCCCGCCTGCACGTAGAGCGTGCCGTTGCTGACGACCGCGGTGCGCAGCGCGATCGCCAGATCCATGTTGCCGTGGAACCCGAGGTAGCCGACCGCTCCGGCGTAGATGCCGCGCTTGACCGGCTCCAGCTCGTCGATGATCTCCATCGCCCGCACCTTGGGCGCTCCCGATACGGTGCCGGCGGGAAATGTCGCGCGCAGCACGTCTATCGCGTTCAACCCCGGCTTGAGCTTGCCTTCCACGTTGGAGACGATGTGCATCACGTGCGAATAGCGTTCGACCACCATCCGTTCGGTCACGCGCACGCTGCCCGTCTCGGCGACGCGCCCGACGTCGTTGCGCCCGAGGTCCACCAGCATGATGTGCTCGGCGCGCTCCTTTTCGTCGGCGAGCAGCTCGCGCTCGAGCGCGGCGTCCTCGGCGGGGGTCGCGCCGCGGCGGCGCGTTCCCGCGATCGGCCGCACCGTCACCGTGTCGCCCTCGAGCCGCGCCAGGATTTCGGGCGAGGCTCCGACCACGTGAAAGCCGCCGAAGTCGAAATAGAACATGTAGGGCGAGGGATTGATGGTGCGCAGCGCCCGGTAGAGCGCGAGCGGTGTCGCGCGGAAGGGCTTGACCATTCGCTGCGAGGGCACGACCTGCATGATGTCGCCCTCGTAAATGTAGCGCTTCGCGCGCTCGACCGCCCGGTGATAGGCCTGCTCGCCGAAGCCCGAGACCGCGGGCTCGGACGGCCCGCTCGTGTCGGAGGGAATCGCGACCGGCTCGCGCAGCTTCGCGAGCAGCTCCTTCAGCCGCGCGCGCGCCGCGCGATAGGCCTGCGGCCGCCCGGGCTCGGCGTACACCACCAGCGTGAGCTTGCCGGTGAGGTTGTCCACGATCGCGATTTCCTCGGACACCAGCAGCAGGATGTCCGGCGCGCCGATCTCGTCGGGCTTGGCCACGCCCGCGAGCCGCCGCTCGATGTAGCGCACCGTGTCGTAGCCGAAATAGCCGACCAGCCCCCCGCAGAAGCGCGGCAGCCCCGCCTGCCGCGCCACGCGGAAGCGCGCGAGGTAGTCGTTCACGTAGCCGAGCGGGTCGCGCGCCCGCACCTCGCTCACCACCGAATCCCCGCGCAGCTCGCGGCACGCCTCCCCGCGCACCTCGATGCGCGTTTGCGCGGCGAGCCCGATGAAGGAGTAGCGGCCGAAGCGCTCGCCCCCCACCACCGATTCCAGCAGATAGGTGTGCGGCCGGTTGGCGAGCTTCAGGTAGATGGAAAGGGGCGTGTCGAGATCGGCGAAGGTCTCGAGCACCACCGGCACCCGGTTGTAGCCCGCACGCGCGAGCCGTTCGAATTCAACTTCAGTCACGAGTCGCTCCAGGCGAGAAAACGGAAAAAGCGAGCGGCGCGGCTCAGCGCGCGCGCCAGGCGCGGCCCGGGCGGCGCCAGCGGCGGGCGCGTTGCGGTGCCGTTTTTCCGTCGTCTGCGCGGGGCATGACCAAGTTGGCGATTAAGCTTTGCGAATCAGCCGGATGGCCTCGGCGAGCGAGGGTACTATAGCATCAACGTCGAGCTCGCGCACATCGCGCCCCTCGTTGTAGCCGTAGCTCACGCAAATCACCGGGCAGCCGGCGGCGCGTGCGGCGGCGGCGTCGTTCACCGAGTCGCCGATCATGAGCATCTCGCGCGGCGCGATGCCGAAGGCGCGGGCCGCGTGCAGCAGCGGCTCCGGATCGGGCTTGCTGCGCGCGAGCGTATCGCCGGCGATCACCTGCGCGAAATACTCCGCGATCCCCAGCCGCTCGAGCAGCGGCGCGGTGAAGCGCGCGGCCTTGTTGGTGACGCAGGCGAGCGGCAGCCCCATCGCGCGCAGCGCCCGCAGCCCTTCGATCACCCCCGGGAAGAGCACGGTATGCCGGCCGTTGACCGCGGCGTAGCAGCGCTCGAACACGGGCAGCGCCCGCTCGAGCGCCGCGCGCGGCGCGCCGCCCTCGAGCGAGCCCGCGAGCGCGCGCTCGACGAGCTTCGCGATTCCCTTGCCGACGTAGGTCCGGATCACCGGCTCGGCGATCTCGGCGCGCCCGAGCTCGCGCAGCATCATGTTGGTGGCGACCGCGAGGTCGGGAATGGTGTCGGCGAGCGTGCCGTCGAGATCCACCATCACCGCCTTGACGGCGAGCGGGAACTCGCTACCCATCGTTCACCGCGGAGAGGCGCGCCGGAAAAGGCGAGGGCGGAACCGGCGGCTTCCAGCCTCGCTCCGGCGAGCGGAACCGGGGCGCCTCGCCGGCGCCGCCGTGCCGTGGCGGTTCCCCGGCCCCGGAGCGCCTCGCTGCGCCGCCCTGGTCATGCGCTCCGGCTCTTTTCGAGCGCGGCGCGCATTGCCGCGATGGTCGCCCGGTAGTCCTTGGCGCCGAAGATCGCCGAGCCCGCGACGAAGGTGTCGGCGCCGGCGCGCGCGACCTGCGCGATGTTCTCCACCTTGATGCCGCCGTCCACCTCGAGCCAGACCTCGCGCCCGCTCTCCCGGATGCGCTCGCGCACCGCCGCGATCTTCTTGAGCGCCTGCGGGATGAACGCCTGCCCGCCGAAGCCGGGATTCACCGACATGATGAGCACCAGGTCGAGCTTGTCGAGCACGTGGTCGAGGTAATCGAGGGGCGTTGCGGGATTGAACGCCAGTCCCGCCTTGCACCCCTGCTCGCGGATCAGCCCGATGGTGCGGTCCACGTGCTCGGAGGCTTCGGGATGGAAGGAGATGATGTTGGCGCCGGCGCGCGCGAAGTCGGGCACGATGCGGTCCACCGGTTTCACCATGAGGTGCACGTCTATCGGCACGGCGACGAGCGGGCGGATCGCCTCGCACACCAGCGGTCCCACCGTGAGGTTGGGCACGTAGTGGTTGTCCATCACGTCGAAGTGCACGAGGTCGGCACCCGCGGCGACGACGCTGCGCACTTCCTCGCCCAGCCGCGAGAAATCGGCGGACAGAATGCTCGGGGCGATGCGGTAGGTGTCGGGCATGCGCGGCTCCCGGAAAACGGGGCCATTGTACAGGGTTCCCGCGCCGCCTTGCGCGCGCGGGCGAAATGGAGAAGAATCGAAACATGGCGGACAAGAAATACGAGATCACGGTGAGGGCGCGCTCCGCGTTCATTCCCGAGCAGTCCGACGTCGAGAACGGCCGCTACGTGTTCGCCTACACCATCACCATCACCAACACCGGCACGGTGGCCGCCCAGCTCATCGCGCGGCACTGGATCATCACCGACGCCAACCACCAGGTGCAGGAGGTGCGGGGAGCCGGCGTGGTGGGCGAGCAGCCGGTCATCCGCCCCAACGAGAGCTTCCAGTACACCAGCGGCGCCGCCCTCGCCACGCCCGTGGGCACCATGCGCGGGAGCTACTACCTGATCGCCGAGGACGGCGTCCAGTTCGACGCGCCGATTCCGGAGTTCACGCTCTCCGTGCCGCGCGTGCTGCACTGAGCGCTCACGGGTTCGACTTCGAGGCCCCGGGCCCGACGCCTCCGGCGCAAGGCTCACGGTGTAGAACCCGGGACGCCGCACTTCGGGCTTCGGGCTCGGAACATGTCGCTGAAAGCGGCTTACACCCTCATTGCGCCGGTCTACGATCTGCTCGTCGGGCCCGCGTTCCGGGCGGCGCGGCGCGCGAGCCTCGCCGCGCTGCCGCAGGAGGGACGCCTCACGGTGCTCCTCGACGGCGTGGGCACCGGTCTCGACCTGCCGTGGCTGCCGCCTGCGCACCGTTACGTCGGTCTCGATCTCACGCGCGCGATGCTCGCGCGCGCGGTGCGCCGCGCCGGAGGGCTCGAGTTCGACGCCGTGCAGGGCGACAGCCTCGCACTGCCCTTCCGCGACGCGTGCTTCGATCACGCCGTGCTGCACCTGATCCTCGCGGTGGTGCCGGACGCCGCGCGCGCGCTCGCGGAGGCCGCGCGCGTAGTGCGCCCCGGCGGAAGCCTGCTCGTGTTCGACAAGTTCCTGCGGCCCGGGCAGCGCGCGCCGCTGCGCCGGCTGCTCAGCCCGCTCGCCGCGCGCGTGGCCACCCGCACCGACGTGGTGTTCGAAGAGGCGCTCGCGCGGGTGCCGGCGCTGCGCGTCACGGCCGACGAGCCGGTCGGCGGCGGCTGGTTCCGCCGGATACGGCTGGAGCGCCTATAAGCCCTGCGCCTGCCCGTCCCGCAGGACGCAGAGGGCGCGCAGGAACGCAGAGCAAAAACAAGAACTGGTTATCCTCCACGGCCCACCGCGCCCTGCGCGGCAAGACACGGTCTAGGATCGCGGCTCGCCGCCGCCTTCGTCGCGCCGCTTGCCGCGCGGCCAGGTCCACCACACGATGAAGCCGAGCAGCGCGAGCGCGAGCCCCGCTTCGAGCAGCAGCAAGAGAAAGCCGTCCATCGCCGGCACCCGCGGGCGTTAAAATGAAGCACCGCTCTTCACGAAACCGCCCTC
>DATLZE010000170.1:0-63082 GCA_035574195.1 Burkholderiales bacterium | reverse complement strand
GCCGCGCCGCCGGTGAACGGGCTGCCGGTCGCGGGCTACGCCGCCATCGCGCTGATCCTTTTGGGCACGGTCCTCGCGCTGCCGCGGCTCTCCGCCCTGCTTCTCGGGCGCCTGCCGCTGCCGGCGCGCCCGAGCGCGGCGGTCGCGATCGCGCAGCTCAAGGCGACGCCGCGCCAGGCCGCGATCAGCGCCGCTGCCGTCGTCACGAGCTTCAGCCTCATGGTCTCGATGTTGATCATGGTGCATTCGTTCCGCACCTCGCTCGAAGCCTGGCTCGAGCGCATGCTTCCCGCCGACCTCTATCTGCGCGCAGCGCGCAGCGGCGAGACCGGGTACCTCACGCCGGAGGAGCAGGCGCGCCTCGCCGCTACACCCGGCATCGAGCGCGCCGAGTTCGTGCGCGCCCAGAACCTGCTGCTCGACCCGGGCCGCCCGCCGGTGACGCTGCTCGCGCGACCGATCCCGGCGGACGGCGGCATGCTGCCGCTCTCCGCCCCGCCGCTCGCTCCGCGCGCGGGCGAACCGCCCCCGGTGTGGGTCTCGGAAGTCGCAGCCGACCTCTACGGGCTCGCCCCGGGACGACAGGTGCGACTGCCGCTCGGCGGCGAATCGCGCGCGTTCACGGTGGCGGGCGTCTGGCGCGACTATGCGCGCCAGAACGGCGCGATCGCGATCGACCGGGAGCTCTATATCGCGATCACGGGCGACCGCCTCGCCGACGATGCCGCGCTGTGGCTCGCGAAGGGCGTCTCCGCCGCCGAGGCGCTGCGCGCGCTGCGCGCGCGCCTGCCCGAGGGCGCTTCCGTCGAGATCGCCACGCCGCGCGAGGTGCGTGCGGCCTCGCTCGCGATCTTCGACCGCACTTTCGCCATCACTTACGCGCTCGAGGCGGCCGCGATCGCGATCGGGCTCGCTGGGGTGAGCGTCTCCTTCGGCGCCCAGGCGCTCGCGCGGCGCCGCGAGTTCGGAGTGCTGCGCCACCTCGGCATGAGGCGCCGCGAGATTGCCGAGATGCTCGCCGGCGAGGGCGCGCTCGTCGCCGCGCTCGGAGCCGCCTTCGGCCTGGCGAGCGGCTGGGTGGTGGGGCTGATCCTGATCCATGTCGTCAACCGCCAGTCCTTCCACTGGAGCATGGAGCTCGCCGTGCCGTGGCTGCCGCTCGCCGCGCTCGCTGCGGCGATCGTGCTCGCGGCCGCCGCGACGGCGGTGTGGAGCGGGCGCGCGGCGATGAGCGCAGAGGTCGTGCGCGCGGTGCGCGAGGATTGGTGATCCCCGGTGGCGAGCGAAGCGTGAAGAGCGCGGCGGAAAAACGTTTCTGGCTCAGGCGCCGCCTTCTGGCCGGCGCGGCGCTCGCGCTGGCGCAGCGCACCGCTGCCCTCGCCCAGGCGCCTGGCGCGAATTCACGCCCGACGCCCGAGGCCTCGCGCCCGGGGCCGTTCGCGCTCGTCGTCCCGGGCTACCGCATGCGCTTTCCGCACGACGAGGGCAGCCATCCCGAATTCCGGCTGGAGTGGTGGTACGTCACGGGTTGGCTCGAGGAGCCCACCGGCCCGCTCGGCTTCCAGGTCACGTTCTTCCGCGCGCGCCCGGAGCTCAGGCACGAGAACCCGAGCGCTTTCACCCCGCGCCAGATCGTCATCGCGCACGCGGCCCTCTCCGATCCCGCGCACGGCAGGCTCGTCCATGCGCAGCGCGCGGCGCGCGCCGGCTTCGGGCTCGCCGGCGCGGAGCAAGGACGCGTGCAAGTCTGGATCGGGGAATGGCGGCTGGAACAGCGGGAAGAGGCCTATCGCGCGCTGATCCCCGCGCGGGAGTTTTCCATGGAGCTGGCGTTCGCTCCCACGCAGCCGCCCATCAGGCAGGGGCAGGAAGGATACAGCCGGAAAGGGCGCGCGCCCGAATCGGCAAGCTATTACTACAGCATTCCCCATCTGAGGGTCCGCGGAGCGCTGGCCCGCGGCGGGAGATCCGTTCAGGTCGCCGGCACGGCATGGTTCGACCACGAATGGTCCTCGCAATACATGGAGCAGGAGGCTGCGGGCTGGGACTGGATCGGCATCAACCTCGAGGACGGGGGCGCGCTGATGGCGTTCCGCATGCGCGATGCGCGCGGCGGCCACTACTGGGCCGGCGGCGCGCTGCGCGACGCCGCCGGGCGCACGAGAACGTTTTCTCCGGACGAAGTGCGCTTCGTCCCGCGCCGCGAGTGGCGTTCGCCGCGCACCGGCGCCGCCTACCCGGTGTCGTTCGTGGTGCAGGCGGGAGGCCTCGAGCTCGTGATCGAGCCGCTGTTCGACGACCAGGAGCACGACGCGCGCGCCACTACCGGCACGATCTACTGGGAAGGCGCAGCGCGCGCGCTGATCGGCGGCAAGCCCGCCGGGCGGGGCTACCTCGAGCTCACCGGCTACTGGCGCCGCCCGCAGCTGTAGCCGCTTCCCAATGAAAAGCCCCGCATGGGAGCGGGGCTTTGAGGCGTCCGGGTTCACCGGCGCAGTGCCGCCGGAGAGCGGCACACTTCACTGGGCGGCGTCGCACCGCCCGCGGGGCCGCGCAGCTTCCGGCATACGGCCGGACGCGATGACGCTCGATATCCGGACGGTCGCCCGGAATCTCGAATGCTCCGGGGGCGGGTACCCGCCCCGGAGTGTCGCGCGATCCTGGATTCTTTTTACCCCCCTGCCTCTCCGAAGTCAACGCGTGGGCGGTGCCCGCGTGCCGCCGCGACTTCAAGCGGCGTCTCGTGTTTTCCGCGAAACTCCCTGTTTTTATTGAAGCCGCGCTCCGCGGGCCGCATCAGGCCGCGGCTGTGGCGCTCTGGTCGGCCTTCTTCTCGAAGGCGAAGCCGCCCTTCCTGTAATCCACCCGCACCACGTCCTTCGCGGCGAACCGCCCCTCGAGTATCGCCTTGGCGAGCGGATTCTCGACGTGCGTCTGGATCGCGCGCTTGAGCGGGCGCGCGCCGTACACCGGGTCGAAGCCCACGGCGGCGAGCTCCTTGAGCGCCGCATCGCTCACCTCGAGCCGGATGTCGAGCGCGGCGAGCCGCTTCTCGAGGAAGCCCAGCTGGATCTTCGCGATCGCCTTGATGTGCTTCTCGTCGAGCGGATGGAAGACCACGATCTCGTCGATGCGGTTCACGAACTCGGGGCGCAGCTGCGCCTTCACCTCGCCGAGCACCGCGGTCTTGATGAGCTGGAAATCGGACCCCGCCATGCTCTGGATCATCTGCGAGCCGAGGTTCGAGGTCATCACGATCACCGTGTTCTTGAAGTCCACGGTGCGCCCCTGCCCGTCGGTCATGCGCCCGTCGTCGAGCACCTGCAACAGCACGTTGAAGACGTCGGGGTGCGCCTTTTCGATCTCGTCGAGCAGGATCACCGAATAGGGCTTGCGCCGCACCGCCTCGGTGAGGTAGCCGCCTTCTTCATAGCCGACGTAGCCCGGAGGCGCGCCGATCAGCCGCGCGACCGAGTGCTTCTCCATGAACTCCGACATGTCGAGCCGGATCATGTGGTCTTCGGAGTCGAACAGGAATTCCGCGAGCGCGCGGCAGAGCTCGGTCTTGCCCACTCCAGTCGGTCCCAGGAACAGGAACGAGCCGTAGGGGCGCTTGGGGTCGCCGAGCCCGGCGCGCGAGCGGCGGATCGCGTCGGAGACGAGCCGGACCGCCTCGTCCTGGCCCACCACGCGCTGGTGCAGCCGCGCTTCCATCTGCAGCAGCTTCTCGCGCTCGCCCTGCATGAGCTTCGCGACCGGGATGCCGGTCCAGCGCGAGACCACCTCCGCGATCTCCTCGGCGCCGACCTGGGTGCGCAGCAGCCGGAGCTTCCCGCCCTTCGGCTTGTCGGCGTGCTTGAGCTGCGCCTCGAGCTGCGGGATCTTCCCGTACTGGATTTCCGACACTTTCTGCCAGTCGCCGCGGCGCTTCGCCGCCTCCATTTCGTTCCTGAGCTTCTCGATCTCCTCCTTGACGTGCTGCGAGCCCTGAACCTGAGCCTTCTCGGCCTTCCAGATCTCCTCCAGATCGGAATACTGGCGCTCGAGCGCAGCGATCTCCTGCTCGAGCAACTGCAGCCGCTTCTGCGAGGCCTCGTCTTTTTCCTTCCTCACCGCTTCGCGCTCGATCTTCAACTGGATCAGCCTGCGGTCGAGCCGGTCCATCTCCTCGGGCTTGGAATCGATCTCCATCTTGATGCGCGAGGCCGCCTCGTCGATGAGGTCGATCGCCTTGTCGGGCAGGAAGCGGTCGGTGATATACCGGTGTGAGAGCTCGGCCGCGGCGACGATCGCCGGATCGGTGATCTCCACGCCGTGGTGCACCTCGTACTTCTCCTGCAGCCCGCGCAGGATGGCGATGGTGTCCTCCACCGTCGGCTCGTCCACCAGCACTTTCTGGAAGCGGCGCTCGAGCGCCGCGTCCTTCTCGACGTGCTTGCGGTACTCGTCGAGCGTGGTCGCTCCGATGCAGTGCAGCTCCCCGCGCGCGAGGGCGGGCTTGAGCATGTTTCCGGCGTCGATCGCGCCTTCCGCCTTGCCCGCGCCCACCATGGTGTGCAGCTCGTCGATGAAGACGATGGTCGAGCCCGCGTCCTGCGCGATCTCCTTGAGCACGTTCTTCAGCCGTTCCTCGAACTCGCCGCGATACTTCGCGCCGGCGAGCATCGCCGCCATGTCGAGCACCAGCACGCGCTTGCCCTTGAGCGACTCGGGCACCTCGCCGTTGACGATCCTCTGCGCGAGCCCCTCGACGATCGCCGTCTTGCCGACTCCCGGCTCCCCGATCAGCACCGGGTTGTTCTTGGTGCGCCGCTGCAGGATCTGGATCACGCGCCGGATCTCGTCGTCGCGCCCGATCACGGGATCGAGCTTGCCTGCGCGCGCCCGCTCGGTGAGGTCGAGCGTGTAGCGCTTGAGCGCCTCGCGCCCCGATTCGGCCTCCGGGTCCCGCACGCTCTCGCCGCCGCGCACCGCCTGGATCGCGCGTTCGAGCGCGTCGCGGCTGCCGCCGTGCTGCTTGAACAGCCTGCCGGTCTCGCCCTTGTCCTGGGCGAGCGCGAGCAGGAACATCTCGGAGGCGATGTACTGGTCGCCGCGCCGCTGCGCTTCCTTGTCGGCGAGATTGAGCAAATTCGCGAGCTCGCGCGAGACGTTCACTTCGCCCCCCGTGCCCTCGACCTTGGGCAGGCGCTCGATCGCGCTCTTGAGCGCGGCCCGCAGCCCCGCGACGTTCACCCCCGCGCGCGCGAGCAGCGACGCGGCCCCGCCCTCGGGCTGGTTGAGCAGCGCCGCGAGCAGGTGCTGCGGCTCGATGTACGGGTTGTCGTTGCCCACGGCCAGGCTCTGGGCGTCGGCGAAGGCACGCTGGAACTGGGTGGTGAACTTGTCGAAGCGCATGGGGGCGATTCAGCTCGATCAGTTACAAGCGATATTGGGAGCATTATGCCGTTTTCAAGAGGCGCCGGACCGCGGGTGCCTGCGCCCGGGCCGCGGCCGGCCCCTGCGCGCGGCGTCATCTGGCAGAATAGGACGCACGGATCGCGCCGCGCCGCTCGGGGCGGGGGATCGCCTCCGCGGGCGCGGTGCCGGACCGGCAACGCCGACTGCACTCGCGATGGATAGCGCATTGGCAACGAGCGAAGCGCTGCTTCTCGCCCGCGCGCAGTTCGGGCTGAACATCTCCTTCCACATCCTGTTCCCCGCCCTCACCATCGCGCTCGCCTGGGTGCTCGTGTTCTTCCGCGCGCGGCACCTGCGCACCGGCGATTCCGCGTGGCTCGAGGCCTACCGGCTGTGGGCCAAGGTGTTCGCTCTCTCCTTCGCCATGGGCGTGGTCTCGGGCGTGGTGATGTCGTTCCAGTTCGGCACCAACTGGCCGGGCTTCATGAACCGCGTGGGTAACATCGCGGGCCCGCTGCTCGCCTTCGAGGTGCTCACCGCCTTCTTCCTCGAGGCGACTTTCCTCGGCGTCATGCTCTTCGGCATGAACCGGGTGCCGGGCTGGGCGCACCTCGCCTCCACCGTGCTGGTCGCGGCCGGAACCACGCTCTCGGCGTTCTGGATCCTCGCGCTCAATTCGTGGATGCAGACCCCGGCCGGGCACGTCCCCGCCCCGGACGGACAGATCGTCGCGGGCGACTGGTGGGCGGTCATCTTCAATCCCTCGTTTCCCTACCGCTTCACGCACATGATGCTCGCCTCGGCGCTCACTGCGGCGTTCTTCCTCGCCGGGCTCTCGGCATGGCGCTTGCTCAAGGCGGCCAGCGATGCGCTCGCGCTGCGCACGCTGCGCGTCGGCGTGGCGATCGCTGCCGTGGCCGCACCGCTGCAGGCCGTGGTCGGCGACCTGCACGGGCTCAACACCCTCGAGCACCAGCCCGCGAAGATCGCGGCGATGGAGGCGATCTGGGAGAGCGGGCGCGGCGTTCCGCTGGTGCTCTTCGCGCTGCCGAACGAGGCCGAGCGGCGCAACGACTACGCCATCTCGATCCCCAAGGGGGCGAGCTGGATCCTCAGGCACGAGGCCGACGCGGAGCTGAAGGGGCTCGATGCCTTCGGCGCGGAGGCGCCGCCGGTTGCGCCAGTGTTCATCGCGTTCCGCGTCATGGTCGGCATGGGGGCGCTGATGATCGCGCTCGCCTGGTACGGCGCGTGGCGCCTGCGAGCAGGCGCGTTGCCGCCGAGGTGGCTGCTGTGGGCCTTCGCCGGCTTTACCTTCTCCGGCTGGATCGCGACGCTCGCCGGCTGGATGGTGACCGAGATCGGGCGCCAGCCCTGGCTCGTGACCGGAATCCTGCGCACTGCCGAGGCCGCGGGACCGATCAGCGGCGCGCAGCTCGGCGCGAGCCTGACGGGCTACGCCCTGACCTACGCCGTCCTGCTCGCCTCCTACCTCGTCGTGCTCACCCATCTCGCCGGCAAGGGCGCGGGAGCGGCCGCCACCGCCGCAGCGGCACGGGGGGCGAGCGCATGACGCTCGATCTGCCGCTCGTCTTCGCCGCGCTCATGGGCGCTGCGGTTCTCGCCTATGTCGTGCTCGACGGCTACGACTTGGGCGTGGGCATGCTGATGCCGGCGGCGAGCGAATCCGAGCAGGACGTGATGGTCGCCTCGATCGGGCCGTTCTGGGACGCGAACGAGACCTGGCTCGTGCTCGGCGTGGGGCTGCTGCTCGTCGCCTTTCCGGCGGCGCACGGGCTGGTGCTCACCGCGCTCTATCTGCCGGTCACCGTGATGCTGGTCGGGCTGATGCTGCGCGGGGTGGCCTTCGAGCTGCGGGTGAAGGCCGAGGGCTGGCACCGCGAGCTGTGGAACTGGTTGTTCTGGTTCGGCTCCTTCGTCACCGCCGCCGCCCAGGGGCTGATGCTCGCGGCCTACATCACTGGCTTTGCGCCGGGCGCCGGCTACTTTCTGTTCGGGCTGATCGTCGCCGGCGGCGTGTGCGGCGGCTACGTGCTGCTCGGCGCCACCTGGCTCATCTGGCGCACCGAGGGCGCGCTGCGCGACAAGGCGGTCGGCTGGACGCGCTGGGGGCTGGCGTGGGTCGCGCTCGGCATCGCGCTGGTGAGCGTGGCGACCCCGCTCGCCAGCGCGACCGTGCGCGGCAAGTGGTTCGATTTCCCGCGCACGCTCGGCCTGATGCTGCTGCCGCTCGCGTGCGCCGCGATCTGGCTCTGGATCTGGCGCCTCACGACCCGGCTCAGGCGCGGCGGCGCCGTGCGCGACTGGCAGCCGTTCGCCGGCGCCGTCGCGATCTACGCGCTCGCCTTCGCGGGGCTCGCCTACAGTCTGTTTCCGTACGTCGTGATGGACCGCATGACGATCTGGCAGGCGGCGGCGCATCCCTCCTCGCTCAAGGTGGTGCTGGCCGCAGCGCTTCTCGTGCTGCCGTTCATCATCGGCTACACCGCCTACTCGTACCGCGTCTTCCGCGGCAAGGCGCGCGCCGGGCTCTACCACTAGCGCCGGCGCGCTCTCACTTCTGCCGCAATATCCAGCCGACCATCTGGCCGAGATCCGCCTCCGAGAGCTGCGGGTGCGGCGGCATCGGCACGTTGCCCCAGTTGCCGGCGCCGCCTTCCCGGATCTTCTTCGCGAGCTTCTCCGCCGCGGCGCCGTCGCCCGAGAATCTCGCGGCAACTTCGCGGAACGACGGACCCACCAGGCGCCGGTCGAGCTGGTGGCAGGCGACGCAGGCGTGGGTCGTGATCAGGCGCGCTGCGGGGTCGGCGCCCGCGCCCGCATCGAGGCCGTAGCCCGCGGCGGAGGGATCGGGCGCAGGCGGCGCGCTGTCGCGGTTGTAATAGGTCGCGAGATAGTCCAGGATGACCGGGACTTCGTGCGGCGCGATCGGGGCCCCGCGCTCGATCATGTTCTGGATGTTGTATTCCCACTCGCCGCGCGAGAGCCGCGCGCGCGTGATGTGCTGGGCGTCGTGGCAGGTCGCGCAGCGCGCCGTGGTAAGGTCCGAGCCCTTGCCCGGGATGAGCGTTCTCGCGGGCTCCGGCTCCTGCGCCGAAGAGGGCGCCATCACGATCCCCGCCGCCGTGGCGAGCGCCGCCGCAGCAGCCACCCCCGCCTGCAGCGCCTTCCTGAAGCAGCTCATTGCTGACGACCGATCGGGAGCCCGCCTTGCGCCCGCCGCGGCGGGCGCGAACATTGCCCTTTCCCGCGGCGCTCGCGGCGCGGGCCTAGGCCTCGACCATGAAGCCGACGCGGTGCCAGCCGTTCCAGAAATAGCCGAGCGGATTCCAGGGCGGAATCATCGGCTGAGTGTTGCCGCGATCGTCGGTCGCGCGCGCGATCACCGTGGTGTAGCCCGGTGTCTTCGGATAGAACTCGTAGCTGAAGATGCGCCAGGCGTACTTGTCGCCGCCGGCATTGATCGCAGCGCGCACCCAGGTCACGCCCTCGTTGAAGGAGAGCTCGACCTTCTCGATCGCGCCCTCGCCGACCCAGGCCCGGCCCTCGATCAGCACCGGCTTGCCGAGCTTGAACGCCGCGTTCGGCGCGGGATGGGTGATCATGGACTTGACCGGCCAGGCTTCGGTCACCACCGCATCGGGCGGCAGCTTGTCGCCCGGCCGGACCGGATGCTTCGGGATGCGGTAGCTGCGGTCCATATAGGTTCCCTTGAACGGCGCGTCGAGCACGGTGAGGGTGTGCAGCCACTTGGTGGAGGCCGAGCCGACCCAGCCGGGCACCACCAGGCGCAGCGGATAGCCGTGGACCTTGGGTAGCGGCGCCTCGTTCATGCCCCAGGCGATCAGCGTGTTCGGCTCCATCGCCTTGGCGAGCGGGATCGAGCGGATCACCGGCGCGGCGGTGGGCACCGCCCCGAAATCCCCGCCCTGCCCCGCGACGTGCGCGGCGTTCGGCTTCAGGCCCGCTGCGGCGAGCACGTCGCGCAGCCGCACCCCGGTCCACGTCGGGCAGCCCATGCCGCCGGTCGGCAGCCACGGCGTGCCGCTCGCGCGCGGCGAATAGGCCGAGCGCCCCGAGCCCGCGCACTCCATCATGGCCTGAAGGGTGACGTTCGGAAACGCCTTCTTCAGCTCTTCCACCGAGAACGCGAGCTCCTTGTCCACCAGGCCCTTCACCGCCAGGCGGTGCTTGGAGGCGTCGATGTCGGGGGTGAGGAGGTTGTTGCGGATGAACATGCGGTCGGTCGGCGTCACCGCGAAGTTGTGCTGCTCCGCCGGCACGCTCGCCGTGAGCGGGCGCTCGGAATGCACCTGCATCGCGGGGCTCTTCTCCGCCATGACCTGCGCGTTGGGAACCGTTCCCGGGGGATCGGAGGGCGCGGGCTTCGCCTCCTGGGCGAGCGCCTCGCGCACCAGCGCCGCGCCGGTGAGCGCGGTGACTGCTCCTGCGCCCGCGAGGCGGGCGATGAAGTCGCGCCGGGTGACTTCCCGGGAACGGGAGTCCTCGCTCCGGTCTCTTTCGAGGGCCATGGCCTCCTCCTATATCAGTTTATTCGCATAAACGCATATCCTAGCGGGCGGACGGGCGCCTGCCAAGAGCGCCGCGGCGTCTCAGTTGGTGGCGATGCCGGGATACGCGTCGGGGCACTCGTGGCGGCCGCCCTGCTGGTCGTACCAGTAGAGCTTGCCCGCCTCCTCGGTGCGCGCGGTCGTCTTGTGCGTGCCGTCGCAAAACGGCTGATTCTTAGACAGCCCGCAGCCGCAGATGAACTTCGCTTCGCCCCCGACCTCGATCCGGTACGGCCCGGTCGCCGTGCGCTTGACCAGCCTTGCCATGGTTTTCTCCAACCTGATTAACGGGCTTCGGTCGCGGAGAACACGGAGAGGGCAATGCCACGATAGCCGATTCGAACCATTCGACCCAGCTCTTCTCCGCGTCCTCAGTGACCCCGGTGACTGAAGCCCCACCTTACGCGGCGGCGCTCGCCGCCTCCGCCGCGCGCCTCGCCGCCGCGCGCGATCCGACCACCGGATAGGGATAGAGCATGTTGAGCGCAATGCTCTGGTTGGCGGTCTGCACGATCCGCACGTGCTCGCGCCGCAGCTCTCGCGCATGGCGGCAGCCGCAGGAATGCGCGATCATGTCGATCTCCTTGTTCATATTGATGCAGTAGTTCGCCACGCGCAGGTACTTCTCCTCCACCACCAGGCCGCGCTGCAGCCGCTTGTTGTGCGTGGTGACCCCGGTCGGGCAGGTGTTGGTGTGACAGCGCAGCGCCTGGATGCAGCCGAGCGCGAACATGAAGCCGCGCGCGGTGTTGACGAAATCCGCCCCCACGCACAGCGCCCACGCCGCGCGGGCGGAGGTGACGAGCTTGCCGGCGGCGATCACCCGGATGCGGCTCTTGAGGTCGGACTGCATCAGCGAGTCCACCACCCGCGGCAGCGCCTCAGCGATCGGCAGCGCCATGTGGTCCATCAGCGTCTGGGGCGCCGCCCCGCTGCCGCCCTCGCCGCCGTCGATGGTGAGAAAGTCCGGCGCATACTCCTTGCCCCGGCGCAGCACGGCATCGCACAGCTCGTTGATGAATTCCCAGCCCCCGATCGCGGTCTTCACGCCGACCGGCCGCCCGGTGAGATCGCGCAGGTACGCGATGCGGTCGAGCAACTGCTCCATGTTCGCGATGTCGTAGTGGCGGTTGGGGCTGATCGAGTCCTTGCCCGGCGGGATGCCGCGGATGCGCGCGATCTCCTCGGTCACCTTGCCGCCCGGCAGCACGCCGCCCTTGCCCGGCTTCGCGCCTTGCGAGAGCTTGATCTCGAAGGCCTTAACGCGCTGCGCGATGTCCTTCGCCTTCTCCGGAGAGAAGGTGCCGTCGAGATTGCGGATGCCGTACTTGGCGGTGCCGATCTGCATGATGATGTCGCAGCCGCCCTCGAGGTGATAAGGCGAGAGCCCGCCCTCCCCGGTATCCACCCAGCAGCCGGCGAGCGCCGCCCCGCGCGAGAGCGCGCGCACCGCGGGCGCCGAGATCGCGCCGTAGCTCATGCCGCTCACGTTGACGATCGAGCGCGCCTCGAAGGGCCGCTCGCAGTAGCCCTCGCCGATCGTCAGCGAAGGCGTGGGCAGGCGGTCCTCCTCCAGCACCGGGAAGGGATGGTTCACGAAGATGATCGAACCCGGCTCGCGCAGGTCGTTGGTCGAGCCGAAGCCGATGATGCTCCCCTCGCCCTTCGCCAGCCGGTAGACGAACGAGCGCGTCGCGCGGTTGAACGGCATCTCGGCGCGATCGCCCATGAAGAAGTACTGGCGGAAGTATTCCCCGAGGTTCTCGAAGAAGAAGCGCAGGTGCCCGACGACCGGGTAATTGCGCAGCACCGTGTGCTTCTTCTGGGTGACGTCGTAGATGATGAGCAGGAACAACCCGGCGATCACCGCCAGCCCCAGCACGGTGCCGATGCTGTAGGTGATGACGCCCAGCATGCCGTCCATCGCGCCCCCTCCGATGCGCTAGAATCGAATCAAATATAGAGGAAAACGATGGATTTGGCATCTGCGATCGAGCGCGACGTCGCCGCGGCGCTCGCCGAGGACGTGGGCAGCGGGGATGTGAGCGCTCGGCTGCTGCCGGAGGGCCGGAGCGCGCGCGCCACCGTGACCTGCCGTCAGCAAGCCGTGCTCTGCGGGCAGGGCTGGTTCGAAGCGTGCTTCCGCCGCCTCGACGCGCGCGCCGCCGTGTCGTGGCTGGCGGCGGAAGGCGCGCGCATCGCGCCCGGCGCCCGGGTGTGCGAGGTCCGGGGGCAGGCGCGCGCGCTGCTCACCGCCGAGCGCACCGCGCTCAATTTCCTGCAGTTGCTCTCGGCCGTGGCGACCGAAACCCGCCGCTACGTCGAGGCGGTCGCCGGCACGCGGGCAAGAATCGTGGACACCCGCAAGACGCTGCCGGGTCTGCGCGCGGCGCAGAAGTACGCGGTGCGCGTCGGCGGCGGCGCGAACCACCGCATGGGGCTCTACGACGCGGTGCTGATCAAGGAAAATCACATCGCCGCGGCGGGAGGCATCCGCGCCGCGATCGCCGCCGCGCGCCGCGCCGCGCCGCCCGGGATGTGGATGCAGGTCGAGGTCGAGACCCTCGAGCAGCTGCGCGAGGCGCTGGAGGCGGGCGCGACCCTGATCCTGCTCGACAACATGGACCTCGAGACGATGCGCGAGGCGGTGCGGATCGCGGGCGAGCGCGCCGAGCTGGAGGCCTCGGGCGGCATCACGCTCGCGAACGTGCGCGCGGTCGCCGAGACCGGCGTGCACCGCATCTCGATCGGGGCGCTCACCAAGGACGTGAAGGCGGTGGATTTTTCGATGCGATTCGAAAAGGGAGGATCGAATGGATGAAGTGCACGGAGAAGCGCAGGCGGGCGCGCGCCACCACCGCGGGGACGGCGTGCTGCGGCAGGTGAGGCAGGCCTACGGCGCGCTCGCGCCCTTCTACGACTGGGTTTTCGGAGCGAGCCTGCAACACGGCCGCCGGCTCGCAGTGAGGGCGCTCGATTGCGCGCCGGGCGAGCGCGTTCTCGAGGTGGGCGTCGGCACGGGATTGTCGCTCCCGCTCTACCCCGAGCACGCCCGAATCACCGGCGTGGACATCTCGCGCGAGATGCTGGCGCGGTCCGAGGCGCGCGTGAGGCGGCTGCGGCTCACGCAGGTCGAAGCGTTGCTCGAAATGGACGCCGAGAAGCTCTCGTTTCCCGACGGCTGGTTCGACAAGGCCGCCGTCATGTACGCCCTCTCGGGGCTTGCGAACCCGGTGCGCGCGCTTCGAGAAATGATGCGGGTGTGCCGGCCCGGAAGCACGATCGTGATCGTCAACCATTTCCGCTCGCACGCCGCGCTGGAGCGCGCCTGCGAGCGGCTGCTCGCGCCGTTCTACCGCCCGCTGCGCTACCGCTGCGATCTGGAGCTCGAGGCGCTCGTCGAGTCGGCCAGGCTCGAGGTGCGCTCGGTGCAGCGGGCCAATCTCTTCGGCTACGACACGGTTCTCGTCTGCCGCAACGATCATGCGTGAAACCTGCACGCCGCGGCCTAGCGCTCGAGGCGCGGCAGGATCACCTGCTCGATCGCGGAGAGCTCCGCCTGCACCGTCACCGGCTTCGCGCTGCTCGCGATCGCCGTGTCCGGGTCCTTCAGGCCGTGGCCGGTCAGCGTGCACACGACGAGAGCGCCGTCCCGGATCTTGCCCGCCTCCAGGTCCTTCAGCACCCCGGCGAGCGCGGTGGCGGAAGCCGGCTCGCAGAAAACGCCCTCCGAGCGCGCGAGCAGCGCCTGCGCGCGCAGGATTTCCTCGTCGCTGCACTGCGCGAACCAGCCGCCTGACTCCCGTGCCGCCGCGACCGCCTGCCGCCACGACACCGGGTTGCCGATGCGGATCGCGGTGGCGACCGTGTCCGGATTCTCCACCGGGCGGCCGCGCACGATCGGCGCGGCGCCCGCGGCCTGGTATCCCAGCATCGCCGGCCGCCGCGCGGCCAGCTTCCGCCTGCCGTACGGCCGCATTCCCTCGGCGGGCTCGAGCGCGGCCGTATCGAGACCGGCCGACTCCGAGTAGCCGACCCAGTGGGCGGTGATGTTGCCCGCGTTGCCGACCGGCAGCGCGTGGTAGTCGGGGGCCTCGCCCAGCGCCTCCAGCACCTCGAAGGCGACGGTCTTCTGGCCCTGGATGCGGTAGGGATTGACCGAGTTGACGATGGCGACGGGCGCGCGCGCGGCCACCTGCTGGACGAGCCGCATGCCGTCGTCGAAATTGCCGCGGATCTGGATCACGACCGATCCGTGCATCATCGCCTGCGAGAGCTTGCCGAGCGCGATTTTCCCCTCCGGGATCAGCACGAAGCAGGCGATGCCGGCGCGCGCCGCGTAGGCGGCGGCGGAGGCCGAAGTGTTGCCGGTGGAGGCGCAGATGATCGCGCGGGCGCCTTCCTCCAGCGCCTGCGTCACCGCCATCGTCATGCCGCGGTCCTTGAACGAGCCGGTCGGATTGGCGCCCTCGAGCTTGGCGTAGACGCGCACTCCGCGCCGGGCGGCCTGCGGCAGGTTTTTGAGCTCGATGAGAGGGGTCGCGCCCTCGCCGAGCGTGACGGCGCGCGTATCGGCCGCCACCGGCAGGCGGTCGCGATACTTGTCTATCAAACCGGAGTACATGTTTCCCGGGTTTCGAGTTCCGAGCATGGAATCCGGCAGCGAAAACGAAACCCGGAGCCTTTCAGTCGAGCTCTTCGAGGCGGATGCGCGTGACCCTGCCCACGACCGCCGGCAGCCGCTCGATGCGCGCGATCGCGGCGTCCACGTTCTTCTCCAGCGCGAGGTGGGTGAGCATCACGATGTCCACCTGCTCCTCGCCCTTGTGCGGCTCCTTCTGCACCATCGCCTCGATCGAGATCGCGCTGTCGGCGAGGATCCGCGCGATGTCGGCGAGCACCCCCGGCCGGTCCTGCACCCGCATCCTCAGATAGCAGCGGGTCTCGACCTCGCCCATCGGCAGGATCGGCGTGTCCGCGAGCGCGCCCGGCTGGAACGCGAAGTGGGGAACGCGGTGCTCCGGGTCGGCGGTGAGCATGCGCGCCACGTCCACCAGGTCCGCCACCACGGCGGAGGCGGTGGGCTCCGCTCCCGCCCCCGCGCCGTAATACAGGGTCTGCCCCACGGCGTCGCCCTTGACCAGGATCGCGTTCATCACGCCCTCGACGTTGGCGATGAGCCGGCGCGCAGGAACGAGCGTCGGGTGCACCCGCAGCTCGATGCCGCTGCTCTTGCGCTTGGTGATGCCGAGGAGCTTGATGCGGTAGCCGAGCTCCTCCGCGTAGCGGATGTCCTGCTGCGCGAGTCTCGAGATGCCCTCGGTGTAGGCGGAGTGGAACCGCATCGGGATTCCGAATCCGATCGCCGCCATGATGGTGAGCTTGTGCGCCGCGTCCACCCCTTCGATGTCGAAAGCGGGGTCGGCCTCGGCGTAGCCGCGCCGCTGCGCCTCCTCGAGCGCCTGCTCGAAGGAGATGCCCCGCTCGCGCATCTCGGAAAGAATGAAGTTGCTGGTGCCGTTGATGATGCCGGCGATCCATTCGATGCGGTTGGCGGTGAGCCCCTCGCGCAGCGACTTGATGATCGGGATGCCGCCGCCCACCGCCGCCTCGAACGCGACCATCACGTCCTTTTCCTGCGCCGCGGCGAATATCTCGTTGCCGTGGAGCGCGAGCAGCGCCTTGTTCGCGGTGACGACGTGCTTGCCGTTGGCGATCGCCTGGAGCACCAGCTCCTTCGCCGCGGTGGTGCCGCCGATCAGCTCCACCACGATGTCGATCTCCGGATGGTTCACCACCTCCAGCGCGTCGGCGGTGACCGCGGCGCGGCCGGCGACCACGCGTCGCGCCCGCTCGAGGTCCCTGTCCGCGACGAGCTTCATGGTGATCGCGCAGCCGGCGCGGCGCGCGATCTCCTCCCGGTTGCGGGCGAGCACCGTGAAGGTGCCGCCGCCCACCGTGCCGATGCCGAGCAGCCCGACGTTGATCGGTCTCATCTCTCGCGCCTCGCTACAGAACGCCGTCCTTCCTGAACATGTCCCGGATGCCTCTCAGGGCCTGGCGCGTGCGGGCCTCGTTCTCGATCAGCGCGAAGCGCACGTGGCCGTCGCCGTAGTGGCCGAAGCCGACGCCGGGCGCCACCGCGATCTTCGCCTCCGCGAGCAGCTTTTTCGAGAACTCGAGCGAGCCGAGCGCGCGGTACGGCGCGGGAATCGGCGCCCAGACGTACATCGTGGCCTTCGGCACCTCCACCTGCCAGCCGAGCGCCTTCAGCCCCGCGCACAGCACGTCGCGCCGGCTCTGATAGGTCCTGCGCACCTGCTCGACGCAGTCCTGGGGGCCTTCGAGCGCGATGATCGAGGCGACCTGGATCGGCGTGAACATGCCGTAGTCGTGGTAGCTCTTCATGCGCGCGAGCGCGGTGACCAGGTCGCGATTGCCGACCATGAAGCCCACGCGCCAGCCCGCCATGTTGTAGCTCTTCGACATGGTGAAGAACTCGACCGCGATCTCGCGCGCGCCCGCGACCTGCATGATGGAGGGCGCGCGATAGCCGTCGAACACGATGTCGGCGTAGGCGAGGTCGTGCACCACGTAGATGTGGTGCTCGCGCGCGATCGCGACCAGCCGCTCGAAGAAGGCGAGGTCCACGCACTGTGTCGTCGGATTGCTCGGGAAATTGACGATCAGCATCTTGGGCCGGGGATAGGAGTCGCGGATCGAGCGCTCGAGCGCCTCGAAAAAGTCCGTGTCCGGGGCCATCGGCACGTGGCGGATGTCGGCGCCCGAGATGACCGGCCCGTAGATGTGGATCGGATAGCTGGGATTGGGCACCAGCACGATGTCTCCGGTGTCCAGGGTCGCGAGCGCGAGGTGCGCGATGCCCTCCTTCGAGCCGATGGTGACGATCGCCTCCGAGTCGGGGTCGAGCTCGACCCCGTAGCGGCCCTGGTACCAGTTGCAGATCGCGCGCCGCAGCCGCACGATACCTTTGGACACCGAGTAGCGGTGGGTGTCGGGGCGCTGCACCGCCTCGATCAGCTTCTCGACGATATGCCGCGGCGTGGGCTGGTCGGGATTGCCCATGCTGAAGTCCACGATGTCCTCGCCGCGGCGGCGCGCCGCGAGCTTGAGCTCCCCGGTGACGTTGAACACGTACGGCGGCAGGCGCTTGATGCGGGGAAACTCTTCCATTGCGGCTCGCTGAGGCGAAAAAAAGCGAATTCTACCATCCACAAAATCAAAAGGTTATCATTGAGAGCGTGAAGCTGCATCCGATATCCGGCGAAGGCCGCCAGCTCGTCTCCGGCTATGGCGCGGGTTACGTCGCCGTCAACCGCGTGCGCTACGAAAAGTGCGTGCTGGTGACGCCGGAGGCGGTGATGGAGTGGAGCGTGAGCGGCGCCGGGGCGCTGACCGAGGCCGACTTCGCGTTCGTCGCGACGCTCAAGCCCGAGATCGTGATCGTCGGCACGGGCGCGGTGCAGCGCTTGCTGCGGCCGGAGCTCGCGCGCGCGCTCGCCGCCACCGGGGTCGGTTTCGAGGTGATGGACAGCCGGGCCGCCTGCCGCACCTACAATATTCTCGCGGCCGAGGGCCGCAGGGTCGTCGCGGCGATCGTGGTCGAGTGAGGAATTCGCCGGTCGCGGCCCCGGCGAATCCTCGATGGAGCAGGGGCGATTCCGCGAGCTTCGAGGCTCGAACGCCGAACCGCCTCATGCCGGGTGGCCGTTGCGCGCCACTGCCTGCAGCCGCAGCTGCAGCGCCTCGCGCACATCCGCCCGCAGCCGCTCCTCGCTCAGGGTCTTCGGCAGGAAGCGGAAGATCTCGCCCTTGTTGACCGCGTCGGTCATCGCCTGGAAATCGGTGTAGCCGCTCGTCATCATGCGCACCGTCCGCGGCGAGAGCGCCTTCACGCGCTGCAGGAATTCCACGCCCGGCATGCCCGGCATGCTCTGGTCGGAGATCACCACGTCCACCGGCTGCTCGCCGAGCAGCCCGAGCGCCTCGTGCGCGTTGCGCGCGGCGAGGATGCGGTAGCCGTCCTTGGCGAGCGAGCGCCGCAGCAGCGCGAGCGCGTCCTCGTCGTCGTCCACCAGCAGCACCACCGGCGCGTCCGAGGCGGGGCCGGGACGGGCGCGCTTCAGGCGGCGGTCCTCCTTGAGCCAGGCGCCGCATTCCTCCGCGGGCATCGGGCGCGCGAAATAATAGCCCTGGATCTCGTCGCAGCCGTACTCGGAGAGGAACGCGAGCTGCGATTCGGTCTCGACGCCTTCCGCGACCACCTTGAGCCCCAGGCTGTGCGCCATCGAGATCACCGCGCGGGTGATGGTGGAATCGTCGGCGTCGGTGGTGAGGTCGGCGACGAACGAGCGGTCGATCTTCAGCGCGTCGAGCGGGAAGCGCTTGAGGTAGGCCAGGCTCGAGTAGCCGGTGCCGAAGTCGTCTATCGAGAGCCGCACGCCGAGGCCGCTCAGGTACTCGAGCGTCCTCACCGCCTCCTCGGTGTTCGCCATGAGGGAGCTCTCCGTGATCTCGAGCTCGATCAGCCGGGGATCCACGCGGTGCTCCTCGATGACGCGCTTGATCGTCGCCCCCAGGTCGCGGGTGGCGAACTGGCGGGCGGACAGGTTCACGGCGACCGGCACTGGCCGGATCCCGGCCCGCTCCCAGGCCTTGATCTGCGCGCACACGCTCCTCAACACCCAGTTGCCCACCGACACGATGAGCCCGGTCTCCTCGAGCACCGGCATGAACTCGGCCGGCGAGACCATACCCCGCTCCGGATGCTTCCAGCGCAGCAGGGCCTCCACGCCCACGATGTCGCCATCGGCGATGCTCGCCTTGGGCTGGTAGTAGAGCAGGAATTCGTCGCGGTCGAGCGCGCGGCGCAGGCTGTTCTCCATGCCGAGCAGCTCCAGCGTGCGCGCGTTCATCTCGGGCGTGTAGAACTGGTAGCTGTTGCGCCCCACTTCCTTCGCCCGGTACATCGCGGTGTCGGCGTTCCTGATCAGCGTGTCCTGGTCGGTGCTGTCGTCCGGATACAGCGTGATGCCGATGCTCGCCGTGACGTAAACCTCGGTTCCTTCCAGCTTGAACGGCTCGCTGAAGCTCGCCATGATCTTCTGCGCGACCAGGCTCGCGTCCTGCGCGCTCGCGAGGTTGGAGAGCACGATGGCGAATTCGTCGCCGCCGAGCCGCCCCACGGTGTCGCCGGTGCGCACCGCGCGCATGAGGCGCTCCGAGACCTGCTGCAGCAGCCGGTCGCCGACGGAGTGGCCGAGCGTGTCGTTCACGTTCTTGAAGCGGTCCAGGTCTATGAACATGACGCCCACGGTCCACTGGTTGCGCCGCGCCTGCGCCAGCACCTGCTTCAGCCGGTCGTAGAACAGCACGCGGTTGGGCAGGCTCGTCAGCACGTCGTAGTGCGCGAGGTGCAGCAGCCGCTCCTCCGCGAGCTTGCGCTCGGTCACGTCCTCCGTGATGCCGGCGATGCGGTAGATCCGGCCTTCGGCATCATGCACCGGGAATGCCCGGTCCTGCACCCAGCGGATGGTCCCGTCGGGGCGCACCACGCGGTAGGTCAGGTCGTAGCCGCCGCTCGCCGCGCTCTTGTGGGCGGCGTGCACGCGCGGGCGGTCCTGCGGGTGCACCGCGCGCACCAGCAGCCGGGGGCGGGAGAGGAGCGCCTCCAGCGGCCGCCCGAGCAGGGTCTGCGCCGCGGGGCTCAGGTAGAGCGTGCGCTTCTGCGCGGCGTCCGAAATCCAGAACACCTGCGGGATATTGCCCGCGAGCTGGCGGAACTGCTCCTCGCTCTCGCGCAGCGCCTGCTCCGCCCGCTTGCGCTGGATGAACTGGCCGATCTGGCTGCCGACCGTGCGCGAGACCGGCGAAAGCGCCTCTCCCGGCGAGCGCGAGTCGCTCCCGAAGAACTCCATGACGCCGATCACCTCGGTGCCGGCGAGGATCGGAAACGCATAGGCGCTGCGCCAGCCGAGCTTCGCGCAGCTTGCCCTGCGCAGAAAGCTTTCCTCCTGCCCGATGTCGGCGAGCCAGGTGGCTTCCTGCTCGCGCCATGCCCGCCTCACCAGCCCCCCGCCGCCTGAACCGAGCTTGAACCAGTATTGGCGGTCGGATTCCTCGAACTGCGGCTCGAAACTGCACCAGTAACCGGCACGGGCCAGCCCGTTCTCCTGCTCGCTCCAGAGCCACCACGCGCCGTAGGCCCAGTCCATCGCCTCGCAGATGGCGCGGCAGAGCTTGGGCATCGCCTCCTCCACCGTCGTCGCCTCGGCGAGCACGCCGGTGACCGCGCTCTGCATCGCGCGGCGGCGCGCCGCGATCACCTGCTCGGTCACGTCCTGGATCACCGACACGACGCTCTTCGGCCGGCCGTCGGCTCCGCGCACGGTCGCGAGCGAGACGCGCGCCCAGATCACGCGGCCGTCCTTGCGCACGTAGCGCTTCTCGCGCGTGTAGCTCGTGAGCTCGCCGCTGGCGAGCCGCTCGTTGAACTCGATCGCCTGGGCGCGCTCCTCGGCAGGGGTGAGGTCCACCGAGGTGAGTCCGAGCATCTCCTCCTGGGTGTAGCCGAAGATGTCGGCGAGCCTCTGGTTGACGCGCAGCCAGCGCGGGTTGCGCGGCTCGATCGCGCGCAGCGCGATGCCCACCCCGGCCTGCTCGAAGATCGCGCGGAAGCGCTCCTCGCTCTCGCGCAGCGCCTGCTCGGCGAGCTGCCGCTCGGTGATGTCGCGGGCGATGCCGACCGTGCCGATGATCGCGCCCGTGGCGTCGCGCAGCGGCACCTTGCTCGTGAGCGACCAGCGGTACACCGCCTCCCCGCTCGCGGCGTCCTTCGCCGCCACCATGGTCTCGTGGTCGAGCAGCGGCTCGCCGGTCGCGACGACTTTCTCGTCCTGCTCCGCCATGCTCTGCGCCATCTCGCGCGGGAACACGTCGTACACCGTCTTGCCGACGATCTCCTCGAGCTTCATTCCCCGCGCCCTGAGCCAGGGCTCGTTGGCGAGGAGGAACCGGCCGTCGCGGTCCTTGACGAAGATGTAATCGGGCAGCGCGTCAATGATGGTGCGCAGCAGCGCGCGCTCGCGTGCGATCGCCTCCTCCGCCTGCTTGCGCTCGGTGATGTCGCGATACACGAGGGCGATGCCGGTCACCTCGCCCGCGCCGTCCCTGAGCGGCGAGGCGCTGAGCGAAACCTGCACGCGCCGGCCGTCCCGGGCGAGCCGTTCCGTGTCCTTCGCCCGCACCGTCTCGCCGGCGAGGATCGCCGATCTCGTGCTGCCGATCTCGTGCCGCCGCTCCTCGGGAAAGAGCATGCTCACGTTGCGCCCGAGCGCCTCCTGCGCCGGGTAGCCGAAGATCTCCTGCGCGCCCCGGTTCCAGCTGAGGATGGTGCCGTCCAGCCCGATGCTGATCATGGCGTCCGGCGAGGATTCCACGATCGCAGCGATCCGCTCCGCGGTCCTCGCCGCGCGCGAGCGCTCGATCAGGCGCGCGAGCTGGCTGCCCACGGCCTGCGCCGCCTCCATGAGCAGGGGATCGGGCTCGCGCGGCGCCGTCCCGAAGAATTCCAGGAACGCCGCAACCTTGCCCTCCACGATCACGGGGAAGGCGAACGCCGAGCGCAGCCCGCACGCGAGCGCCGCCTGCTGCCGGCCGAATCCCGGGCAGCCGGCGATGTCGGCGATCCACACCGGCCGCTGCTCCTTCAGCACCACGCTGATGAACTGGCCGCCGCGCGCGAAGAAGGAGTCGGTGCCCGAAGCGGCGACGAGGCTCTGGTATGGAGCGATCCGCAGCGGATGCCAGTAGGAAATCCCGGGGAAGCCCTCGTCCGCACCGGCGCCGTAGATGCCGAGCCGCCCGAGCGCCCAGCCGCCGTGCGCGCAGATGCGCTCGAGGCAGGAGCGCATCGCCGCTTCGGGCGTGGCCGCCTCGTTCGCGGCGCGCGCAAGCTCCTCGAGCAGTCGCGTCATCGCGTTCTTGCGCTCGAGCTCCTGTTCGGCGCGCTTGCGCTCCGAAATGTCCTCCACGATGCGGATGAAGTGCAGCGGATTGCCGGCGCCGTCGCGCGCGAGCGCCACCGTGCGGTTGACCCAGAGCGGCGTGCCGTCCTTGCGCACGAAGAGGCGCTCCGAGGTGAACGAGGCGATCTCGCCGCGCAGCATCTTCTCCATGTACTCGGCCCGGTCCTGGAAGCGGTAGTCCGGGTGCACGACATCCGAGCTCGTCATCCCGAGCAGCTCCTCGCGCGTGTAGCCGAGCATCTCGCACAGCTTGGGATTGACCTGGAGAATGCGATAGCTGTCGAGCGCCGTGTGCATGATGCCGATCGGCGCGTGATCGAAGGTCGCGCGGTAGCGCTCCTCGGTTTCCTTGCGCGCGGTGATGTCCTCGATGACGCTGACGAAATAGCGCGGCTTTCCCGACTCGTCGCGCGCGAGCGATACCGTGCGGTTGACCCAGATCGCGCGCCCGTCCTTGCGCAGCAGGCGTTTCTCGCTCTGCACGCTCCCGGCCTCGCCGGAGATGAGCTTCCTTCTCGCCTCCAGGGTGTCAGCCCGGTCCTCCGGGTGCGTGAAATCGAGCACCGGGCGCCCGCACAGCTCCTCGCGGGTGTAGCCCAGCAGCTCGGCGTATCTCTGGTTGGCCTGGAGCAGAACTCCTTCCAGGCTCACCTGGGTCATGCCGACTCCGGCGTGGTCGAACGTCAGCTCGAAGCGCCGTTCCAGCTCCTTGCGCGCGGTGATGTCCTCGATGACGCTGATCACGTACTTCGGCCTGCCGGACTCGTCGCAGGCGGCGGACAGGGTGCGCCGCACCCAGACAGCGGTGCCGTCCTTGCGAATGAACCGCTTCTCGCCCGATTCCGGCTGCGCCGGGCCCTGCGCCAGCCCCTCCCGGTAGCGGGCGCCCTTGCCGTAATCCTCGGGATGGGTGATGTCCTTGATTGTCTTGCCCAGCAGCTCCTCGCGGGTGTAGCCCAGCAGGTCGCAGAACTTCTGGTTGACCTCGACCAGCACGCCGTCGAGGTCCACCCGCGTGAGACCGACCGCGGCCTGCTCGAAGATCTCGCGAAAGCGCTGCTCGCTCTCGTGCAGCGAGGCCTCGGCCGCGCGCCGTGCGGCGCGCTCGCGCAGGCTCGACAGCCCGAACGCGACGTCGCCCGCCAGCTCGGTGAGCAGCGCGATCTCCTCCTCGTCGAACGCGTCGGGCTCGCGCGCGTAGACCGCGATCGCCCCGAGAATCGCCCCGCCGCTTTCGAGCGGCAGCGCGATCGAGGACTGGAAGCCGTGCTGCAGCGCGCGCGCGCGGCGCCGCGCGTGCGCGGGGTCGTTCAGGATGTCGCGCGCGATGTGCGGGACGCCGGTCGTGATCACTTCGTGCATGAAGCCGCGGTAGCGGCCCGCCTCGTCCCATGCGACCGGCCCCGTCATCGGCGCGTCGTCCCCGTAGCCGGCGTGGGCGACCGGGCGGATCGGCCGGGCGGAGTCGCCGGTGGGCAGCCCCACCCACGCCATCTTGTAGCCGCCGGATTCGACCAATATGCGGCACATGCGCTCGAGCATCTCGGTCTCGTCGGTGGCGTGCATCTGGACGTGGTTGCACTCCGCCATCACCTTGCGGGCCCGGGCCAGGCGCCGCACCTTCTCCTCGGCCGCCCGGCGGGCCGCCTCGGCGCGCAGCGAGGCGATGCCGTAGGACAGGTCCTGGGCCAGCGTCTCGAGCAGCGCGACCTCCTCCTCTCCGAACGCGTCCGGCTCGCGCGCGCAGATGGCGAAGCCGCCGATACAGCGCCCCCCCACGTGGAGCGGCAAGCCGATCAGGGACTGGAAGCCGCGCAGGCGCCCTCGCTCCACCAGGTGGAGCGAGGGCGGGTCGGTGAAGATGTTCTGCGAAATGTAGCGCCTGCCGGTCGCGATCACCCGCCCCATCGTGTGCGGGTTCTCCTCGCCGCCCGCCCAGGTCACGGACTTCTTCTCGAGGTAGCCTTCCTCGAAACCGGCGCTGGCCGCGGGCAGCACCGATTTGCGCTCGTCGTCCTGCGCGAGCCCGATCCACGCCTGCACGTAGCCGCCGGATTCGACCACGATGCGGCACATCGCCTGCAGCAGCTCCCGCTCCGAGGTCGCGTAGACGAGCGCGTGGCTGCATTCGGCGAGCACCCGGCGCGCGCGGTTCACGCGCTGCAGGCGCTCCTCGGCCAGCTTGGCTGCGGTGATGTCCACCATCACGCCCTGCGTGCGCACCGGCCGGCCGCCCTCGACGGTCACGTTCACGATGTCGCGCAGCCACACGACCCGGCCGTCTGCGGCGATCATCCGGTACTCGAAATCGTGCGGGCGCCCCTCGGCGGTCGCCTTCACGCAGTAGGCGAGGGCCCATTCGCGGTCGTCGGGATGGAGGTGGTCGCGCCAGAACGCCGGCTCCTTCAGCCAGCGCTCGAGCGGGTAGCCGAGCAGGCGCTCGGCCCGGCGGCTCACGAACGTGAACTGGAGTGTCCGCGGGTCGGCCTCCCAGACGATGCCCTCGACGGAATCCACCAGCTCCGCGTAACGCCGCTCGGAATCGTGCAGCGCCAGCTCGGCGAGCTTGCGCTCGGTGATATCCTCGAATACCTGGACGAGATAGGGGGCGCCTCCCGCCGCCGGGCGGGCGAGGGTCACGGTGCGGTGGACCCAGATCACGCGCCCGTCGGCACGCACGCAGCGCTTCTCGCCGCCGAACGAGCGGCGCGCGCCGGAGATGAGCTCCAGCCGCAGGGCGTCCTGCCGGTCGCGGTCCTCGGGATGGGTGAGCTCGCGCGTGGTCATCCCGCGCAGCGCCTGCGCGGAATAGCCGAGGATTTCGGCGAGCTTGCGGTTCGCCTCGAGGATCGTGCCCTCGAGCGTGGTGTGGGCGATGCCGACCGCCGCCTGTTCGAACAGGGCCTGCAGCCGCTCCTCGACCTGCTTGCGCCGGGTCGTATCGAGGACTTGCAGCATGCAATGGCGCGGCCGGCCTTCGTGGTCGCGCACCAGCGAGGCCGTCACTTGCGTCCAGACCGCGTGCCCGAGCTTGTGGATGTAGCGCTTCTCGTGCTGGGCAGTGCCCAGCTCACCCGCGACGAGCTTCTCGAGCAGCTCGATGTCGCGCGGCGCGTCGTCGGGATGGGTCACGCTGCGGCAATCGGTCGCGAGCAGTTCCGCCTCGGTATAGCCGATCAGCCGCGCGAGGGCGGGATTGACCCGCAGCCAGCGCCCGTCGAGCGTGGTGAGCGCGATGCCGATCGCGGCGTTCTCGAAGGCGAAGTCGAGCTCCTCGCGGCTGCGCTCCAGCGCGAGCTGGACTTCGCGCGCCTGCTGGCGCAGCGCGCGCTGCTCGAGCACGGAGCGGATCACCGCGCCGAGCCTCACCAGCCGGTCCTTGGACAGGAAGTCCGCGGCGCCGCGCCGCACGGCCGCGAGCACCTCCTCCTCGCGCGCCTCCCCCGACACCAAGATCAGGGGGATGTCGAGACCGCGCTCCTTCAGGTGGTCGAGCGCGCCGAGGGCGTCGAAATCGGGCAGGTGGAAATCCGAAAGCACGAGGTCGAGCGCGGGATCGAGCTGCGCGACGAATTCGGCCCGATTGCGCGCGCGCTTGAGCGTATAGGCGCAACCCGTGCCGCGGAGCGCCCGCTCCACCAGCAAGGCGTCCTCGTCCTGGTCCTCGAGCAGCAGGACGTTGAGGACGATGACCGCGCTCAGTCCCGGAGAGATGTTCCCCATGGCGGCCCTATCCTAGGCCGCCGGTGGCGAGGGGCAAATCGGGGATTCCCCGAGTTTCGCCCGGGAAATCCCCTATTTTTCGGGGCTGACCAGCCCGTGGCGGATGGCGAAGCGCACCAGCCCGGCGACGTCGTGGATGCCGAGCCGCTCCATCAGCTGGGCGCGGTGAGACTCGACGGTCTTGACGCTCAGCTCGAGCCGGCGCGCGATGTCCTTGGTGCTGGCGCCCTCGGCGATCAGCTGCAGGATCTCGCGCTGGCGCGCGGTGAGGGCGGCGAGCGGCCGCACGTCCTCGCCCACGCGCCGCATGTAATTCTCCACCACCTGCCGCGAGATCGGCGGGCTGAGATAAGTCTCGCCGCGGGCGACCGCCTGCAGCGCGAGCGCGAGCTCGAGGGTGGCCGAATCCTTGAGGAGGTAGCCTGCCGCGCCGGCGCGCAGCGCCTGCAGCACGTATTCCTCGCTCGCGTGCATCGAGAGGATGACGACCTTCACCCCGGGATGATCCTTCCTGAGGTGGGCCGTCGCCTCGAGCCCGTTCATGCCCGGCATGGTGATGTCCATCAGCACGATGTCCGGCCGGTGCCGCGGCACGAGCGCCAGCACCTCGCGCCCGTCGCCCGTCTCGGCCACGACCTCGACCTCGGGCAGCTGGCCGAGCAGGGAACGCAATCCCGCGCGCACCAGCGTGTGGTCGTCGGCCAGAATGACGCGCAGCCGGCTCACGCTCCCTCCCCTCCATTGCGCCCCCCGGGCTCGTCGAGATCGGGAGCGAGCGGCAGGCGCACGCGCACTTTCGTGCCCTCCCCTGGCGCCGAGGCGAGCTCGAGGCGCCCGCCCGCGAGCGCCGCGCGCTCCTCCATGCTGGCGAGCCCGAGGCTCGCGCCGCGCGCCGCGCGCCAGCGGGCGGCGGCCACATCGAAGCCCCTGCCGTCGTCCTCGACCGCGAGCTCGAGCTCCGCGTCGCGGCGCCGCAGCTCGACGCTCACGCGCCGCGCGCCGGCGTGGCGCAGCACGTTGGTCAGCGCCTCCTGGGCGATCCGGAAGCACGTGGTCTCGATTTCGGGGTGCAGCCGCCCGGGCAAGGGGTCGGCGCCGAATCGGACCTCGAATCCGGCGAGCCGCGACTGGCGGTCGAGGTACCAGCGCAGCGCCGCGGTGAGCCCCAAGTCGTCGAGCTGGGAGGGGCGCAGATCGAGCGAGAGGCTGCGCACCTGCTCGAGGGCGCGGTCCACGATGCGCAGCCCCTCTTCGATCCGGCGCGCGCTGCCTGCGGAGCCGGCCTCGAGCAGCAGCGACTGCAAGCTGATCTTGACCGCGGTCAGGGCCTGGCCGATCTCGTCGTGCAGCTCGCGGGCGATGGTGCGGCGCTCGTTCTCCTGGATCCTCATCATGCGGCTCGAGAGCGCCCGCAGGCGGCCGTGCGCCTCGCGCAGCGCCTGCTCCGAGCGGCGCTTGGCGCGGCGCACCTCCGCCTCCTGGATCTCGCGGCGCACCGCCGGAACCAGGCGGCCGAGCGAGGATTTCATGACATAGTCGTGGGCTCCGGCCTTCATCGCCGCGACCGCGGTCTCCTCGCCGATCACGCCCGAGACGATGATGAAGGGAATGTCGAGCCCCCGCCACTTGACGAGCTCGAGCGCGGAAGCCCCGCTGAAGCCGGGCAGCGCGAAATCGGAGATCACGACGTCCCACTCGCCCGCGGCGAGCGCCTGCTCCAGCGACTCCGCGCTGTCCACGCGCCGGTGCTCGGGCGCGTAGCCTCCGCGCCGCAGCTCCCGCAGGATGAGCGCCGTGTCGTCCTCGCTGTCCTCGACGATCAACACGCGCAGCGCAGCGGTCATGAGCGGTTCTCCTGCCGCGGGCTCGCGCCCAGGGTGAAGAAAAAAGTCGCGCCGCGGTCCACTGCGGCCTCCGCCCATACCTCGCCGCCGTGGCGGTGAATGACGCGCTGGACCGTCGCGAGCCCGATGCCTGTGCCGGGGAAATCGCTCTCGGCGTGCAGCCGCTGGAACGCGCCGAAGAGTTTTCCGGCGTAGGCCATGTCGAAGCCCGCGCCGTTGTCGCGCACGTAGTAGGCGGGCCGGCCCCGGTGCGTGATACCGCCGATCTCGACGCTCGCGTAGCGGCGCCGCGAAGTGAACTTCCAGGCGTTGTGCATCAGATTCTGCAGCGCGACGCGCAGCAGGCTGGGATCGCCCTGCGCCTGGAGCCCCGGCGCGATCGTGACGGCGATGCTGCGCTCGGGTTCCAGGCGCCGCAGCTCCTCGGCGATCTCCGCCGCCATCGCGCTGAGATCGACGGGAACGCTGCGCATCTCCGCTCGTGAAACGCGCGACAGGGCGAGCAGGTCCTCGATCAGCCCAGCCATGCGCTGGGCCGCGTTGCGCACGCGCCGCAGGTAATCCAGGCCCGTCTCGTCCAGCCGCTCCCGGTAGTCCTCCAGCAGCGCCTGGCTGAATCCGGCGATGCTGCGCAGCGGCGCCCGCAGGTCGTGCGACACCGAGTAGGCGAAGGACTCGAGCTCGCGGTTGGCGGCCTCGAGCTGGCGCGTGCGCTCGACGACCCGCTGCTCGAGCTCGGCGTTGAGTCGCCGTATCGTATCGGCGCTCCTGCGGATCTCGGTCACGTCGTGATTCACTCCGATCACTCCGGCGATGGCGCCCGCCGCGTCGCGCAGCGGCACCTTGGTGGTGAGATACCAGCGGACCTCGCCCCCGGGCAGCACGATCTCCTGCTCGCGCTCGATGATCGGCTCTCCGGTCTCGACCACTCTGCGGTCCTCCGCGTCGGACAGGGCCGCCACTTCTGGCGGCAGGATGTCGAACACGGTTTTGCCGCGCAGATCCTCGTCGCCGGGAAGGCCGCGCGCGAGCAATCCCGACGCGTTCATCAGCACGTAGCGGCGATTCCGGTCCTTGACGTAGACGTGGTCGGGCAGCGCGTCGATCACGGAGCGCAGCAAGTTGTGCTCGCGAGCGAGCGCCTCCTCGGCCCGCTTGCGGCCCGTCACATCCTGGACGATGGAGATGATATGGCTCGGGCGGCCGTCCGGACCGCGCACCGCGGTGAGCGAGATCTCGGCCCAGATGATGCTGCCGTCCTTGCGCACGTAGCGCTTCTCGCGCGTGTAGCTCGTGAGCTCTCCGCGCAGGAGCTGCTCGTTGTATTCGATCGCGAGATCGTGATCCTCGGGCGGGGTGAGGTCCACCGAGGTGAGCTCGAGCAGCTCCTCCCGGGTGTAGCCGAGGATGTCGGCGAGCCTCTGGTTGACGCGCAGCCAGCGCGGATTGCGCGGATCGATGCCGCGCAGGGCCATGCCCACCGCGGCCTGCTCGAAGATCGCGCGGAAGCGCTCCTCGCTCTCGCGCAGCGCCTGCTCGGCGCGCACCTGCTCGGTGACGTCCTTGATCAGCGCAAGCCGCGCCGGACGTCCCTCGTAGGCGATGCCGCGCGAGGTGACCTCCACCTCGATCGCGGTGCCGTCCTTGCGGCGATGGCGCCAGCGGCGGACCGTGGTTTCCCGGGGATCGCGCGTCCTCATGAACTCGCGATAGGCGTCGTGCTCGGTCTCCGGCCGGATGCCGAGCCCGTCCATCTTCGAGAACTCCTCGCGCGAGTAGCCGTAGAGCGCGACCGCCGCGTCGTTCACTGCAAGGAAGCCGCCCGTTGCGGCGTCGCGCACCCACATCGGCGCCGGATTGGCCTCGAAGAGATACCGGTAGCGCTGCTCGCTCTCGGCGAGCGCCTGCTCCGCTCGCACCCGCTCGGTGACGTCGTTCACCATCACCAGCCGCGCCGGCATGCCGTCGAACTCGACGAACCGCGAATTGACCTCCACCTCGAGGTAGGTCCCGTCTTTCTTGCGGTGGCGGTGGCGGTTCGCCATGTAATCGGCGCCCTCGTCCCGGCTCTCGACCATCCTGCGGTAGGCTTCCCGATCCTCGGGTGCGCGCAGCTCGTCCGTCGCCATGGACAGGAACTCCTCGCGCGAGTAGCCGTAGAGCTTGACCGCCGCGTCGTTCACCGCGAGGAAGCGGCGAGTGTCCCGGTGGCGCACCCACATCGGAGTCGGGTTGAACTCGAAGAGATAGCGATAGCGCTGTTCGCTCGCGGCGAGCGCCTGCATGGCGCGCCAGCGCTCGGTGACATCGCTCACCACCAGTAGCTGGGCGCGCCGGCCCTGGAACGGGTATTCCCGCAAGACCACCTCCACCTCGATCGTCCCGCCATCCTTCCTGAGGTGGCGGCCGCGCCGGCGCAGTGCCTCGGGCGATCCCCTGCAAGCGAAGAACTCGTTCCACGCGGCTCGCTCCTCGAGGGGGATCAGATCGCGGCTCCTCATGCCGAGGAACTGCTCGCGGGAGTACCCGTAGAGCCCGGCTGCGGCCCGGTTGATCTCGAGCCAGCGGTCGCGGGCCGCATCGCGGATCAACATCGCGACGGGATTCTCCTCGAACAGGCGCCGGAAGAACGGCTCGTCCCCGCCCCCCGTGAGCTCGCCGGTGCGCCTGCGCACGGCGGCTCTCCGGAGGCCACGCTGTGCTGTCTTGCCCATAAACTTCCTCCCAGTCGCGAGCAGGGCGATTCAGATGCCGCCCAGCTCCCGGATGTGGGCCGCGACGCTGCGGCCGAGCGCGTGCAGGGCGTAGCCGCCCTCGAGCACCGAGACGATGCGACCGCGCGCATGACGCTGCGCCACTTCCCGGATCCGGGCGCTCACCCAGGCGTAGTCGGCCTCAGTCAGTGCGAGCATGGCCATGTCGTCCTCGCGGTGCGCGTCGAAGCCGGCGGAGACGAACAGCATCTGCGGGGCGAACGCCTCGAGCGCCGGCAGCCAGTGGCGCTCGACCGCGTCGCGAAACTGCGCTCCGGAGCTGTAGGCCGCGAGCGGCACGTTGACCATGCGCTCGGACCGGCCCTCGAGGCCGCTGTAAGGATAGAACGGGTGCTGGAAAGTGGACACCATCATCACGCGCGGATCGCCGCGGAAGATGTCCTCGGTGCCGTTGCCGTGGTGCACGTCGAAATCCACGATCGCGACCCGCTCCAGCCCGTGCGCCTCGAGCGCATGGGCGGCGGCGACCGCCACGTTGTTGAAGAAGCAGAATCCCATCGCGCGCGCGCGCTCGGCGTGGTGCCCGGGAGGGCGCACGCTGCAGAAGGCCGCGCCGGCGGTTCCCGCGATCACGAGATCGGTCGCGGCTGCCGCGGCGCCTGCCGCGCGCAGCGCGGCGGCGAGCGTGTGCGGGCACATCGCGGTGTCCGGATCGAGGTGGACCAGACCGCGGCGCGGCGCCGCTCGCTCCAGGGCGGTGATGTAATCCGGGGCGTGCACCCGCTCGAGCTGGGCGCGAGTGGCGAGCGGCGCCTCCACGCGCAGCAACCAGGGATCGAGCCGCGAAGCGATCAGCTGGTCCTCGATCGCGGTCAGGCGCGCGGGACACTCGGGGTGGTGCGCGCCCATGTCGTGCAGCAGGCAGTCGCCGTGGGTGAGAATGGCGAGAGTCACCGCGGCAATTATACGGGACGAAACCCGCGAGATATGGCAAACTCACTGCAGGATGGCACCGTCCCGGCGCCCATGACGCAGCCGCTCGAACGGGTCGTTGCCCAGGTCGGCAACATCATTCTCGGCAAGGAACGCCAGATCCGGCTCGCCGTCGCGTGCCTGCTCGCGCGCGGCCATCTGCTGATCGAGGACATCCCGGGCATGGGCAAGACCATGCTCGCCCACGCCCTCGCCGCCTCCCTCGGGCTGGGCTTCCAGCGCATCCAGTTCACGAGCGACCTGCTGCCCGCCGACATCATCGGCGTGTCGATCTACAACCGCGAGACGGGCGGCTTCCAGTTCCATCCCGGACCGATCTTCAACCAGGTGGTGCTGGCCGACGAGGTGAACCGCGCCACGCCCAAGGCGCAGAGCGCGCTGCTCGAGGCGATGGAAGAACACCAGGTAACCGCCGAAGGCGAGACGCGGCGCCTGCCGCAGCCCTTCTTCGTCATCGCCACGCAGAATCCCTCCTACCAGGTCGGCACCTTCCCGCTGCCGGAATCGCAGCTCGACCGCTTCCTGATGCGCATCCACCTGGGATACCCCGACAACGAGGCCGAGCGCGCGCTGCTGCAGGGCGAGGACCGACGCGACCTGCTGGCCCAGCTCAGGCCCTGCATGGGGGTGTCCGAACTGATCGCACTGCAGCAGCGCGCGCAGCAGATCCACGCCTCGGAGGCCCTGCTCGACTACGTGCAGGCGATCGTCAATCACACCCGGCGCACCGCGGACTACGTCAACGGGCTTTCTCCGCGCGCCGCGCTCGCGCTGCTGCGCGCCTCCCGCGCCTGGGCGCTGATGCACGGCCGCGATCACGTGGTCCCCGAGGACGTCCAGGCGGTGCTGCCGGGGGTGGTCGCCCACCGCCTGGTTCCCGCCGGCGAGGTGACGCGCGCGAACGGCGCCGACATCGCCGATCAGTTGATCGAGCAGGTCGCCATTCCGTGACCGGGGCGCAGGCTCGGGTTTCGAGCTTCGGGCTCCAAACGTCGGCGGAATGCGCGAGCGGAACCTGGACTCTCGATCCCGAGCCCGGAGCTCGAAGCTCGTAATCGCAAGAATGTACGCCGCGCTCAAGAACCGGTTCGCCGCCTGGCTGTTTCAGTGGCGCGGGCCGGAAAGCGGCCCGATCGTGCTGGTGCAGCGGCGGGTGTTCATCTTGCCGACGCGCCAGGGCTATGCGTTCGCGGTCGTGCTGCTGCTGATGCTCACCGGCTCGATCAATTACAGCCTGGGCCTGGGCTTCGTGCTCACCTTCCTGCTCGGGGCATTGGGCGTCAACGCAATGATCTACACCTTTCGCAACCTCGCCAACCTGAGGGTCGCGGGCGGCAGGGCACAGCCGGTGTTCGCCGGCGATATTGCGCGCTTCGAGATCCACCTCGAGAACCCCGGCACCGCCGAGCGCCACGCCATCGGCCTCACGCCCGACCGCAAAGAGGCGGTGTACGTGGACGTGCCGGCCCGCGGGGCGGCGGCGGCCGTGGTCGGCGTCGCCGCCCCGCGCCGCGGATGGCTGCGCCCAGGGCGCATCACGCTCTTCACCCGTTTCCCGCTCGGCCTCTACTACGCCTGGGCCTATTGCGAGCTCGATACGCAATGTCTCGTCTATCCGCGCCCCGCTTCTCCCGGGCTGCCGCTGCCGCCCGCCTCCTGCGGCGCGGGCACGGGCATCGAGCGCGGCCAGGGCCAGGAGGATTTCTCGGGGCTCAGGCCCTACCATGTCGGCGACTCGCCGCGCCACATCGCCTGGAAGCTCGCAGCGCGCGACGCCGGCCTGCTCACCAAGCAGTTCGCGGGACAGGCCGAGGCCGAGCTGTGGCTCGACTGGGCCCGGCTGCCCCCGGCGATGGGGGTGGAGGAGCGGCTCTCGCATCTTGCGCGCTGGGTGCTCGACGCGCACGCCGCGGGGCTCGCCTACGGGATGCGCCTGCCCGGCGAGACGGTGGAGCTCGCCGCGGGGGATGCCCAGCGCGACCGCTGCCTGAAGGCGCTCGCGCTGTTCGAGAGCGCGGCTCCGCGGCCCGCAACCCAGGCCATGGGACATGACTGAGTCGGGACAGGCGCTCGCGCTGCGCCACGTGCTCTGTCTGCTCGCCTCGCTCGCGCTGGTGACGGTGCCCCACGCCCCGCGCCTGCCCTGGTGGATCGGCGCGCTCGCGGCCGCGCTCGCCGCGTGGCGCGCCTACCTGGGTCATCTGCGCCTCGCGCTGCCGAACCGCTGGCTGCTGCTGCCGCTCGCCGCGGCGGCCACCGTCGGCGTCTACCTCCACTACCGCACCCTCTTCGGGCGCGACGCGGGCGTCGCGCTGCTCGTGGTGATGCTCGCGCTGAAGCTGCTCGAGACGCGCTCGCTGCGCGACGGGATGCTGCTCGCCTTCCTCAGCTACTTCCTGATCGTCACGAACTTCTTCTATTCCCAGAGCATCCCCACCGCGCTCTACATGCTGGCGTGCACCTGGTTCATCACCGCGACCGTGGTGAGCCTACATTACGGGCGCGCCGAGCCGCCGTTCACGGCCTCGTTGCGCGCCGCGGGCTCGATGCTCGCGCACGCGGCTCCGCTCACGCTGGCGTTCTTCCTGCTCTTTCCCCGAGTCCAGGGACCGCTGTGGGGGTTGCCTCACGACGCCTACGCCGGCGTGAGCGGGCTCTCCGACACGATGACGCCGGGCAGCATTTCGAATCTCATCCTCTCGGATGCGGTGGCGTTCCGCGTCCGGTTCGAGTCGGCCAATCCTGCGCACCGGCACCTCTACTGGCGCGGTCCGGTGATGTGGGATTTCGACGGCCGCACCTGGTCGGCCTCGCGCTTCTTCCACTCCCCGCCCGAGCCGCCTCAGCTCTCGGGCGAGCGCGTGGCCTACGAGATCACGATCGAGCCCCACGGCAAGCGCTGGCTGTTCGCGCTCGACCTTCCGGCGGCCGCGCCGCCGCGGGCGCTGGTGAGCTCGGATTTCCAGGTCCTGTCGCTCGAGCCGGTGAACCAGCGCATGCGCTACGAGATGGTCTCGTACCTCGGCTCCGCGCACGGCGCGCAGGAACGGCGGCTCGCGCTGCGCCGCGCGCTGCAACTGCCGCCCGGGTCCAACCCGCGCACCCTGGAATACGCGCGGGCGCTGCGCGAGCGGTTCCCGGATGATCGCGAGTACATCAACCAGGTGCTCGCGCAGTTCCGCGCCCAGAACTTCCTCTACACGCTTTCCCCGGCGCTGCTCGGAGAGCATCCGGTGGACGATTTCCTGTTCCGCACGCGCGAGGGTTTCTGCGAGCACTACGCCTCGGCGTTCGTGGTCCTGATGCGCGCAGCGGGCATTCCGGCGCGCGTCGTGACCGGCTACCTGGGGGGCGAGGTGAACCAGCTCGGTAACTACATCATCGTGCGCCAGTCCGACGCCCACGCCTGGACCGAGGTTTGGCTGAGCGACCGGGGCTGGGTGCGGATCGATCCCACTGCGGCGGTGTCGCCGCTGCGGGTGGACGCCGGCATTTCGGCGGCGGTGCCGCGCACCGACCCCTTGCCGCTGCTCGTGCGAGGCGACTTCGAGCTGCTGCGCCAGTTGCGGCTCACCCTCGACCTCGTGGCGAACGCCTGGAACCAGTGGGTGCTCGGTTATACCCCGGAACGCCAGCGGCGGTTCCTCGCCAGCGTGGGCGTGAGCGAGGCGACCTGGCAGACGCTGGCGGTCGCGTTGCTCGGCATCACGACCCTCATCATGGCGGGGCTCGCCGTGCTGATGCTGCGCCAGATCCGGACGCGGGTGCGCGACCCGGTGAGGATCGCCTACGCGAGATTCTGCGCCAAGCTCGAGCGCAGAGGGTGCGCGCGCCGCCCCGCCGAGGGGCCCGCCGACTACGCGCGCCGGCTCGAACGGCTGCGCCCCGATCTGTCCGCCGCGGTGAACGCCATCACCCGGCTCTACATCGCGCTGCGCTACGGGGCCGGCGCCGGGCCCGCGGAGCTCGCCGAGCTGAAACGCCTGGTCAGGCAGTTCACCGCCTGAACCGGGGTTTCGAGTTCAAGACTCGATCTCCGCTCCTGGAACCTCGAATCCGCAACTTCGAGCTCGAGCCTGCGGCGCCGGTCAGGCGGGCGGCAGGAACTTGATCGGGTCCACCGGCTTGCCGAAGCGCCGGATTTCGAAATGGAGCTTGACCTGGTCGGCGTCGGTGGCGCCCATCTCGGCGATCTTCTGTCCCTTCGCGACCGTCTGTCCCTCCTTCACCAGGAGCTCGCTGTTGTGCGCGTAGACGCTCAGAAAGGCGTTGTTGTGCTTGATCACGATCAGCTTGCCGAAGCCGCGAATGCCGGTGCCGCTGAAGATGACCCTGCCGGCGGCGCTCGCCAGCACCGGCTGCCCGAGCCGGCCGGCGATACTGATGCCCTTGAGGCCCGCGCTCTCGTTGAAGGTGCTGATGATTCTGCCGCTCGCCGGCCAGCCCCAGTCGGGCGTCTCGTCGCCCTCCTCGCGCGCGGGCGCCGGGCGCGCCGCCTGTGCGTCGGGCCTCACCGAAGCGAGCTGGGCATGGGCCTGCTCGGAGTACGGCACGCGCACCGCTCGGGGCTCCGATTTGACGTTGTCGCCCGCGCCGGGCGCGGCCCCCGCCAGCGGCCGCGCTTCGACGCCGGGGGCGGCCCTGAACGGCGCGGCCGCCGCGACGGGGGATGGAGGCCTCAACCGCAGCTGCTGGCCCGCGCGGATGACGCCGGCATCGGTGATGCCGTTCCATTGCGCGAGCTCACGGTAATCGAGCCCGTGGTCGAGCGCGATGCTGTATAAGGTGTCGCCCTTCTTGACCGTGTAGGTCTCGGGCCGGGTGTCCGGCATCCGCGGCGCCGGTTTCGCCGCGACAGCGGGCTTGGATGGCGCAGGCTTCGCCTCGGGCGCGCGCTCCACCACCGGCGCGCCGCGCTTCGCGGCACAGCCCGCCAGCAGCAGCGCGGCCAGCGCTCCTGCAAGAGCCGCTCTCCAAGATGGCTGCATCCAGGTTCCAGGTGCGGTGCTCAGGACTCCGGGATTCAAGGGTGCCGGGATCGAGCCTTGAACCCGGAACCCCGAACACTGAACATCGAACGCAAAACCTAGCCGATGCCGGGCAGCAGCGGCACGAAGCGTACCGGCTCGAGACGGCGCTCCACATAGCCCTTGCCGGTGCGCTCGATCACGCACAGGCGCTGCTCGTCGGCCTCCGCCACCGGCAGAACCATTCTACCACCGACCTCGAGCTGCGCGAGCAGCTTCTCGGGAACGAGATCGGCCGCCGCGGTCATGACGATCGCGTTGAACGGCGCCACGCCGGGCATGCCGGCGCGGCCGTCGCCGTGGCGCAGGTGCACGTTGCCGATGCCGGCCTCGCGCAAGTTGCGGCGCGCCCTCCTCACGAGAGCCGCGATGCGCTCCATCGAATAGACCTGCTCGGCGAGCCGGGCGAGCACGGCGGTCTGGTAGCCGCAGCCGGTCCCGATTTCGAGCACTCTTGCGAGCGGCTGCCCCGCGCGGGCGAGCTCGGTCATGCGCGCCACCGTGTGCGGGCTCGAGATGGTCTGCCCGAAGCCGAGCGGCAGCGCGATGTCCTCGTAGGCGCGGCTCGCGAGCGCCTCGTCCACGAAAATGTGGCGCGGCACCTCGGCCATCGCCGCGAGCACCGCCTCGTCGCGGATGCCCTGGGCGCGCAGGCGCTCGACCATGCGCAGCCGCGTGCGCTGCGAGGTCATGCCGACGCCGGAGATCCCGCCCGGCCTCATCCCGGTTGCGCCAGCCAGGCGCCGACCGCCTCGAGCTGGGAATAGCGCGTGAGATCCACCTGCAACGGCGTGATCGAGACGCGACTGGCCGCCACCGCGTGAAAGTCGGTTCCGGCGCTCGCATCCTGCGCGCTGCCGGCGGCTCCGATCCAGTACACGGTCTCGCCGCGCGGCGTCGTGGATTTCACCACCGGCTCCGCCTTGTGCCGTCGGCCGAGCCGCGTCACTTCCATCCCGCGCAGCTCCCCGTACTCGACATCGGGCACGTTGACGTTGAGCAGCACCGGCTCGCCGAACGGCCGCCTCTGGAAGCGCCGCACCAGCTCCACCGCCACGCGCCCCGCGGTGCGGAAGCGCCCCTCGCCCTCGGCTACCAGCGAGATCGCGATCGAGGGGATGCCGAGGAGAAAGCCCTCGGTCGCCGCGGCGACCGTTCCCGAATAGATGGTGTCGTCGCCCATGTTCGCGCCGTGATTGATGCCGGAGATCACGAGGTCGGGAGGCTCCTGCAGCAGCCCGGTCACCGCCAGGTGCACGCAATCGGTGGGGGTGCCGTTGACGTAATAGAAGCCGCTCGGCGCGCGACGCACCATGAGCGGGCGGTCGAGGGTGAGCGAGTTGCTGGAGCCGCTGCGGTCGCGCTCGGGCGCGACCACGGTCACCGCGGCGAGCGGGGCCAGCATCTCCGCGAGCAGCGCGATGCCCGGCGCAAAATAGCCGTCATCGTTGCTCAGCAGGATGCGCACGGCCCGCGGCTCACGCCCCCGCGCGGGCGGCGCCGGTCTGGCGGGCGCGGATGCGCTCGATGCGCCCGCTCGCCTCGTCAATCCGCAGGCGCTCGACGTTCTCGAGGTCGGTGCCGGTGATGCGCAGATAGCGTGCGCCGGGCGGCGTGGCGGTGGAATGCAGCTCGCGCCCGAAATAGATCCCGGCCCGGCCCGGGTCGAGCCGGTAGCGGGCCTTCACCTTGAGCCGCGCGCGCTCCGGGTCGGAGCCGTCGTCGGTCCGCTCCCACTCCGTCATGTCGGTGTGCTCGGCAACCTGCGCGTAGATCGCCCACGAGTCGCCATGATCGTGCGGCTGGGACTTGCGCGCCTCCTCGTAGCGGTAGGTCATCATCTCGAAGCCGGTCTCGGGATCCACGTAGATTCGCCTGAGCCCCACCGGCTGATTCTCGCCGAAATACTCCGCGACGAAATCGCGGTCCACGACCAGCCGCTCCATCAGAGGGCGGATCCTCTCGACCTCGGCGCGCGAGGCGCCGCGCCTGAGGATTGCGCGCGCGTCGCGGCAGAATTCCTGTAACGAGTAACCCACGGGTGCCTCCTTTCTTGGCTCGTGATCGCCCCGCTCCGGCCGGCGTCCATTATATCGGACGCTGCGGCGGCAGCGCGCCAGGAGGAGAGAACGGCCGATCGTGCGCGAGCGAGGGCAGCATCGCGCGCACCCGTTCCACCCGTCCGAGATCGAGATCGGCGTACACCACGCCGGGCGCCTCGCCCGCGTCGGCGAGCACCTCGCCCCACGGATCCACCACCAGCGAGTGCCCGTAGCTCATGCGTTCCCCGGGATGGTCCCCGCACTGGGCCGGCGCGATCACGAAAGCCGCGTTCTCGATCGCCCGCGCTCGCAACAGCGCATGCCAGTGCGCCCGCCCGGTTTCGCGCTGGAAGGAAGAAGGCACGCAGAGCAGCACCGCCCCGCCGCGGGCGAGCGCCCGGTAGAGCTGGGGGAAGCGCAGGTCATAGCACACCGTCATGCCGAGCCCGCCCCAGGGCGTGTCGGCGATCACCGCGCGATCGCCCGGGCGGTAGGCGCTCGATTCGCGTATCGTCCTGCCGCTCGGGAGCGTCGCGTCGAACATGTGGATCTTGTCGTAGCTTGCCGCCACGCGGCCCTCCGCCGAAAAGAGCAGCGAGCGGTTCCACAGCCGGCCATCGTCGCTTCTCAGCGTCAGCGAGCCGGCGAGCAGCCATACCCCGAGCTCGCGGGCGAGCGCGCGCAGCGCGGAGAGCGCGGGCTCCCCGTCCGGGGCGAGCGCGCGTTCGCGCATCACGCGCCCGCTGCCGTCGAGCATCAGGCAGTACTCGGGCGCGAAAACAAAGCGCGCGCCACCCGCCGCGGCCTCGCGCGCCATGCCTTGGAGCGCGGCGAGATTGGCGGCGAAATCGTTGCCCGAGCTGAGCTGCAGGCAGGCGATGCGCAGGCTGCGGCTCAAGGCGTGTCTTGCGGTCGGTTGCTCACGAGCCGCCCGCGGTCTTGCCGCGCAGCCCCGCCTCCCTCACCACCTTGTCCCACCGCGCGTGCTCGGACCTGATCAGGGCGTGGAACGAGGCCGGATCGCTCGGCTGGGCGTCGAGCCCCAGGTCCTCGAAATGGGCCTGGACCTCGCGCAGCCCCAGGATCGCCACCGTCTCCTTGTGGATGCGGTCCACGATCGGCTTGGGGGTGCGCGCCGGAAACGCGAGCCCGAGCCAGCCGCTCGCTTCGAATCCCGGAAAGCCGGATTCGGCGACCGTGGGCACCTCCGGCAGCGCGCCCGAGCGCCTGGCGCTCGAGACCGCGAGCGCGCGCAACCGCCCGGAGCGCACGTGGGGGGTCTGCGTCGAGATGAGCGAGAAGATCGCCTCGACCTGGCCCGCGATCGCGTCCACCACGGCGGGGCCGCCGCCCTTGTACGGAACGTGGTTGAGCTTGACGCCCGCGGTGCTCCAGAGCAGCTCCGAGGTGAGGTGCGCGATGCTGCCGACGCCAGGCGTGGCATAGTTGATCGCGCCGGGCTGCTTCTTCGCGAGCGCGACGAGCTGCTTGAGCGAGCGCGCCGGCATCGAGGGATGGACCGAGAGCAGGCTCGTCACCCACGCGGCCTGGGTCACCGGCGCGAAGTCGTTGAGCGGGTCGAACGGCACCTTGCCGAGCAGCGCCGGGCTCATCGCGAAGGAGGCGACGGAGGCGAGCAGCAAGGTGTAGCCGTCGGGCGCCGCGCGCGCCACGAGCTCGGTCGCGATGTTGCCCCCGGCGCCGGCGCGGTTCTCGACGATCACCTGCTGCCCGAGCCGCGCGGAGAGCCGTGTTGCGATCGCCCGCGCGACGAGATCGTTCGCCCCGCCCGGCGCAAAACCCACGATCAGGCGGATCGGCTTCGCCGGGTAGCCTTCCGCGGCCCGCGCGCCGGGCGCGCCCCCGGCCGCCGCGGCGACGGCCAGGGCGAGAGCCGCGGCGGCGTGACAGGATCTTCGCATCGTCATCCTCCTCGATCTTGCACGGGCCCGGCACTGCCGGCTCGGTCCCGAGCCGCCATTCTAAGGCTTGCACGCCCGGCCCGCACGATCGCACAATCGGCCCCTTCACGGGACACGCGGGTTCAGGGAGATGCGCTATGAGCGGCCTCACGCTGGAACAATCCGAACGCATCATTGACGCCGTGCTCGCGCGCGGGCGCGAGCTCGGCTGCCGGCCGCTCGCGGTCGTGGTGACCGACGCCGGCGCGTGCGTGAAAGCCTTCAAGAAGGAGGACGGCTCGGCGCTGCTGCGCTTCGAGATGGCGATGGGCAAGGCCTACGCCGCGCTCGCGCTCGGGCGCTCCTCGAGCCTGGTGCGCGCGCGCGCCGAGGAGCGGCCGCTGTTCATGGAGTATCTGATCCGCGCCTCGGGCGGAAGGCTGTTCCCGGAAGGCGGCGGGCGGCTGATCCGGGACCGGCGCGGCGAAGTGGTGGGCGCGGTCGGCGTCACCGGCGACACCGAGGCGCGGGACGAGGAGCTCGCGGCGCACGGCATCCGCGCTGCGGGTCTGAAAACAGACGAGGATTGCGCGCACCTCGGCAAGCGCGTGCGCCTGAGAAACTGAGCCTCCCGCCTGCGGGCACGCGACGGAAAATGAAGCGCGCCATCGAGCGCCGGTCAATAAAATAAAACGGCTGGCAAGTCCTTCCTGCCAGCCGCTGTTATCTGGTCGGGGCGGTGAGATTTGAACTCACGACCACCGGCACCCCATGCCGGTACGCTACCAGGCTGCGCTACGCCCCGAGAGCAGAATTATAACAAAGGTTCAATGGGTTGCCGATGGGCTGACAATCGGAAAAGTTTGAAAATTTCGGGCGTTTTCCAGAAAGTTTGAAAATTCGGGCATCAGGCGGGCTTGCCGCTCACCCTTCTGGCGGAGGCCTCCGCGGAGCCGCGCCAACGCCGGAGACCGCCGCGACCCCATCGCCCGCGCCAGCGGCATTCCACAGCGCCGCGCCAACGCCGGAGACCGCCGCGACTCCATTACTCTCGCCTTCGGCGAGGAAAACCGCGGCGCCGATCCCGCTCACGACCGCAATCCCGGCCGAATTCCCATCGGCCTCGACGATTTGCGAGCCGCCGCTTTCGTAGAGATCTCGTAGGGTAAGCAGCATATATCAGGCGGGCTTGCCGCTCACCCGCGGCAGCGGAACGACCTCGATCGGCTTGCGGCGGTAGATGCGCCTGGTGGTTCTGAGGTCCAGGTGGCCGCCGCGGTTCATGGCGTCAATCTCGTTCGGGCTGTCGCTCACGGATTTCGCCTTGAGGTCGTGGAAGTGAATTTCGTGCGCCTCGAAACCCGCTGCGGCGCGTGCGCGTTGCCACATGCTGTTAAACCCCGTCTCACTGAACGCCTTGCCCAAGCGGTTGAGGAACAGGGGCGCGGTGTCCAGATCCTTGATCTCCCGCTGTCCACCCCGCACCTTTGCCCGCAGCTCGAGCGCCCGGTCAATCACAGCCCGCAGGTCGTCGGTCCAACGCACAATCTGCCGGCGCACGGCCTCGGTGCGCTTGCGCTTGTTGAGCGTGACGCGCAGCCCCTCGGGTGTCACGTCGGCGAGCGTCAACTTCAGAATCATGCCGCGACGCGCGCCGACCATCTGCGCCAGGTCCATCATGCACTGGAGCACCGCGGGGGCCTTGTCGTAGACCCGGCGGAACATGTCATCGGTCACGTAGACGCCCCGCGGGGTCTCGATGTTGTGCTCGATCTGGAGGCAGGGGTTGTACTCGGTATAGCCCCACAGGGTCTTTGCGAGCCTAAAGATGCGGGATAGGCAGCGGATCTCCTTGTTGCCCGCCACAGGGCGCCCAGCGGCCTCCTGGTCGCGCAGATAGCGCGTGATGTGGATGGAACGCAGGAACGGCCCGGTAGCGGCCTCCGCTTCGCTCCTGGCGTATTTCCAGCCCCCCAGGGCATCCCGCAGCCGCTTACAGTAGCCTTTGCGGTCCCTGCCGGTGCGCTCGTGCAGGGTGGGGATGATGTCCCGCTCGTAGCGCTCGATCAGCTCGGCGACGGTGCCGGCCTGGGCGGATTCCGGGCGATCGGTGACGAACAACTGAACCCACCGCTTGCGGGCCTCGTGCTTGTCGGCGCCCAGCGGCGCACATTTCCGGCCCGGGAACGTAGTCGCGAACACCCGGCGCATTTCCGCGTTGACGGGGCGCACGTAGAAGCGCCCCTTGACCGAGTACACGCCAAGCGGCAGATCCTTCGCCTTCTTCCGCGGCCTCCCCACGCGCAACATGCTACGCCCCCCCGCACTGGTCCTGCAACACGGAGATGACCCGCCTGATCTCGGCCAACTTGGCGATCACCTGCTCCATCGTTTCGTACGTCGTCCAGCGGTGCTTGCACCGCAAGCATTCGCGCCGGCGCCGGACGGTCTCGCTGTTGGACTTCGTCAGATACACGTGACTGTGCGGGTACTGGCAAATCGGGCAGTTCACGGCATTTTCCCTGCGCGTCGGCCACGTTGTTCAAGCAACTGCGCTGCGGCCTTGCGCGCGGCGAGGTCGTAGACGCTCAACAGGTCAATTTCGAAAGCCGTTCGGCGGCCTTTTTCGCGAATTCTGATGACATCACAGATCGGCGGCACGATCAGCACCAGCGGCCGGCCGCGGTAGAGCGCGAGCGACTCGCGTTTGATGGTGCGCCGCGGGCGTCTCATAAGCCCCCCATTGTTCGTCGCCCGAGTTTTTCAGCCTCGGCGAGAATCCGAGGGCGTAGATCGGCGATGATTGCGCGCGCGGCCTGTTCTTTTTTCGCCTCGAAGGCGGGGCGCAGGAACGGGCGCGCGGCCATCTTCGACGTGCCGAACTCCAGCCATCTCCAGTAAAACGGATCGAGAGGATTTTGAGCGCCTGCGCCCGCCCTGCGCTTGAAAGCGGCGATCTGGCCGCGCGTGAGGGGGCGCACGCGCACCCACACACTCGCGGCGTGACCCTGGGGCCGCGCCACGCCGGCGTGAATCGCGCGCCGCAGCGCGCCGCGCACGCGCCGCCGGTCAGGCACGCGCAGCAGCGGTACCCGGGCCCGCGCTTCATCTCGGATCAGCCGCCCGCCTACCATCAGGCTGCGATTGAGCAGCGGCCGGGCGATGCGGCGCGGCAGCGCCAGCAGGGCGTTACGCAGCTCGCGCAGGCCGCGCACCTCGACGGTGAGCATAGGTAAACGTCCTCGAGATAAGCACCCGGCTGATGTTCTCGACGAGCCGCCTCACGTAGCCGCGCGAGGCCGCCTTGAGGGCGGGGATGTCGTCATCGGTGAAAACCCGGTTGCCGTCGGCGTCGTATGTGCAAGTCACGATCAACTTGTAGGCCGCGTCGGGGTCGCTGGACAGATCATCGAGCTGGTCGCCGGCCGCGGGCTCGCGCACGCACAAAATCTGCCCGCCGATCTGAACGCGCGCCTCGCGGCGCGATAACCCCGCCGACAATCGCTGCATCTCGTCGGCCCGACGCCCGAGGGCTTCCCGTAGAGACTGCACGAATCGCCTGCTCCGTGCCGCGTTCTGGAGCATCTGCTCGGAAAAGAGCGAGGTCTCACCCATTGCGATCCTCGACGAGCATCCGGTTGAGAATTTCGATGATCTGCTTCACGTAACCGCGCGAGGCCGCCTTGAGGGCGGGGATGTCGTCATCGGTGAAAACCCGGTTGCCGTCGGCGTCGTATGTGCAAGCCACGATCAACTTGTAGGCCGCGTCGGGGTCGCTGGACAGATCATCGAGCTGGTCGCCGGCCGCGGGCTCGCGCACGATGAGCACGTGGCCGGCCACCTCGATCCGTTCTTCTCTGCGTCTCAGGGCTTCCAGCAGTTCGGCCTTCATTGCGCCCCCTCTAGACCGGGCTCGCCCGCAGTCGCTTGTGAGCCTCGCGGCGCACGATGTCGAGCACGACGGGCGCGTTCTGCGCGATGACAGCCGCCGCGCCCCGCGGATCGAGCGATGTTAGGTTGACCGCCAGATTTACGATCGTGGTCGCCCCGAGCTCGTGCGCCGGCACGATCTCGCCCGCAGTGCTCGGGACGAACAGCTCGGGGCCGCGCTCGCCGACCACGTAACCGCGCCCGGGCGCGACCGCGCCACCGTGCGCCCGGGCGCTAAAGAAGCCTTTAAACAGGTCGCCGGCGAAACTCGAGACCGCGCTCGCCAAGGGTTCGGTCACGCTGCGACGAAAGACAATGCGGGCGACATCCTGCGCGAGCCCCTTGAGCACCTCCGAGAGCCGCTTGCCGGCGATCGCCGCGTCCTCGAAGGCGGAGCTGAAGCTCAGCCCCAGCTCGCGGGCGATGTCGGTTTGCTGTTTGAGCGTCTCGTTCAGATCTTTGCCGGTCTCGTCGAAGCCGGCCATGAGCCGCATATGCCGTTCCTCGAGCTCGAGCAGCTCGTCCAGCGCCTTCAGGCGACGCTGGAACTCCTCGCTCGATTCGACGCCCGGCCAGGCCATGTTTTCGAAGAAGGCGCGCTCGCGCATGGTGGCGTTGAACTTGTCGCTCGCGGCGGCGGCCTCGGACATGATCCGGTTCCACTCCTCCTGATTTTCCGCCCAGGCGCGCCCCACGAGGTTCTCGGCGTCTTTTCTGGCGCCACCAGGCAGCCGCGGCGGCGGCGCCTTCGCTCGATGAATGGACTCGACCGCGAGGCGCTCGAGCTTGATGTCCTGCATGGACCGCAAAATCGCGAGCTGCTTCTCGAGCGCCGCGATTTGGAGATTGAGGTCATGCACGTCGCCGAACACGAGATCATTCAGCCGATTCGTGAGCGTCGGGACCGAAAGCTCATCGCGCAGCTTTTTCAGCTTCGCGAGCTTGCCCTCGAGCTCGAGGATCTTCTTCCCCGGGTCGGCGATACCGCTGATGCCGGGATCGAGCAACGCCTTCCAGAAGCCGCCTGCGGCGGTTGCGGCATCCCGCAGTTGATTCGTGATGCTGACCAGAGTCTCCAGCAGCGGCGAGGCGAGCGAGATCCCGAGCGCGGAAGCGGCTCGGCCGAGGCGCGTCAGGTTGTCGTTAAATTCTTCCGCTGCCTTGGCGGCTTCGGCGGTCACGATGAGCCCGAAGCGCTCGGCTTCTTTCGCCGCGAGGTCCAGGCCAGCAGCGCCCTGGTTCAGCAGCGGGATCAGGTCGGAGCCGCTCTTGCCGAACAATCGCACCGCGAACGCGGTTTTGGTGGCACCGTCCTGCATCGCGGCGAAGCGATTCGCAACGTCGCGCAGCACGTCATGCGCCCCGCGCAGCGAGCCGTCCGCGTTCTTCACCTCGACGCCCAGGGCCCGGAACGCTTCATGCGCCTCGCCCGTCCCGGCCTGGGCGTCGAGCATGTGGACGCTCAACTTCCGCAGGCCGACGCCGAGCGCCTCCGTGTTCACGTCGGCGAGCTGCGCGGCGTATCTCAGGCTCGAGAGCGCTTCAACCGACACCCCGACTCGCTGCGACATTTTGTTGAGCGCGTCCATGTCGTTGATCGCTGACTTCGCCAAGGCAGCCGCGGCGGCAGTCAACGAGGCGAACGCGCCCGTCGCAACGCCGAGCGCCCTCGAGATCTCCTGCGCCCGCTGCTCGGAGAGGCGGGCGGCTTTGCCGAGGTCGCTCGCGAACTGGACGGTATCAGCCGAGAGCTCGATCACCAGCTTCCCGAGAGCGCTCATCTTAGAAACTCCTTGCCAACCCCCCCCTTGCCAATTTCGCGACGGCGCGCGCGCGATTGGGCGCACGGTCGCCAGCGCCCAGCCCCCGAAGTTTTAACCCACCCTCCGGTCCGAGCACGTGCGCGGCGCGCTGCGGCGCGCGGACAACGCGCCTCGCCGCGCCCGGACCGGGACGAGAAAACGGTGACCCATAGTCACCGTTAGCGACCGCGTCATTTTCACGCCGAGAGTTCATCATCGCTACGCTGCTAAACACCGCGCACATGGTAAATATAGAATTGCACCCCGCTGGTGGGGCGAAATTTTGGCGAAAATGCCTTCGATTGCACCATATGCGGGCTACAGGGTGTTCTCGGTGGGGCAATTCTGCCCCGCAGGTGGCCTTCCTTCGAACACAGGTGGGGTAGGAAAAAAATTTTTCCGGAGCGAGCACGAGCGCCGCCACAAGTGCAACGGGTAGGGCGACGGCGTGATATCGAGCGCCCCGCCGCACTCGTCTATTCCTAAGAACGTTACCGCGAAACAGGTCGCGCAGTGCCGCCCGCCTCGGCGGGTGGTAATCAACCATCCGCGGTCGAGCAACTCTCGCACGGCGTTTCGAAGGTTCGACTTCGAGCGCCAGCCGCGCGCCCGCATGATGCCCCATGACGCAGTCAACAGGCCGTTGTTCGAACCGCGGAACTGACAGTAGATGTCGAGCAGCGCCTTGACCGCGCGCGGCGACAGTTCTGCATACTCGGGGCTCTCGAAATACTCGTGTGGCAATGCCACGAAACTTCCGCGTGCCCTCCGCCCCTTCACGCGCTCGCGTGTTCGCCCCGGCATGATGGGTGTCTTTACGTCTCGAAAAACCAGGGACGAGAGACCCGCCGCGATCTGGGAACAACCCCCGGCTGCGCCGCTTCTGCGCGAAGAAGCGCCTCGCCCTGGGTTTTGAGCTCGTCTGGCAAGTCATCCACAGCGATGAGGCCGGCGCCGAGCAAGCGCAGGAGGAAGGCGCCAATGCGCGACCCCTCCGCGGCTAGGCGGAAACCGGGAAGCTGGGCTGCTGGTAGAACATCCGCCAGGATGCCGCCGTCTGAGAGCTCGCGCCGGAAGGCGGCCTCGGCCTCGAGCGCTCGCGCGAGTTCGATCGCGGCGCGCGCGATGCGGCGCGCGAGTTCGCGGTGCTCCTCTTTAACCTCTGCCGCGACGCGCGCACTCAGTCGGCCGCGAAGTGCTTCGAGCGCGATCTCTTGGAGCTGCACTGCACGCCCGAGCACGCGGGCGCGATGGCGGAGCGCCGCAAGGTCATCACGTAGACGGGCGACTTCGCGCGCGCCGCCGTCGTTGCCGGCGACGAGCGCGGTCGCTTCGGCCTCAACCTCGTCGGTCGCGGCGGAAACACGCGCGCCGCGTAGGTTCGCGAGGCGAACCTCGAGATCGCGCGCCTGGTCTCTCGTTTTCCCAAATTCGACAGAGAGCTCCTCGAGCTTAGATAAACACGCGTGATATTCTGGAAATTCGATCAGGCGCCGGCCCACAGGAGGTCCTTTTTGGTTCGCCGATGAGACTAATTTACACGCGCACGCACGCCGCCGGCGTACTCAGAGGGCGTTCTGTCTACAAGCTGCCAGCGCTCATCTTCTTCTTCTCTCGGGAGACCAAGGTTTTATACGATTGAAAAAGTACATACCCAATAACGTGAGATTGATTATCAAGAAATCCCACGTAGCCATCGTTGGTCTTGAGCGCTTTCCCGCGTTGCTGCATGAAATCGAGCAGCCTCCGAGCCGTGAGCTGCACGCCCGCGCTCAGTGCGGCGGCGATTTCGTCCCTGACAAGCATCACGACCTTGCTTCTCGGTTGCGAGGCAGCCCGTCGTTGCTGCTCCCATAGCGGCAGCAAATCGAGATCAAAAAGCTTGAGGTATCCCGCCCGCTCCACCATCCGCTCGGCCCGTTCGACCAGGATGTCGGCGAGCCGCCCGTTGCCTGCGCGGTAGAGTTCCCGGATCCTCGCGACCAGAGCGATCACGTTGCGCGCGAGATCGAGCCGCTCCTTGCCGTCCTTGACGCTCTGCGCCCATCGCTCGACCCGCCAAGCGCGTCCGGGCCCGCTCGCAAGCCACAGCGCAGCTCGGAGCCGATCAGGATCTTGCCCGGGCGACCACGAAATACGCTCCCCGGGCGCCAGCGATGCGATTACAGCGGCGACCCGGGCGGGCGGCCGTTCAGGCGATACGGGGCGCCTTGCGCGAGCCTTTGCGGCCCTCGCGCGCCGGCGACGGGCTGCGGCTGGCGGTCGGCGGCGCGCGATCATGGCGCCTCGTGCAAGGCCTCGGGTGGTGCTGCGCGCTCCGGCTGCTTGGCGCGTTCGCTGGCCTCGATCTCGGCCAGCGACACGACGCGCTCGCCGATCAGCAGATGATCCAGCACCTCGACGTCTATGAGACTCAGGGCGTGGCGCAGCGATTCCGTCAAAATCCGGTCGCTCTTGGAGAAGTCCGCCGAGCCGCCCGGATGATTGTGCGCGATGATGAGGCGGCAGGCGTTGAGGCGGAGCGCACTCCGCACGAGCTCCCGCGGATGCAGAACCACCTTGTGGACCGTGCCAAACGCTGCTTCTTCCACCGCCAGGACGCGCCCGTCGGCGTCCAGCCAGATTGCGAGGATGACCTCGCGCTGCTCGTGCGCGAGGCGGAGCGCGACGAACTGCTTCGCCTCGTGAGAGCTGTGAATTTTCGGGCCGCGAGGGGCGAGTAGGCGGCGCTCGAGAATGGCGGCGGCCCGTCTGAGGATGCGCTCCTCTTTGGCGCGCCTGGAATTGTCGCTCGTCACGCCCGGTCGCCTTGACGAGGCGCCCGCGTCAGCAATCCGCGGTCGGCCAGCTCCAGGAGCAGAATCGCCGAGCTCCGCGGCGCGTGGCGTCCCTGCTCCCAATCCTGCACGGTGCGCGGCGACACGTTGAGCAGCTCGCCGAGCTCGCGCTGCGTGAGCCCCAGGCGGGCCCGGATCTCACGAATCCGCTTCGCGTTCATGCCGGGCATCATACGGGAAACCCGTATGAGGGTCAACGAGGAACGCGGCGGCCGGTTTGAAAATTCGGGGATGCTACGGGTAGAACAGAGGCCGATTTCGGGGGCGCATAATTTTCAAACCGCGAAGGAATCGCGGCGCGCGATCAAACCGATAGCGACCGAAAAAAGCTGGCACCCCATGCCGGTACGCTACCAGGCTGCGCTACGCCCCGAAGCGGCGGATTATATCCCAGGCTGCCGCGCGGCGGCGCGCCGGATCGCTAGCTGCGCAGCAGCTCGATCACGCTCTGGATTTCCCTGCGCACGGCGGCGAGGTTGGCGTGCGTGGCGCGCGCCGCGCGCGAGGGTTCGGAGGCCGCCTCGTCGAGGCGGTTGCGCGCGCCGCTGATGGTGAAGCCCTGATCGTAGAGCAGCTCCCGGATGCGGCGGATGAGCAGCACTTCGTGATGCTGATAATAGCGCCGATTGCCGCGGCGCTTCACGGGCTTTAGCTGGGTGAATTCCTGCTCCCAGTAACGCAGCACATGGGGCTTCACGCCGCACAGCTCGCTCACCTCACCGATGGTGAAGTAGCGCTTCGCCGGGATCGGCGGCAGCTGCGTCTTAGGACTGTGGCTTGTTTCCATGATAGTTCTGTTCCACCATCGCCTTGAGCTTCTGCGATGCGTGGAACGTCACGACGCGGCGCGCCGTGATCGGAATCTCCTCCCCCGTTTTGGGATTGCGGCCGGGGCGCTGCGGCTTGTCGCGCAGCTGAAAGTTGCCGAAGCCGGAGAGCTTCACCCCCTGCCCGTTTTCGAGCGCGCTGCGCACTTCCTCGAAGAACGACTCGACCATGTCCTTGGCTTCGCGTTTATTGAAGCCAACCTTCTCGAACAGAAGGTCCGCAAGTTCGGCCTTGGTTAATGTCATGTTGTCCCCTCTTTCAACGCAGTTTCGCATCGAATTCCTGCTGCAACACCTGGACCAGTCGGGCGATGGCGGAATCCACTTCCGCGTCGGTCAGAGTCTTGTGAGTATCCTGCAATAACACCCTGAATGCAAGACTTTTTTTCCCTTTTTCTAGACCCCCGCGATACACGTCGAAGAGCCCGATCTCGGTGACGATGGCCGGGCTGTTGCGGCGCAGCACCTCGATCACGTCCTGATAATGGACAGCCTCGGCGACGATCACGGCGAGGTCGCGCCGCACTGGCGGGAATTTCGAGGTTTCGTGGTACGCCGGCAGTCTCCGCTCGCTGATCAATTCGTATTCGAGTTCGAACAGGACGGGCGCGAGCGGCAGATCATACTTCTGTTGCCAGCGGGGATGCAATTCCCCGATCCAGCCCGCCGGCCTGCCCTCGACCAGCACCTCGGCCGATTTGCCGGGATGCAGCGCCGGGTGGCTCGTCGCGCGAAACTGCGCCTGCCGCGGCGCGAGCAGCGCCTCCACGTCGCCCTTCACATCGTAGAAATCGGCGCGCCGCGCGGGGCTTCCCCACTGCTCGGGAAGCGCGTCGCCGTAGGCGAGCGCGCCGATGCGCAGCGGCTGGCGATAGCCCTCGGCCCCCTGCGCCATGAAGCAGCGGCCGATCTCGAAGATGCGCACCCGCGACTGCTTGCGCGCGAGGTTGTGCGCGAGGCACTGGATCAGGCTGCCGGCGAGGCTCGAGCGCATCACGCTCATGTTGGCCGCGATGGGATTGGCGAGCGCGACCGGGCGCGCGTTGCCGGCGAGGTCGCGCTCCCAGTCGGCGTCCACGAAGCTGTAACTCACGATCTCCTGGTAATCGCGCGCGACGAGCAGCCGGCGCACGGCCGCAACCTCGCGGCGCGCCTCCGGCGCCGGCAGCATGCCGCCGGGCGCGGCGGGCAGGGTGGCCGGGATCTTCTCGTAGCCGTGGATGCGGGCGATCTCCTCCACGAGGTCCTCCTCGATCGCGATGTCGAAGCGATAGGTGGGAGGAATCACCCGGAATTCGCCCCCGGCCGCGGTGAACTCGAAGCGCAGCCGGCGCAGGATGTCGCCCGTCTGGACCGCGTCGAGGCGCACGCCGAGCATGCGCTCGAGGCGCGCGAGCCGCAGCCGCACCGGATCGCGCGCGGGCAGCGCTGCGCGCGCCTCCGTGACCGGGCCGGCGGCCCCGCCGCAGATCTCGAGCACGAGCTGGGTCGCGCGCTCCAGTGCCGTCTCGGTGCCGGCGAAATCCACCCCGCGCTCGAAGCGGTAGGCGGAGTCGGAACCGAGTCCGAGCGCGCGGGCCTTGCCCGCGATCGCGTGCGGGCTGAAAAAGGCGCTTTCCAGGAACACGTCGCGTGTCGCCTCGCTCACCGCCGTGTCGAGCCCGCCCATGATGCCAGCGAGCGCCACCGCCTTCGCCTCGTCGGCGATGACCAGGAATTCCGGCGCGAGTGGCGGCACCACGCCGTTGAGCAGCGTCAGCTTCTCGCCGGGCGCGGCGAAGCGCACCCGGATCCCGCCCTCGAGCCGTGCCGCGTCGAAGGCGTGCAGCGGTTGCCCCAGCTCGAGCATCACGTAATTGGTGATGTCCACCAGAGCGCTCACCGAGCGGATGCCGCTGCGCGCAAGGCGCCGCGCCATCCATTGCGGCGTCGCGGCGGCGGCATTGACTCCGCGCACCAGCCGCCCGCAGTAGCGCGGGCAGGCCTGCGGCGCGGCGAGCGCGACCGGGAGCCGATCGGCGATGGTGGCGCGCGCGGGCCTGACCTCGGGCAGCGCGAGGGGAGCGCCGGTCAGGGCCGCGACCTCGCGCGCGACGCCGAGCACGCTCAGGCAGTCGCCGCGGTTGGGGGTGGGCTTGAGCGTGAGCACCTGGTCCTCGCCGTCGGACTCGATCTGCTCCACCTCGAGCCCGCCCATGGAGAGCGCGTCCGCGAGCTCGCGCGTGGCGAGCGGCGGATTGACAAAAGTGCGCAGCCAGCTCTCCGGGACTCTCATTCTCGCCGTTTCCTGGCGCCTCGGCGGCTCAATTGAACTGCTTCAAGAACCGCAGATCGTTCTCGAAGAACAGCCGCAGGTCGTTCACTCCGTAGCGCAGCATGGCGAGGCGGTCGGGGCCGAGCCCGAAGGCGAAACCCTGGTAGCGCTCGGAATCGATGCCGACGTTCGCGAGCACGTTGGGATGCACCATGCCGGCGCCGCCCATTTCGAGCCAGCCCTCCCCGAAGCTCATGTCGATCTCGGCCGAGGGCTCGGTGAAGGGGAAGAACGAGGGCCGGAAGCGCACCCTGAGGTCGTCGCGCTCGAAGAAGCGGCGCAGGAACTCGATCAGCACGCCCTTGAGATCGGCGAACGTGACGCGTTCGTCCACCCACAGCCCCTCGACCTGGTGGAACATCGGCGAGTGCGTGGCGTCGTAATCGTGCCGGTAAACGCGTCCCGGCGCGATGATCCGCACCGGCGGGCGGTGCGCTTCCAGGTAGCGGATCTGGATCGGCGATGTGTGCGTGCGCAGCAACTGCCCGCCGCCCGCGAGGTAGAAGGTGTCGTGCATCGAGCGCGCGGGATGGTTCTCGGGCTGGTTGAGCGCGGTGAAGTTGTAGTAGTCGGTCTCGATCTCGGGCCCGTCGGCCACCTCGAACCCCATCGAGCGGAACAGCTGCTCGATGCGCTCCATGGCGCGCGTGACGGGATGGAGCCCGCCCACGCCCAGGCCGCGGCCCGGCAGCGTCACGTCGAGCGTCTCCTCCGCGAGCCGCGCCTCGAGCGCGCGCGCCTTGATGCAGGCGCGCCGCTCTTCGAGCGCCGCCTCGATCCGCTCCTTGGCGGCGTTGACGCGGCTGCCGTAGGCCGGCCGCTCGGCGGGGGGCAGCCGGCCCAGGCTCTTCAGCAGTCCGGTCAGCTTGCCCGAGCGCCCGAGATAGCGCGCCTTGGCCCGCTCGAGCTCGGCGGCATCCTCGATGCGCGCGAAGGCCTCGAGCGCCTCCTGCACGATAGCCTCGACGTCCTGCATGATGGCTCCGGGGATTCAACAAAAAAGGGAGGCCCGGCCGGCCTCCCTTTGATCGCGCGCCGCTCGCTACGCGCCGAGGCCGGCCCTGGCCTTTTCCACGAACTTCGAGAACGCCGGCTTGTCGAGCACCGCGAGATCCGCCAGCACCTTGCGGTCCACGGCGATCGCGGCGCGCTTCAGCCCGTTCATGAAGCGGCTGTAGGTGAGGCCGTGCTCGCGCGCCGCCGCGTTGATGCGCGCGATCCACAGCGCGCGGAAATCGCGCTTGCGGTTGCGCCGGTCGCGGTAGGCGTACTGGCCGGCCTTCATCACCGCCTCGTTGGCGATGCGGAACACGTTCTTGCGGCGGCCGCGGTAGCCTTTGGCGCGCCGGATGATCTTCTTGTGGGCGGCGCGGGCGATGACGCCGCGCTTGACTCGTGGCATGTCGGTCCTCCCTAGTACGGAAGCATCGTGCGCACCGTGCGCAGGTCCGCGGGGTGCACCGGGGTGGTGCCGCGCAGGTGGCGCTTGCGCTTGGCGTTCTTCTTGGTGAGGATGTGGCGCAGGAACGCCTTGGTGCGCTTGATCCCCCCGCCCCCGAGCTTCTTGAAGCGCTTGGCGGCGGCGCGCTTGGTCTTCAACTTCGGCATGATCTCTCCTGTGTTCGGCACCGGATGCCCGCCTTGCGGGCGGGGCTTCGGAGGCCCGGGCGATCCCCGTTCGGCGGCTACTTCTTCGCGCCCGCGGCCTGCGCCGCGGCCGCAGGCTTGGCGGCCTTGTGCGCCTTGCCCCCGCCCTTGCGCGGCGCCAGCACCATCACGAGCTGGCGGCCTTCGAGCTTCGGAAACTGCTCCACCGTGCCGTAGGGCTCGAGGTCGGCTCTCACCCGCTCGATCAGCCGCACCCCCAGCTCCTGGTGCGCCATCTCGCGGCCGCGGAAGCGCAGCGTCACCTTCGCCTTGTCGCCTTCCTGCAGGAAACGGACCAAGTTGCGCAGCTTGATCTGGTAGTCGCCCTCGTCGGTGCCCGGCCGGAACTTGATTTCCTTGACGACGATCTGCTTCTGCTTGAGCTTCGCCTCGTGCCGCCTCTTGCTCTCACGGTACTTGTACTTCCCGTAGTCCATCACGCGGCACACGGGCGGGTTCGCCTGCGGCGCGATCTCGACCAGATCGAGCTCGGCCTCTTCGGCCAGCTTGTTGGCGGCGGCGAGACTCAAGATGCCGAGCTGCTCGCCGTTGGCGCCGATGACGCGAACCTGCGGCGCAGTGATCTCGCCGTTGATCCGCGGTTCTTTCTCCTGTGCGATGTAATGCCTCCGCGTCCGTTAGCGTTACGCCGCGCGTCCCAGCCGGGCCTCTTCGGCCCTGAGCCTCGAGACGAAATCGGCCAGACTCATCTGGCCGAGATCCCCGCCCCCGCGGGAGCGCACGGCAACCTTCTGCCCCACCACTTCCTGCTCGCCGACGATCACCTGGTAGGGCAGCTTCTGCAAACTATGTTCTCGAATCTTATAGGAAATTTTCTCGTTCCTCAAGTCGGCCTCGGCACGGAAACCGGCCTGCCTCAGCTCCCCGGCCACGCGCTCGCAGTAGTCGGCCTGGCGCTCGGTGATGTTCATCACCACCACCTGCACCGGAGCGAGCCACAGCGGCAGCGCGCCCGCGTAATGCTCGATGAGGATGCCGATGAAGCGCTCGAAGGAACCGAGGATCGCCCGGTGCAGCATCACCGGAACGCGGCGCGTGTTGTCCTCGGCCACGTACTCGGCCCCGAGCCGCTCCGGCATGGAGAAGTCGAGCTGCATGGTGCCGCACTGCCACACCCGGCCCAGGCTGTCGGTGAGGGAGAACTCGATCTTGGGGCCGTAGAACGCGCCCTCGCCCGGCTGCAGATCGTAGGCGAGCCCCTTGTGCTCGAGCGCGGTCTTCAGCGCCGCCTCCGCCCGGTCCCACTGCCGGTCCGTGCCCACTCGCTTCGGGGGGCGCGTCGAGAGCTTCACCTTGACTTCGTCGAAGCCGAAGTCGGCGTAGACCCGCTGCAGCAGCTCGATGAAGCGGATCACCTCGGGCTCGACCTGCTGCTCGGTGCAGAAGATGTGCGCGTCGTCCTGGGTGAAGGCGCGCACCCGCATCAGCCCGTGCAGCGCGCCCGAGGGCTCGTTGCGGTGGCAGACGCCGAACTCGGCGAGCCGCAGCGGGAGATCCCGGTAGCTCTTCAGGCCCTGGTTGAAGATCTGCACGTGTCCAGGGCAGTTCATCGGCTTCACCGCGTAATGGCGCGACTCCGACTCCGTGAAAAACATGTTCTCGCGGAAATTGTCCCAGTGCCCCGAGCGCTTCCACAGCGCCACGTCGAGCACCGCGGGCGTCCTCACCTCGAGGTAGCCGTTGTCGGCGAGCAAGCGCCGCATGTAGCGCTCGATCGCCTGCCATACCACCCAGCCCTTGGGGTGCCAGAACACCATGCCCGGCGCCTCCTCCTGGGTGTGGAAGAGGTCGAGCGCGCGCCCGAGACGGCGGTGGTCGCGCTTCTCGGCCTCCTCCAGCCGGCGCAGATAGGCCTCCAGCTCCTCGCGGCTCGCCCAGGCGGTGCCGTAGATCCGCTGCAGCATCTCGTTGCCGGGATCGCCGCGCCAGTAGGCGCCGGCCACCTTCATCAGTTTGAACGCCTTGAGCCTGCCGGTGGAAGGGACGTGCGGGCCGCGGCACAGGTCCACGAAGTTGTCCTGGCGGTAGAGCGAGATCTCCTCGCCGTCGGGAATCGCGGCGATGATCTCGGCCTTGTAGTGCTCGCCCAGGCCGCGGAAGAAGGCGACCGCCTCCTCGCGCGGCATCACCTGGCGCTCGACCGGGATGTCGCGCTGCGCGATCTCCCGCATGCGGCGCTCGATCGCGGCGAGATCCTCCGGAGTGAACGGCCGCTTGAACGCAAAATCGTAGTAGAAGCCGTCCTCGATCACCGGGCCGATGGTGACCTGCGCCTCCGGAAAAAGCTCCTTCACCGCATGCGCGAGCAGATGGGCGGTGGAGTGGCGCAGGATCTCGAGCCCGTCGCGGTCGCGCTCGGTGACGATCGCGACCTCGGCGTCGGTCTCGACGCGGAAGGAAGTGTCCACCAGCCTGCCGTTCACCCTGCCCGCGAGCGCGGCGCGCGCGAGCCCGGGGCCGATCGCCCGGGCGATCTCGGCCACGGTGACGGGGCGATCGAATTTCTTAACCGACCCGTCGGGCAGGCGTATGTCGGGCATGCTCGATTCGCGACACTCAAAACGATTCCGCGCGTTGAACGGCCATCTCCCGCCGCTCAACGCGCGGAGTTAAACCGGCGCAACGCGTCCGGATTTAACAACTGGTAGGCGCGATTGGACTCGAACCAACGACCCCCACCATGTCAAGGTGATGCTCTACCAACTGAGCTACGCGCCTGAAGAAGCGAAATTGTAGCGGAATCATCGCGCCGCTTCAAATAAAATCAGGGGCTTGGAAGTTGCGGGCGGGGAGGAGAACATGGCTGCATACGTGATCGTGGAGATGGCTGTGACCGATGCGGTCGCGATCGAGGAATACCGCAGGCTCGCGGGCGCCTCGGTCGCGGCGCACGGGGGGCGATTTCTGGTGCGCGGCGGCAGGACCGAGACGCTCGACGGGGACTGGCGCCCGCAGCGCATCGTCGTGATCGAGTTTCCGGACTTCGAGCGGGCGATAAGATGGCGGGGCTCCGAGGACTACCGGGCAGCGTGCGCGATCCGCGATCGCGCCGCGCGCACGCGCATGATCGTGGCCGAGGGCGTCGCGTGAGGGCCGTGTTGCCCGCGGCGCTCGCCGCCTCGCTCGCGCTGGCTGCGGCGGGGCCGCAGGCGCAGCCGCCGCGCGAGGACATGGTGGCGATTCCCGCCGGCCCCTTCGTCATGGGCTCGGACGATGGCCCCGCGGACGAGCGCCCAGCGCATACGGTGAGCCTCGCCGCCTTCCATGTGGACCGCTATCCCGTCACCAACGCGCAATTCGCAGCGTTCCTCAACGCGCTCGGCACCCGCAACGCACGCGGGGAGCGGCTCTACGACGAGCACGATCCCGACGCGCGCATCCACCGCGTCCGCGGCCGCTGGACGGCCGATCCCGGATACGGGGACCATCCCGTGGTCGAGGTCACCTGGGCGGGCGCGCGCGATTACTGCGCCTGGCGCGGTGCGCGGCTGCCGACCGAGGCCGAATGGGAGAAGGCGGCGCGCGGGACCGACGGCAGGAAGTATCCGTGGGGAAACTCGGCGCCCGACCGCAGCCGCGCTCGCTACGGCGCCGGCTGGAACGAGACCGCGCCGGTCACGGCCCATCCGGCTGGTGCGAGCCCCTACGGCGTGCAAGACATGGCGGGCAATGCCTGGGAATGGGTTGCGAGCGCCTACCGCCCCTACCCCTATGCGGCCGGGGACGGGCGCGAGGAGCTGGCCGCAGGCCCGGTGCGCGGCACGCGCGGCGGCGGCCACGACTCGCCGGCCGAGGAAATCACCGCCACGCAGCGCGGCCGCAGCCTCTCGCGCAACCCGGCGTCCGGGCATCACAATATCGGCTTTCGCTGCGCGAAGTAATGGACCGGCCACCGAGGGCACTGGGGGCGCAGAGGAGACCGGAGCAGCAAGCCATTCCCGCAAAGAGCACGCATCGATGAGGCATACGTCGGCCGCTCGGCTCTCGATGGGGGATCGCGAACGTATTCTCTCCGCATCCTCTGCGCTCTGCGCGGCGAAAAAGGTCTCCCCGTGAACAAGATCGCAGCGATTGCCGCCGAGTTGCTCGACGCGCTCGACAACGGCAAGACCGTCCGCTCGATCGTCGAGCGCTACCCGGATTTCGGCTGGGACGAGGGCTACGCGGTCGCGGCGGAGATCGTGCGGCTGCGGCGCGCGCGCGGCGAGCGCACCGTGGGGCGCAAGATCGGCTTCACCAACCGCAACATCTGGGCCGAGTACGGGGTGAGCGCGCCGATCTGGGCGCATGTCTACGACCGCACCGTGATTCTCGCCGCGAACGGCCGCACCAGCGTCTCTCTCGCAGGCAGCGCGCGGCCGCGCCTCGAGCCGGAGATCGCCTTCAAGCTCAAGGCGCCGCTCGCGGCCGGGGTGAGCGATCCCGCTCGCGTGCTCGAGTCGGTGGAGTGGATCGCGCCGAGCTTCGAGATCGTGGACTGCCACTTCGCGGACTGGAAATTCGAGCCCGCCGACTCGGCTGCGGATTTCGCCTTCCACTGGCGGCTCGTCGTCGGAGCGCCGCACGAGGTCCGCCCGCAGGAGCGTGCCGCTGTGCTCGCGCAGCTGCGCGAGTGCAAGGTCACGCTCGAGCGCAACGGCGAAGTCATGGACCGGGGCGCAGGCGCCAACGCGCTCGGCCACCCGGCGGCCGCACTCGCGCATCTCGCCGAAGTGCTGGCGCGCCAGCCGCAATTTGCGCCGCTCGCCGCCGGGGAGATCGTCACCACTGGCACGCTCACCGCCGCGCTACCGATCGAGCCCGGCGAGAGCTGGTCCTCCGATTACGAAGGGCTGCCCGGCGTGACCGGCTTGCACCTCGCTTTTACGGCCTGATCCCGCCAGCCACCGAGAACACGGGGTTCGCCGAGCCCGCCTCCGTGATCTCTGTGCTCTCCGTAGCAGGAACAAACAGCTAACGGCGCACCGCGCGGGTGACGCCGCGCACTTCCCGCACCAGCGCGAGCACGCGGGTGAGCTGCGCGAGGTCGGCGACCTCCAGCGTGAAGCGCATGTGCGCCCGCGCCTCGCTGGAAACCGAGCGCGTGCCGGTGACGTTGATCCGCTCGCGCGCGAACACTTCCGAGATGTCGCGCAGCAGCCCGGTGCGGTCCGCCGCCTCGATCTCGATCTCCGCCGGATAGGCGGCGCCCGCGGCCTCGCCCCATTCGGCGGAGACCAGCCGCTCGGGATCGAGCCGCGCCAAGTTCGCGCAGTCGGAGCGGTGCACGGTGACGCCGCGCCCGCGCGTGATGAAGCCCGTGATCGCGTCGGGCGGCACCGGCTTGCAGCACTTCGCCGGCAGCGTGAGCAGCCGGTCCACGCCTACCACCAGCACGCTCGCCTTGCGCGCGGGCGCGCGCGCCCGGCGCGCAGGCGCTGCGGGCGCGGCGAGCGCCGCCTGCGCTTGCGTGGCCCGCGGGTCGAGAGCCCGCACCGCGGCCTGCAGCTGGCGCGGGCCGATCGCGCCGCGCCCGACCTCGGCCAGAAAATCGCTCACCTGATCGAACCCGAGCCGCGCGGCGACGCGCTCGAGCCCGAGCGCGCTCAAGCCCTGGCGCTGCAGCTCCTTTTCCACGAGGGCGCGCCCCTGGGCCACCGCCGCCTCCAAGTTCTGGCGGTTGAACCACTGGCGGATTTTGGTGCGCGCGGTGTGACTGCGCGCGTAGCCGAGCGCCGGATTGAGCCAGTCGCGACTCGGCCCGCCTTCCTTGGCGGCGAGGATCTCCACCTGCTGGCCGTTGGCGAGCGGCGTGTTGAGCGGCACCATCACGCCGTCCACCCTGGCGCCGCGGCAGCGATGCCCGAGCTCGGTATGCACGTGGTAGGCGAAGTCCACCGGGGTCGCGCCCGCTGGCAGCGCGATCACCTTGCCCTGCGGCGTCAGCACGTAGATCGTGTCTTCGAACAGGCCCGTGCGGAAGCGCTCGGCGAGCTCCCCGGCGTCTCCCACCTCCTCCTTCCACTCGAGGATCTGGCGCAGCCAGGCGATCTTCTGGTCGTAGTCGCGCTCGTGGCGCGTGCCCTCCTTGTAGCGCCAGTGCGCCGCGATCCCGAGCTCGGAGTGCTGGTGCATCTCGTAGGTGCGGATCTGGACTTCCAACGCCTTGCCTTCGGGCCCGATCACCGCGGTATGCAGCGAGCGGTAGTGGTTGCTCTTGGGCTTGGCGATGTAATCGTCGAATTCCCTCGGAATCGGCGTCCAGAGGTGGTGCACGAGCCCGAGCACGCTATAGCAGTCCTTCACGTCCTGAACCAGCACGCGGACGGCCCGGATATCATAAAGCGATTCGAAATCAATGCCTTTTCTCACCATCTTCCGGTAAATGCTGAAGATGTGCTTGGGCCGCCCGGTGACCTCGGCCGCGATGCCGGCGCGCGCGAGCTCCTCGCGCAGGACGGCGACGACCGCCTCGATGTAGCGCTCGCGGTCCGCACGCTTCTCGTCGAGCGCGCGCGCGATGCGCTGATAGGTCGCGGGGTCGAGGATGCGGAAGGCAAGATCCTCCATCTCCCACTTGAGCTGCCAGATGCCGAGCCGGTTGGCGAGCGGCGCGAAGACATCGCCCGTCAGCTGCGCCACCGCGCGCCGCTGCTGCTCATCCTGCGATTTGACCGCGTAGCGCAGCTCCTGGGTATGGTCGGCGAGCTTCACCAGCACCACCCGCACGTCCTGCACCATCGCGAGCAGCATCTTGCGCAGGGCCTCGAGCTGGGCCGCCTGTTGCTCGGGCTTCGACGCCGGTTGAGGCCGGCTCGAAAGCAGCCCGATCTGCGCCATGCGCGCGACGCCTTCCACGATTTCCGCAACCGCCGCGCCGCAGCGCTCCTTGAGCTCCGGCAGGCGCGCCGGCGCGATGCCGGCGAGCGGCGCGGCGAGCGCGGCGGCGAGCGCCTCGGCGTCGAGCTTGAGGTCCGCGACGATGCCCGCGGCGCCGAGCGCGTGCTCGAGTGCTGGTTCGCCGCCGGCAAGCCGCCGCTCGCCGTAGAGCGGCGCGACGAGCGCGTACGCGCGCCGCACCGTCTCCTGCTCCTCGAGGCTCAGCCGCTCGAGGAGCGGGCCGAGCCCGCCGGAAGCGGGACCTGGCTGCGCCGGATGCACGAGCTTGAGCGATGAAGAATTCGCCATCGCGGATATTTTGACACAGCCCCCGCTCGCACCCGCCGGCATCAGGATCCGGGCAAGGCCGGACCGCTCCCGCCCCCCGGCTCGAGCCGCAGGGCATCGGCCACGGGATCGCCGGGAAGGACCGCGTGCCAGTAGCGGCGGTAGAGTGCGCGATACGGCCTCACCGTGATGCCCTCGCGCGCGCGCAGCGCGATCAGGACCGCGCCGTCACGATCGGTGCGGTAAATCCGGATGCCGCGATCTCGGTAACGCTGCGCGACCTCGCGGTGGGGATGGCCGAAGCGGTTGCGGTAGCCGACCGGGAAGATCACCGCCTGGGGAGCGACCGCGTCGAGAAAGTCCGGCGTCGAGGACGTGCGGCTGCCTTGGTGCGGCGCGAGCAGGATATCGGCGCGCAGCATCCCGGGCGCCCGCCGCAGCAGCGCCTCCTCCGAGCGCCGCTCGATATCGGCGGGCAGCAGCACGGCTCCGCCGCGCGACACGATTCTCAGCACGCAGCTGCGGTCGTTGTCCCGGAGCGCGCGCGCCTCGTAGCTCGCGCGCTCCGGGTGAAGGATTTCGAAGCGCACTCCGTCCCATTCCCAGCTCTCGCCCGCGAGGCAGCGGGCCGAGCGCTCGGCCTGCACCACCAGCGGATCGGCATCGGGCAGCGAGGTGATCAGCAACCCCACCGGGACCGCCTGCACGACCGAGAGCGCGCCTCCCGAATGATCGTCGTCGTCGTGGCTGACGACGAGAGCGTCGAGCCGCGCGATTCCCGCGGCGCGCAGATAGGGCACGATCATGCGGCTCCCGCCGTCGGCGTCCGGCCCGAAGCTCGGCCCGGCGTCGTAGAGCAGCGCGTGACGCGCGGTGCGCACCACGGCGGCCATGCCGTGCCCCACATCGAGCACCACGACATCGGCCTCCCCCGCCTGCAGCGCGGGCGGGGCGGCGGCGAGCAGCGGCATCATGCCGACTGCGCCCAGCCAGCGCGCCGGGATCCCGCGCGGGGCAAGCAGCCAGGCGGTTGCCGCCACCGCGAGCGCCACCGCCCACGCGGAGGGCGCGCTCTGCTGCCAGACCGCGGCGGGCGCCGCGGCAAGCCACTCCAGCCCGCTCATGCACGCGCCCATCACGGCGTGCGCCGCCTGCAGCACGAGATCGAAAGGCACCAGCACCCCGATCAGCGCGAGCGGCGCCACCACCAGGCTCACCACGGGAATGGCGAAAGCGTTGGCGAGCGGCGACACGAGCGGGATCTGCTGGAACAGCGCGAGCAGCGGCGGGACCAGCGCGAGCGTCACCGCCGCCTGCACCCGGATCCAGCTCGCCAGCCGGTGCGGCTGCGCGATTCTTCCGCTCGAGACGTACAAAATCGCGGCCACCGCACCGAACGAGAGCCAGAATCCCGGCGCGAGCACCGCCCAGGGATCGAGCAGCACCACGACGAGGAGCGCCGCGGCGAGCACGGCCGAGACCGACTCGACGATGCCCAGCCACAGCGCGGCGGCCACCACCGCGAGCATGTAGAGCGTGCGCTGAGCCGGCACCGCGAAGCCCGCGAGCAGCGTGTAGGCGAACGCCGCGGCGAGGCCGGCGAGCGTAGCCGCCTTCACGGCGGGCAACCGCAGCGCGAGCCGGGGGCTGCGACGCCACAGCACGCGCACGAGCACGAACACGAGGCCGGAGACCATGGTGACGTGCAGCCCCGAAATGCTCATCAGGTGATTGACGCCGGTGCGGGTGAAGGTCTGCCACTGCTCGGGAGGAATCGCGCGCTGGTCACCGATGGCGAGCGCCGCGACGACCCCGGCGTAGGGCGCTTGCGGCAGCGCCTCCCGGACGCGCTCGCGAGCGTGCTCGCGCAGCCGCTCGACCCAGTAGCCGGGGCGGTGCACCATCGCGTCGAGCCGCAATCCTCCCGCCTTCGGCCTGACGTAGCCGGTGGCGCGGAGGTCTCGCTCGAACAGCCACGCTTCGTAGTCGAATCCGTGGGGATTGGCGGCTCCGTGCGGGCGCTTGAGCCGCACCGTGAGCTGCCAGCGCTCGCCCGCGCGCAGAACGGGGTACGAGGCCGGACGGTCCTGCCTCGCGGGACTGCCCCACCACGAGAGCACGATGCGCCGCGGCGTGCGCGCGCCCGCGGTGAGAACGCGCTCGACCTCGAATTCGAAGCGCACGCCGCGCCCGTAGTCCTGCGGCAGTCCCGCCACCACCCCGACGAGGCCGATGTCGCGCCCCTCCCACTCGGGCGGCAGCGCGTCGGCGAGCC
>DATLZE010000169.1:0-10082 GCA_035574195.1 Burkholderiales bacterium | reverse complement strand
CTGCGCGGCCCGGGGCCGCGTGCCGGATCGAGCAGCCCGCGCCGCGGCCGCAGCGGGTGCGCGGGCGGGGTTTCGCAGTCCACATTGCGGTTCGGCCGCGAGCGCGGCGCCGCGCAATTTGGTAAGGTAGCGCCCGGCTTTGCATGCCGAGCGACGGACCCAGCGATGAGCGATAAGACCGCGAACGTTTCCCAGCCGAAAGACTACAAGCTGATCGTCGAGAAGGACGTGTGGATCCCGGTGCGCGACGGCACGTTGCTCTGCGCCGACGTCTTTCGCCCCGAGACGAGCGAGCGCGTGCCCGCGATCATGAACATCAGCGTCTACCAGAAAGACAAGCTCTGGGTGCCGCCGCCCGACCTCGAGGAGGCGCCCAATCCCTACATGGCCTGGGAGACCGCGAATCCCCTGTGGTGGTGCCCGCGCGGCTATGCGCTGGTGCGCGTTGACGCGCGCGGCTCGGGCAAGTCGCCCGGGCGCTCCGAGCCGAGCTCGTACCAGGAGTCGCTCGATTTCTACGACGCGATCGAGTGGATCGCGCACCGCCCGTGGTGCTCGGGCGCGATCGGGCTGCTCGGCATCTCCTATCACGCGAGCTCGCAGTGGCGCGTGGCGAATCTGAACCCTCCCTCGCTCAAGGCGATCATGCCGTGGGAGGGACGCGCCGACCAGTATCGCGACCAGGCCTACCACGGCGGCATCTTCTCCTCGGGTTTCATCGGCACCTGGTGGATCACCCAGACCGCGCACCACCTGCTCGGCCGCCCGCGCGCCTACAACCCGGACGCCTTCAACAACAACCTGCTGTGGGAGCTGATGAGCCACGACCTCGACTCGGAGTGGTGGCGCATGTCGAGCGCGCGCTGGGAGAAAATCACCGTGCCGCTCTACAGCGTGGGCAACTGGGGCGGATTCGCGCTGCACCTGCGCGGCAATACCGAGGGTTTCATGTGCGCGGCCTCGCGCCACAAGAAACTGAGGATCCACACCGGCACGCATTTCCACCCCTTCCACTCCGAGGAGGGGCGGATGGATCAGTTGCGCTGGTTCGACTACTGGCTGAAGGGCAGGGACACCGGCATCATGGACGAGCCGCCGGTGAAGCTCGAGATCCGCACCGGCGGCAGCGCGAAACCCTACCCCTTCCGCTTCGAGAACGAATGGCCGCTCGCCCGCACGCAGTGGACCAAGCTCTACCTCAAGATAGACCGCGGCGAGCCGCTGCCCGACGAAATGGGGGTGGAAGGCGTGCTGGTCGCGGCGCCTCCCAAGACGGCGGGCAGGATCACCTACCCCGCGAGCGGCACGACGCGCGCAGGCATCGCCTCGGCCTCCGCGCTCGCCACCACGCACGGCAACCTCGGGCGCACCGGCGTCTCATTCGAGACGCCGCCGATGGAGCGCGACACCGAGATCACCGGCCCGATCGTGCTCAACCTCTGGGTCTCGAGCACCACCGAGGACATGGACATCTTCGCCACCCTGCGCAACATCGGCCCCGACGGCAAGGACGTGTGGGAAGTCGGCCAGCACGGGCAGCCGGTGCCGCTCACCAAGGGGTGGCTGCGCGCCTCGCACCGCAAGCTCGATCCCGCGAGGACGCTGCCCTACCGGCCGTACCACGCGCACGACGAGCGGTGGTGGCTCGAGCCGGGGAAGCCTGTCGAGTGCCAGGTCGAGATCTGGCCGACCTCGATCGTGTTGAGGAAAGGGCACAAGCTGCGCCTCGACGTGCAGCCGCGCGACGGGGTGGGCAGCGCCCCCTACACGCACTACCACGCGGACTACAACGCGGGCGCGCAGAACACGATCTACTCCGGGGGCGAGATGCAGTCGTACCTGCTGCTGCCCGTGATCCCGCCCAAAATGTGACGCGGTGGCGAAGCGACGAGGCAAGGCAACTCCCATGACCGGTCGCTGCTTCGCTTTACCGCCGGCTCGCCCCCTCGCCGCCTCGGTGCCGCGGCTTGATATGGCGTGAGTGAAACCATGAGCGACTACCGGAGCGAAGTGCGCGACGGCATGCGCATCGACTGGGACGTGCCGATCGTGATGGACGACGGCCTCGTGCTCCGCGCCGACGTCTTCCGCCCGCCGCGCGAGGGGCGTTTCCCCGTGATCCTCTCCTACGGGCCCTACGGCAAGGGCCTCGCGTTCCAGGAAGGCTACCAGACGGCGTGGGAGATCATGGCGCGCGAGCATCCCGACGCCGTCGCGGGCACCAGCAACCGCTACGCCAACTGGGAGGTCGTGGATCCGGAGAAGTGGGTGCCCGACGGCTACGTTTGCATCCGGGTGGATTCGCGCGGCGCCGGCCGCTCGCCCGGCTTCCTCTGCCACAACAACGCGCGCGAGACGCGCGACATCCACCTCGCGATCGAATGGGCGGCCGCGCAGCCCTGGTCGAACGGGCGCGTGGGCATGAACGGGATCTCGTACTACGCGAGCAATCAGTGGCGCGCCGCAGCCTCGCAGCCCCCGCATCTCGCGGCGATCTGCGTGTGGGAGGGCTGGTGCGACGCCTACCGCGACGCCAACCGCCATGGCGGCATCGTGTGCACCTTCCGCAAGCACTGGCAGGACATGCAGGTGAAGACGGTGCAGCACGGGCGCGGGGAGCGCGGGCCGCGCTCGCGCGTGACCGGCGAGCTCGTGTGCGGGCCGGAGACGCTCTCGGAGGAGGAGCTCGCGCGCAACCGCGAGGACATGTGGGCGGAGCTGCTGCGGCGCGAGCTGCTCGACGACTACTACCGCGAGCGCACCGCGGACCTCTCGCGCGTGACGGTGCCGCTGCTCTCGGCCGCGAACTGGGGCGGCCAGGGGCTGCACACGCGCGGCAACTTCGAGGGCTTCCTCGGCGCCGCCTCGCGCCAGAAGTGGCTCGAGGTGCACGGCGGATCGCACTGGGCGCCGTTCTACACCGACTATGGCGTGGGGCTGCAGAAGCGCTTCTTCGACTATTTCCTCAAGGGCGAGAACAACGGCTGGGACCGGCAGCCGCGGGTGCAGTTGAACGTGCGCCATCCCGGCGAGAAGTTCGTGCTGCGCCACGAGAACGAGTGGCCGCTCGCGCGCACCCGCTGGACCAGCTTCTATCTCGATTGCGCCGCGCGCCGGCTCGCGCCGCAGCCGCCCGCGGCAGCCGGGGCCGCGGCCTACGAGGCTCTGGGAGAAGGCGTCACGTTTTACTCCGCGCCGCTCGCCGCGGATACCGAGATCACGGGCCCCTCGGCGCTCAAGCTCTGGATCGCCTCCTCCACGGTGGACGCCGACATCTTCGCCGTGCTGCGCGTGTTCGATCCGAACGGAAAGGAGCTCGTGTTCCAGGGCGCGCTCGATCCGCACACGCCGATCGGGCAGGGGTGGCTGCGCGCCTCGCACCGCAAGCTCGATGCCGCGAGGTCGCTTCCCTATCGGCCCTACCACACGCATGACGAGAAGCAGCCGCTCGTGCCGGGCGAGCCCTACGAGCTCGACGTGGAAATCTGGCCGACCTCGATCGTGGTGCCGAAGGGCTGGAGAATCGCGCTCACGATCCGCGGCAAGGATTACGAGTACGAGGGCGAGGCGGCGACCCTTTCCAACATGAAGAACCCGATGCGCGGCTGCGGGCCGTTCGTGCACGACGACGAGACCGACCGCCCGCCGTCCGTCTTCGGCGGGAAGGTGACGCTCTACAGCGGGCGGGAGCGCCCGGCGCGGCTGCTGCTGCCGGTCATCCCGCCCGAATGAAGGGTTCGAGGTCGAGGGGTCGGAGTTCGAGGCTTCGGGTCGTTGGAGCGCGGTGGAACTTCGGCCCGCGACTCGAAGCACCAAGCGCGGAGGAGACGAGATGCTGCGCAAATTGAGAACCCAGCGTGACAGCCAACAGTGGATGCTCGATCTCGCGCTCAACATGCGCGGGCGGGTGCAGAACTTCGAGCGCGACGATGCGGAGGTGCCGCCGGGCAAGCGCGCGCGCAACTACCGCATGCTGCCCAAGGTGTGGCGCGAAGCGGCCGAGCGGCACGAGGCGCTCGCGCGCCGGGCGCACGCGCTGGGAGCACGGGAGGCCGCGACCTACCACTACGACCATGCGATCGAGGCCTACCGCATGGCGCAGCATCCGATCTACTACGACGATCATCCGGTCAAGCTCGCGCTCTACGAGAAGCTCTGCGAAATGGTGGACCGGCGCTCGCGAGTCGCCTCCTACCCCATCGAGCGCGTGGAGGTGCCCTTCGACGGCGGCAAGACCATCTCCTGCCTGCTGCACCTGCTCCCGGACCGGCGGCGCGCGCCGTGCGTGATCTACGTGCCGGGCATGGACCAGACGAAGGAAGTGTTCCCGAAGGCGTACCACAACGTCGCGGCGGCACGCGGTTTTCACGTGCTCGCGATGGACGGCCCGGGGCAGGGCGCTTCGAACATCAGGAAGATCCGCGCGGTGGGCGACAACTACGAGCGCGCGGGGGCGGCGGTGATCAGCTACCTCGAGCAGCGGCCCGAGGTGGACCCGGAGCGGATCGCGATCTACGGCATCAGCATGGGCAGCTACTGGTCGCTCAGGCTCGCCTCCTACGACCGCCGTCCCGCGGCGGTGGTGAGCGCGGTGGCGTGCTTCAACCCCAACAACACCATCTTCACGCAGTCCTCGCCCCGCTTCAAGCAAATGTTCATGTACATGGCCGGCTACGAGGACGAGGAGGCGTTCGATCGGGAAGTGGCCGCCGGCATGACCGTGCGCGGCTGCCTGGAGAAGATCCGCTGCCCGGCGCTGCTCGTGACCGGCGAGTTCGATCCGCTCTGTCCCCTCGAGGACGCGATCGAGGCCTATCGCGATCTCAGGGTGCCGAAGGAAATGTGGGTGTTCGAGAACCAGTACCATCCCCTGTGGGGGCTCTCCAACCTCGGGGGCATGGACGCGCACGACTACGTCATGGACTGGCTGATGCTGTTCTTCTCCGGCAAGCGCGTGCCGACGAGGCGCGGGCGCATCGCCTACATCCGCGAAGCGGGCGACGGGCCGTGGGGCAAGTGCGAGTGGCGGCCCCCCGTCGGCCCCGGGCAGCCTTATTTCTGAGGCGGGACCTCCGGACATGAGCCGGGTGCGCGCGCTGCCGCCCACCCTCGCGGCCAACCCGCGCCTCGACCGCTGGGTGGCGTTCGAGCCCGACGGCACGGTGACGGTGCGCACCGGCAAGGTCGAGATCGGGCAAGGCATCGTCTCGGCGCTCGCCCAGATCGCGGCCGAGGAGCTCGACGTCGCCTACACGCGCATTCGCATGGCCCCGGCCGACACCGTCGCCAGTCCCGACGAAGGTTCCACCTCGGGCAGCCGTTCGATCGAGGAGAGCGGCGCCTCCCTGCGCCAGGCGTGCGCCGAGGTGCGCGACCTGTTGTTGCAGGCGGCCGCGCGCCGGTTGGGCGCGAGCCTCGAGGGCCTCGCGGTGGAGGACGGCGTCGTGCGCGCCCGCGACGGCGGCGCGGTGAGCTACTGGACGCTCGCGCACGAGGTGGATCTTGCGCGCGAGGCGACGGGGGAAGCGGCTCCCAAAGCCCCCGAGGCGCTCGGGCTCGTCGGCCGGCCGCTCGCGCGCCTCGATATTCCGGCCAAGATCGCGGGCGCCGCCTTCATCCACGATCTCGAGCTCCCCGGCATGCTGCACGGGCGTATCCTCCGCCCGCCTGCCTACGGCGCGCAGTTGCTCGCGCTGGACGAAGCGCCGGTGCGCGCGATCGCGGGGCTGCGCGCGCTGGTGCGCGAGGGCAGCTTCCTCGGTGTCGTCGCCGAGCGCGAGGAGCAGGCGATCAGAGCCCGGGCGGCGCTCGCGCGTGCCGCGCGCTGGAGTCCCGGGCGCGCGCTACCCGATGAGGCGAGCATGCCCGATTACCTGCGCGCGCAACCGGCCGAGGTCGAGGTATTGCTCGAGCGCGGCACGGGCGCCGAGGTCGCGGCCGGCCGCCGGCTCGAAGCGACCTACACTCGGCCCTATCTCGCGCACGCTGCGATCGGGCCTTCGTGCGCGATCGCGTGGTGGCGCGAGGGGCGGCTCGAGGTCTGGTCGCACAGCCAGGCGATTTACGCGCTGCGGGCGGAGCTCGCGAAGGTGCTGGAGCTCGAGCCGAGCTGCGTGATCGTGCGCCACGCCGAGGGGGCGGGCTGCTACGGGCACAACGGGGCTGACGACGTCGCGCTCGATGCGGCATTGCTCGCGCGCGCGGTGCCCGGCTGCCCGGTGCGCGTGCAGTGGATGCGCGACGACGAGTTCGCGTGGGAGCCGTACGGGCCGGCGATGGTGGTGCGGCTGCGCGCCGAGCTCGACGCCGCAGGTGCGGTCGCCCGCTGGGAGCAGCACATCTGGGGCAATCGCCACATCACCCGTCCGGGCCGGCATCCCTCGCCGGGCCTGCTTGCTGCCTGGCACCTCGGACGGGGTGCCGAGCCGCCGCCCCCGGTAGACATGCCGCTTGCGATGGGCGGCGGCAGCCAGCGCAACGCGGTGCCCTACTACGCATTTGCCGCAGCGCGCGTGGTCAATCATGCGGTGACGGCCGTCCCGCTCAGGGTCTCGACGCTGCGCGCGTTGGGTGCCCATCTCAACGTTTTCGCCATCGAGTGCTTCATGGACGAGCTCGCGCACGCCGCGGGCGCCGATCCGGTCGCCTTCCGGTTGCGCCACCTCGAGGATCGGCGCGCGCGCGCTGTGCTCGCCGCAGCGGCCGAGCGTGCCGGCTGGCAGCCGGGCGCGCTCCGCGGACAAGGACGCGGCTTCGGGATCGGTTTCGCGCGCTACAAGAACATCGGCGATTACGTCGCCGTGGTGGCCGAGGTGCGGGTGGAAGAGGCGCTGCGGGTCGAGCGGCTGGTGGCGGCCGTGGACTGCGGGCGCGTCGTCAATCCCGACGGCGTGGCGAACCAGATGGAGGGCGGCGCGATCCAGGCGGCCAGCTGGACTCTCAAGGAGCAGGTGCGCTTCGACCGCGAACGCATTCGAACGCGCGACTGGAACGACTATCCGATCCTCACCTTCGAGGAGGCGCCCGCGGTCGAGGTCGTGCTGCTCGACCGGCCCGAAGCGCCCTCGCTCGGGGTCGGCGAGGGCATGATGGGACCGACCGCGGCTGCGATCGGCAACGCGCTCTATCACGCGCTCGGGGTGCGGGTGCGGGACCTTCCGCTCACACCCGAGCGCATCGCGGCGGCGATCCACGCGCAGTGAAACGGCATGCCGCCCCTGCGCAAGAGGTAGATGAAGCGAGAGGAGAGAACCCCATGAACGCTCGAGCCCGAGCCATCGTTGTGGCCGTAGCCGGTGTCGCGGCGGCGTTGTCCGCGGCGGCGGGGGCGCAGACCTATCCCACGCGCCCTCTGCGCGTGATCGTGCCTTTTGCCCCCGGCGGCGCCACCGACGCCGTGGCGCGCATGATCGCGCCGCGGCTCGCGGAGTCTCTCGGCCAGCAGGTCGTGGTCGAAAACCGCCCGGGAGGGGCGGCCACGATCGGCATGGACGCGGTGGCGAAGTCGGCTCCCGACGGGCACACGCTCGGCATGGCGAACCTCACCTTCAGCATCAACCCGCTGCTGATGAAAAAAATGCCCTTCGACAGCGAGCGCGACCTCGCGCTCGTCAGCCATGTGAGCGTGCTGCCGTTCCTGCTCGCGGTGCATCCCTCGGTGCCGGCGAAATCCGTGAAGGAGCTCATCGCGCTCGCCCGCGCGCGTCCCGGCGCGCTCAACTATTCGTCCTCGGGTCAGGCGAGCGCAACGCAGATGGCGACCGAGCTCTTCAAGCTGCTCACCAAGACCGATATGGTGCATGTGCCCTTCCAGGGCGGCGGCCCGGCGCTGGTGGCGGTGCTCAGCGGAGAGGTCTCGGTCTATTTCGGCACCATCCCGCCGCTGCTCGCCCATATGCGCTCGGGCCGGCTGCGCGTGCTCGGCGTGACCACGCTCGAGCGCGATCCCGCCGTGCCCGAGTTGCCGACGGTCGCCGAGGCCGGCGTGCCGGGCTACCAGGCGGCGGAGTGGGGCGGCATCGTGGTGCGCGCTGGCACTCCGGCGGCGATCCTCGCACGGCTCAACCAGGAGATCGTGCGCGCGCTCAAGTCGCCCGAGCTCGCGCAGCGCTTCTCCGCGGTCGGCGCGCGCGCGGTGGGCAGCACGCCGGAAGCGTTCGCGGAGCACATCCGGCGCGAGCGCGAGACCTGGGCCAGGGTGATCGCCGCGGCCGGCATCAAGATCGAGTGACGCGGTGGCGGGCCTTTTACCCCCGCACTGCGTCACCGCCCGAACGCGTTCTCTGCCAGCCAGTCGGCGATGTAATCCACGCCGAGCTGGCGGTTATCCACCTGGCAGTGCTCGGCGCCGCCCTCCGCGGCGGTAAAGATCTTGAGCGTCTTGCTCCGGCTGCCGGCCGCCTCGTAGAGCTTGCGCGCGGAATCGAGCGGCACGATGCGGTCGTTTTCCCCGTGCACGACGAGCAGCGGGCACGCGATGCGGCCGGCGACCGGGGCGAGGTCGAAGCGCTTGGCCATCTCGACCGCCTCGTCGAGGTCGCGCGCGCCGAAGGCCCACGGCACCTGGAAGTGCGACTGCGCGCTCGACTTCGGGTCGGCGCTCACCACGCGGCGGATGCCGTCCACCCATTGCGCGAGGTTCCAATGCATCGCCCCGAAAGCGACGCAGGCGCAGTAGCGGCGCTCGAAGGCGGCGATGCGCGGCGCGTAATAGCCGCCGAAGCTGTAGCCCATCACCGCGACGCGCGAGGCCTCCACCTCGGATCGCGCGGCGATCCATTCGTAGGCGGCGCTACCGGCGACCTCGTAATCGGGGCGCGTCTTGATGTCGCGCAGCCGCAGCGATTCGCCCTGCCCCGGCCCGTCTATCGCGAGCGTATGCCAGCCGCGCGCGGCGAACTCGAGCCCGTTGAACAGCACGCTCATCTCCTTGCAGTTGTCGAGCCCGTCGAAGACCACCACCGCTGGGGCGCGGCCCGCGGGCCCCGGCGCCTTCATGAAAAGGGCCGGGAGCGTGGTGCCCTCGTATGGCACCTCCACGCGCTCGACGTTGGGCCAGCGCCGCAGAATGCCCTTGGTCTGGCAGGCGATCGCGCGGCGCCCCATTTCGCGCTTCTCCGGACCCGGCTCGATGAAACGCTCGGCGGTGAAGTAATACATGCCGGCGCGCAAGTAGAGGTTGCCGGCGCTCATCGCCCGCCCTGCAGCCTCGGCTGCATCGGCGAGTTTCTCCAGCCGAGCGCCGAGCGCGCCCCACTCCTCCCACCAAGCGTGCGGCTCGTGCTCGCGCGCGCGCAACCGCTCGCACACCTGGTCGATCTCTCCCAGCGCCACCGCGCCGTAGGGCGCCATGCCCTTGGTGACGAGGGTCGCGTTCGACCACATGAAGTTGCCGGGGAAATGATCGATCCAGGTGGAGTGGGCGCGTGTCATCGTTCTCGTCGGATGGCCACAATGTGGAAGAAGCGCGCGTTGCGCGCCGGACGAATCTTAACCGATACGCGCGCAGCGCTTATACTGGCCCTCCGGATCCGACTTTTATTTCGTCACGCGTTCACCGCGCTCACGATGCGCCGCGCGGCATCCCCGCTCTCCAGGCTCGAGCAGCTCACCGCGACCGAGGCGGCTGCGGCGATCGCGCAGGGGCGCACGAGCTGCGAAGCGCTCGCGCGCGCTTGCCTCGAGCGCATCGCGGCGCGCGAGCCCGAGGTGCGCGCATGGGCGCATCTCGATGCGGAGCGCGCCATCGCGCAGGCGCGCGCGCTCGACCGCTGCGCGCGGCGCGGCCCGCTGCACGGCGTGCCCTTCGGGGCGAAGGACATCATCGACACCTGCGACCTGCCCACCGAGTACGGCACTCCGATCCACAAGGGGCATCGCCCGGCGAAGGACGCGGTGTGCGTCGCGCTTTCGCGCCGCGCGGGCGCCCTGCTCATGGGCAAGACGGTCACCACGGAGTTCGCCAACGTGACGCCCGGACCGACGCGAAATCCTCTCGATCTGTCCCGCACACCGGGCGGCTCCTCGAGCGGATCGGCGGCGGCGGTCGCCGATCGGCACGTGCCGCTCGCGCTCGGCACCCA
>DATLZE010000168.1:0-10237 GCA_035574195.1 Burkholderiales bacterium | reverse complement strand
GTCGGCGACCGGCCGTACCTGGTGGTGGACACCGGCGGGTTCGAGCCGGTGGCGCGGGAGGGCATTTTCCACGAAATGGCGCGCCACACGCGCCAGGCGCTCGACGAGGCCGACGCTGTGCTGTTCGTGGTGGATGCGCGCGCGGGGCTCACGCCCCAGGACCGGGAGATCGCGCAGGAATTGAGGGCGAGCGGGCGGCGCGTGTTTCTGGTCGTCAACAAGGCCGAGGGGCTGGAGCGCGCCGCGGCCTGCGCCGAATTCCACGCGCTCGGAATGGGCGAGCCGCTGCCGGTGTCGGCGGCCCACGGCGACAATGTCGCGGCGCTGATGGATCTCGTGCTCGAGGGCTTCCCCGCCGCCTCCGAGCCGCCCGCCGCCGAGCGGCGCCATCCCTGTATCGCGGTGGTCGGCCGGCCGAACGTCGGCAAGTCCACCCTGGTCAACGCGCTGCTCGGAGAGGAGCGCGTGCTCGTGTTCGACGAGCCGGGCACCACGCGCGACCCGATCCGCGTCGAGTTCGAGCGCGGGCCGCAGCGCTACACGCTCATCGACACCGCGGGGCTTAGGCGGCGGGGGCGAGTCGTGGAGGCGCCGGAGAAATTCTCGATGATCAAGGCGCTGCAAGCGATCGAGCAAGCGAACGTCGTGATCCTGGTGCTCGACGCGCGCCAAGGCATCGCCGAGCAGGACGCGCGCATCGCCGGCCACGTGCTGGAAGCCGGGCGCGCGCTGGTGCTCGCGGTCAACAAGTGGGAGCGGCTGCCCGAGGCGAGCCGCGCGCGCGTCAAGCGCGAGCTCATGCGCAAGCTCGGCTTTCTTTCCTTTGCGCGGCTGCACTTCATCTCGGCGCTGACCGGGCAGGGCGTGGGGGCGCTGCTCGGTTCGGTGGACGAGGCGTATGCGGCGGCGATGGTGCGGCTGCCCACCCCGCGGTTGAGCCGCGCGCTCGCCGCCGCGGTCGCGCAGCAGCCCCCGCCGCGCGCGGGCCTGGTGCGGCCGAAGCTGCGCTACGCGCACCAGGGCGGTGTCAACCCGCCCCGCATCGTGATCCACGGCAGCGCCCTCGACCGCCTGCCGGATGCCTACCGCCGCTACCTGGAACGTTTTTTCCGGGAAGCTTTCCAATTGCAGGGCACCCCCCTGAAAATCGAGTTCAGGTCGGGGGCCAACCCCTACGCCGGACGGGTCGGGGCACGGCGCTAACCCCATGGCGCGGCGGTGAAAAAGCGAGTAAAGTGGAATTTCAAACACAATAAATAGCGAGGCCGACATGAGCAACAAGGGGCAGCTCTTACAAGACCCTTTTCTGAACACCCTGCGCAAGGAGCACATCCCCGTTTCGATCTACCTCGTCAACGGCATCAAGCTGCAGGGCCAGATCGAGTCCTTCGACCAGTACGTGGTGCTGCTCAAGAACACGGTCACGCAGATGGTCTACAAGCACGCGATCTCGACCGTGGTTCCGGCGCGCGCCGTCAGCCTCCAGCTCGACACCAGCCAGAGCAGTTGAGCGCGGCCCCTCCAGCCATCCTTGATGCTTGACCGTCCCGGAGCCGGCACCGAGGCGGTGCTGGTCAGTCTCGACCTCGGCGAGAACGGCTACGCCGAGGGGGTGGAGGAGATCGAGCTGCTCGCGGCCTCCGCCGGGGTGCGCGCGACCGCTCACGTCAAGGGGCGGCGCGAGCGCCCCGACCCCGCCTACTTCGTGGGGCGCGGCAAGCTCGAGGAGGTGGCGAGGATCGCGCGCGCGACCGGCGCGGGGCTCGTGATCTTCAACCACGAGCTCACCCCGGGGCAGGAGCGCAACCTCGAGCGCCGCCTCGGCTGCCGGGTGGTGGACCGCGTGAGCCTGATCCTCGACATCTTCGCCCAGCGCGCGCGTTCCCACGAGGGCAAGCTCCAAGTCGAGCTCGCCCAGCTCGAGCACTTGGCGACGCGGCTCGTGCGCGGCTGGACCCACCTGGAGCGCCAGCGCGGCGGCATCGGGCTGCGGGGGCCGGGCGAAACCCAGCTCGAGACCGACCGGCGCCTGATCGGCAAGCGCGTGAAAGTGCTCAAGGAGAAGCTCGACCGGGTGCGCGCGCAGCGCGCGGTGCAGCGCCGCGCACGGGCCCGCTCGCACCTCGTCGCGGTCTCGCTCGTCGGCTACACCAATGCCGGCAAGTCCACGCTCTTCAACCGCCTGACGCGGGCTGGCGCCTATGCGGCCGACCAGCTCTTCGCCACGCTCGACACCACGACGCGGCGCGTGCACACCGGCAACGGCGCGCGCGTCGTGCTCTCCGACACCGTGGGCTTCATCCGGCGCCTGCCGCACACGCTGGTCGCGGCGTTTCACGCCACGCTCGAGGAGACCGCCCGCGCCGACCTGCTGCTGCACGTGGTGGATGCGGCGGGCGAGGACCGCGCGGCGCGCATCGCCGCGGTCAACCAAGTGCTCGCCGAGATCGGAGCCGAGGCCGTGCCGCAGGTGCTGGTCATGAACAAGATCGACCTCGCGCGGTTCTCCCCCCGGATCGAGCGCGACGAGTATGGTAGAATTTCGCGCGTCTGGGTGAGCGCAAAAACGGGCGAGGGCGTCGAGTCCGTTCGCCTCGCCCTCGAGGAGCACGCCGCCGCGCTCGCGCCTTCCCGGTTCCCGAGCACCGCAGCGGCCTAGCGCGATTTCCACCGCATGCTGGCTATCTTGACGAATGTCTGCGGCCGCCTCCGGCGGCGCCCGCCGCGCGCCGCCGGCGCATTGATGTCGCTCAACGATCCGCAGTGGGGGCGGCGTCCGGGCCAGGGGCCGCCCGATCTCGACGAGCTGTGGCGCGACTTCAACCGCCGGCTGAACGGGTTGTTTGGCCGCCGCGGCGGGGGCGGGCCGCAAGGGCCCGAGTCGCGCAAGGTCGGCGGGGGCGCCGGGCTGATCGTGGGGCTCGCGCTCGCGGTGTGGCTCGCGAGCGGCTTCTATATCGTCTACGAGGGGCAGCGCGGCGTCGTGCTGCGCTTCGGCCGGCACGTCGAGACCACCATGCCGGGGCCGCGCTGGCACCTGCCGTATCCGATCGAGACCGCCGAGGTGGTGAATCTCGCCCAGGTGCGCACGGTGGAGGTCGGCTACCGCAACAACGTCAAGAGCAAGGTGCTCAAGGAATCCCTGATGCTCACCGACGACGAGAACATCGTGGACGTGCAGTTCGCGGTGCAGTACGTGCTGAAGAGCCCCACCGACTACCTCTTCAACAGCCGCGCTCCCGACGAGTCCGTGTTGCAGGCGGCGGAGACCGCGATCCGCGAGATCGTGGGCAAGAGCAGCATGGACTTCGTGCTCTACGAGGGGCGGGCCGAGGTGGCGGCGCGCGCGCACAAGCTGATGCAGGAGATCCTCGACCGCTACGGCACCGGCATCAACATCAGCAAGGTGACGATGCAAAACGCCCAGCCCCCCGAGCAGGTGCAGGCGGCCTTCGACGACGCGGTGAAGGCCGGGCAGGACCGCGAGCGGCTGAAGAACGAAGGGCAGGCCTACGCCAACGACGTGATCCCGAAGGCGCGCGGCATGGCGGCGCGCTTGATGCAGGAGGCGGAGGGCTACCGCGCCCGCGTGATCGAGCAGGCCGAGGGCGACGCCGCGCGCTTCCGCCAGATCGTCGCGGAGTACAACAGGGCGCCGCAGGTCACCCGCGACCGGCTCTACCTCGAGGCGATGCAGCAGATCATGAGCAACACCACCAAGGTGCTGATCGACCAGCGGGGCGGGGGCAATCTCGTCTATCTGCCCCTCGACAAGATCATCCAGATGACGGGCGCCGAGCCCGCTGCGGCCGCCGCGCCCAAACCGGCGGAGCCGGCGCCGGCGGAGCCTTCCACCACCGCGCGCACGCGCGAGGCGTTCCGCACACGCGAGCGGGAGTCGCGCTGATGAGGCCCAGCACCGGCACGATCCTGGTGGCGGCGCTCCTCGCGCTGATCGTCGCGGCGCTCTCGGTCTTCGTCGTGGACCAGCGCCAGAACGCGATCGTGTTCCGCCTGGGGGAGGTGGTGGACGTGAAAAAGGACCCGGGCCTCTATTTCAAGATCCCGCTGCTCGACAACGTGCGCTACTTCGACGTGCGCATCCTGACGATCGACACCGCGGAGCCGGAGCGCTTCCTCACCTCGGAGAAGAAGAACGTGCTGGTGGACCTCTTCGTCAAATGGCGCATCACCGACGTGCGCCAGTACTACGTGTCGGTGGGCGGCGACGAGGCGCGGGCGCAGACGCGGCTGCTGCAGACGATCAACGACGGGCTGCGCGCCGAGTTCGGCAACCGCACGGTGCACGAGGTGGTATCCGGCGAGCGCGACAAGATCATGGATCTGATGCGCGAGAAAGCGAACGAGGACGCGCTCAAAATCGGCGTCGAGGTGCTCGACGTAAGACTCAAGCGCGTGGATCTGCCGCAGGAGGTGAGCGAATCGGTCTACCGCCGGATGGAGGCCGAGCGCAAGCGCGTGGCGAACGAGCTGCGCTCCACCGGCGCCGCCGAATCGGAGAAGATCCGCGCGGACGCCGACCGCCAGCGCGAGGTGATCATCGCTCAGGCATACCGCGAGGCGCAGCGCATCAAGGGCGAGGGCGACGCCAAGGCCGCGGCGATCTACGCGCGTGCCTACGAGCAGAACCCGGAGTTCTACGCCTTCTACCGCAGTCTCGAGGCCTATCGGGCGAGCTTCCGGGGGCGCAACGACGTCCTGGTGCTCGAGCCCAATTCCGAGTTCTTCAAGTACCTCAGGTCGGGCGGGAGGCCCGCCAAGTAGCGCGAGGCCAGCGCGCCGCGCCGCCCGGGCGGATGCCTGCGACCGGATCCCGCAATGGCGAACCTGCTGCTGACCGCGTTCGCCCTGATGCTGATCATCGAGGGCGTGCTGCCGTTCCTGCTGCCGGGCCTGTGGCGCGACACCTTCCGGCGCCTGACCGAAATGACCGACGGGCAGATCCGCTTCATCGGCCTCACCTCGATGCTCGCCGGGTTGCTGCTGCTTTTTTTCGTCCGCAACTGAGAGCGGGCGAGGCGCGGGGCACCCCGGACGTGGGGCGGCACGGTTCTCCTCTATAATTCGCTTCGTCGCTTGCGCCTCGCGCATCATGAGAACCTGGGTTCTGCCGGAGTACATCGAGGACATCCTGCCGCTCGAGGCCGCCCGCATCGAGCGGCTGCGGCGCGACCTCCTCGATCTGTTCCGGGTGCACGGCTACGAGCTGGTGATGCCGCCGCTGCTCGAGTACGTGGAGTCGCTGCTCACCGGAACCGGCCACGATCTGGAGCTGCGCACCTTCAAGCTGGTGGACCAGCTCTCGGGGCGCATGCTCGGAGTGCGCGCGGATATCACACCGCAGGTGGCGCGCATTGACGCGCATCTGCTCAACCGCAGAGGCGTCACGCGGCTGTGCTACGCCGGGAGCGTGCTGCACACGCTGCCCTCGGGAATGAACCGCACGCGCGAGCCGCTGCAGATCGGGGCCGAGCTCTACGGCCACTCCGGCATCGAGAGCGACATCGAGATCCAGCGGCTGATGATGCAGGCGCTCGCCGTCGCGGGCGTGAGGAACGCCTGTCTCGAGATCGGGCACGTCGGGGTGTTTCGCGCGCTGGTGCGGCGCGCGGGCGCCGCGCCGGAACTGGAGTCCGATCTGTTCCGCGCGATGCAGGCGAAGGATGTCCCGGCGCTCGGGCGGCTCGCCCGCCCGCTCGGGCGCGCGGCGCGCGAGGCGCTGGTCGCGCTGCCCGGGCTCTACGGGGGCGTGGAGGTGCTCGAGCGCGCGCGGCGAGTGCTGCCCGCACACCCTGAGATCCGGGCGGCGCTCGCTGGGCTGCGCGCGATCTCCCGCGCGCTGCACGATGTTGCGCGCATCCGCTGCTTCGACCTCGCCGAGCTGCGCGGCTATCACTATCACAGCGGGGTGGTGTTCGCCGCGTACGCCGAGGGATCGCCCAATGCGCTCGCGCTGGGCGGCCGCTACGACGAGGTGGGCAAAGCCTTCGGGCGCGCGCGCCCCGCCACCGGCTTCAGCATGGACTTGCGCGAGCTCGCTTCCGCGAGCCCGAATGGCGCAGCCAGGCAGGGCATACTCGCGCCCTACGCGCCGGGGGACGCGGCGCTGCAGCGCGAAATCGGCCGGCTGCGCGCGCGCGGCGAGGCGGTGATCGTGGAGCTTCCCGGGCACGCCGGCACGCGCGAGGAGCTCGGCTGCGACCGCCGGCTCGCGAGGCGCAACGGCAAATGGATCGTGCAAAAGCTGAGGGGATGAACCGCCAAAGTCTCCGAGCACGCCGAGCAGGCGCCGAGAGCACCCCACAGAATGGCGGTCTCGCCTCGCTCCTCTGCCTTTCGGATAGAGGGCTCTGCGAAGCAGACAGGGCGGTGGCGCAGAACGTATCGCTTCCTGCCCTCTCGCCCGCATGCGCGGGCACCTCTGCCCGGGTCGGAGGGCGGCTCATAGCTACCCCAGTCCGGATCGCGGGCAGCAGGGGCGATCGCGCTCGATCGAGGGTTCTTGTGATCGGTGGTTGGTTTTGTTATCGCGGGATCTTTCCGGCATTCCTGGCGGCCTTGGTGCCGCTCGAGGTTGGGGTTTGATGGCGAAGAACGTCGTCGTGATCGGCGCCCAGTGGGGCGACGAGGGCAAGGGCAAGATCGTGGACTGGCTGACCGACCACGCGCAGGGGGTCGTGCGCTTCCAGGGCGGGCACAACGCCGGCCACACCCTGGTGATCGGCGGCCGCAAGACGGTGCTGCACCTGATTCCTTCCGGCATCCTGCGCGAAGGCGTCGCCTGCTACATCGGCAACGGCGTCGTGCTCTCGCCGCACGCGCTGATCGAGGAGATCGAGATGCTCGAGCGCGCGGGCGTGGAGGTGCGGTCGCGGCTCAAGGTGAGCGAGGCCTGCCCGCTGATCCTGCCCTACCACGCGGCGCTCGACCTCGCGCGCGAGGCGGCGAAAGGGACGGGAAAAATCGGCACCACCGGCCGCGGCATCGGTCCGGCGTACGAGGACAAGGTCGCGCGGCGCGCGGTACGGCTGCAGGACCTGTTCCATCCCGAGCGCTTCGCGGCGAAGCTCGCCGAAGCGCTCGATTACCACAATTTCGTGCTCGAGCACTACTTTCACGCGCGGACCGTGGACTACAGCAGGACCTGCGAGGAGGCGCTGCGGCTCGCCGAGCGCATCAAGCCGCTGGTGGCCGACGTGCCGCGACTGCTCCACGAGGCGCAGCGTGCCGGCCACAACCTGCTGTTCGAGGGCGCGCAGGGCACGCTGCTCGACGTGGATCACGGCACCTACCCCTACGTGACCTCGAGCAACTGCGTGGCGGGCGCGGCAGCGGCGGGGGCCGGCATCGGGCCGCAGCATCTCGATTACGTGCTCGGCGTCACCAAGGCCTACACCACGCGCGTGGGCTCCGGGCCGTTTCCCACCGAGCTCGACGACGACATCGGCCGCCAGCTCGCGAGCCGCGGCAACGAGTTCGGCGCCACCACCGGGCGGCCGCGGCGCTGCGGCTGGTTCGACGCGGCAGCGCTCAAGCGCTCGGTGCAGTTGAACGGCATCTCCGGGCTCGGCGTCACCAAGCTCGACGTGCTGGACGGGATGGAGACGGTGCAGCTCGCCGTGGGCTACCGCGTGAACGGGCGCACGAGCGATTTGCTGCCCGCTGGTGCCGACGCGCTGGCCGAGTGCGAGCCGATCTACGAGGAGGTGCCCGGCTGGAAGGAGAGCACGGTGGGGCTGACGCGCTTCTCCGAGCTGCCGCGCGCGGCGCAGGACTACCTCAGGCGCATCGAGGCGGTGTGCGGCGTGCCGATCGACCTCATCTCGACCGGGCCGGAGCGCGACCAGACCATCGTGCTGCGCCACCCGTTCAAGTGAAGTTCAAGGTTCGAGGTTCGAGGCTCGAGGTAGAAGCTCGAAGGCTGCCGGGGAGCCTTCGCCCCGAGCTTGGAGCCTCGAACGGGAAAATGTGGTGCCCAGGAAGGGATTCGAACCCCCACACCATTGCTGGCGCCAGGACCTGAACCTGGTGCGTCTACCAATTCCGCCACCTGGGCTCGCGAGGGCAAAATTCTAGCCGAACCCCTGTTCCCGATCAAATGAATCCACGCCGAAAACGCTATCCGCCGCCGCTGCGCGACACCGATCTCCGCTCCGAACGCGAGGCGCGGCGCGGCGAGCCTCCGGCACCGGGCCGGCAGGATATCCTGGAGGCGCTCGAGCGGCGGGGCGTGCCCGTCACCGAGGAGGAGCTCGTGCGGCTGCTGCGGGTCGGGCCGCGCGAGCGCGAGGCGTTCGCGCAGCGGCTCGCCGCGATGGAGCGCGACGGCGAGATCATGCGCAACCGCCGCGGCGCGATCTGCGTCACGGACAAGCTCGACCTCGTGCGCGGGCGCGTGCAGGGACACCCCGACGGCTACGGCTTTCTCGTGCGCGAGGACGGCGGCCCCGACCTGTTCCTCGGGCCCGGGGAGATGCGCGAAGTGCTGCACGGCGACCGCGTGGTCGCGCGCGTGGCCGGCGCCGACCGGCGCGGCCGGCCCGAGGGAAAGATCGTGCAGGTGCTCGAGCGCGCGCACGAGCGGCTGGTCGGGCGGTTGCGGCGCGAGCACGGTATCCTGTTCGTGACCGCCGAGGACCGGCGCGTGAGCCACGAGTTCCTGGTGCCGCCGCATGCTGCCGGGGGCGCGCGGCCGGGACAGGTGGTCACGGTGGAGATCGTCGCGCAGCCCTCCAAGCACGCACAGCCGGTCGCACGCGTCGTGGAGGTGCTCGGCGAGTATGCCGATCCCGGCATGGAAATCGAGATCGCGCTGAGAAAGCACAAGCTGCCGCACGTGTTCTCCCGGGAGGCGGAACGGCTGTGCGAGAAGCTGCCGGAGGAGGTCACTGCACGCGACTGGGAGGGGCGGGAGGACCTCACTGCGCTGCCGCTCGTCACGATCGACGGGGAGAACGCGAAGGACTTCGACGACGCGGTTTACTGCGAGGAGATCCTCCCTGGCTCCTCTGCGAAAAAAGGCGGCGCGCGCGGCGCGGGGGGGTTTCGATTGCTCGTCGCGATCGCCGACGTGAGCCATTACGTCGAGCACGGCGATGCGCTCGACCGCGAGGCGCTCGCGCGCGGCAACTCGGTCTATTTCCCGCGGCGCGTGATCCCGATGCTGCCGGAGAAGCTCTCGAACGGCCTGTGCTCGCTCAATCCGGGAGTGCCGAGGCTCGCCATCGCTTGCGACATGCGCATCGCGCCCGACGGCGCCATCGCCTCGTACCGCTTCTACCCGGCGGTGATCCGCTCCCATGCCCGGCTCACCTATACCGAGGTCGCTGCGATGCTCGAGAACGGCGCATCCGAAGCCGCGCGCCGGCACCGGCGGCTCCTGCCGCACATCCGCAACCTCCACCGCGCCTACCGGCTGCTGCTGCGCTCGCGGGAGCTTCGCGGCGCGATTGATTTCGAGACCGTCGAAACCGAAATGATCTTCGACGAGCATGGCAAGATCGCGCGCATCGTGCCGGTGCGCCGCAACGAGGCCCACCGGCTGATCGAGGAGTGCATGCTCGCGGCCAACGTCTGCGCCTCGAACTACCTGCGCCGGCACGGCCATCCCATGCTCTACCGCGTCCACGAGGGGCCGACCGCCGAGAAGCTCGCGGCGCTGCGCGAGTTCCTGAAGGGATTCGGGCTGCAGCTCGGAGGCGGCGACCGGCCGCACGCCCGCGATTACGCGCGGCTGCTCGAGCGGGTGCGCGAGCGGCCCGATGCGCAGCTCATCCAGACGGTGATGCTGCGCTCGCTCGCGCAGGCGGTGTACAGTCCCGAGAATGTCGGCCACTTCGGGCTCGCCTACGAGTCCTACACCCATTTCACCTCGCCCATCCGCCGCTATCCCGACCTGCTCGTGCACCGCGCGATCAAGGCGGTTCTCGGACACCGGCGCTACGAGCCGGGCGACTGGCACGAACTGGGCCTGCACTGCTCGATGACCGAGCGGCGCGCGGACGAGGCGACGCGCGATGTCGTCGCCTGGCTCAAGTGCTACTACATGAAGGACCGGGTGGGAGAGATCTTCACCGGCAGCGTGAGCGGAGTGGCCGCCTTCGGCGTGTTCGTCGCGCTCGACGACATCTATGTCGAAGGGCTGGTGCACATCTCCGACCTCGGGCGCGATTACTTCCACTACGACGCCGCGCGCCACCAGTTGACCGGCGAGCGC
>DATLZE010000167.1:0-10968 GCA_035574195.1 Burkholderiales bacterium | reverse complement strand
CGACCGCCGCCGCGAACGCACGCTCGATCGCCGCCGGCGAGGCGAGATCGAGCGCGAGCGGGACCGCGCGCGCCCCCGCCGCCGCGAGCGCGGCGGTGGTGCCGGCGAGATGCTCGAGGCGCGTCGCGCAGACCGCGAGGTCGAAACCGTCGCGCGCGAGCGCGGCTGCGATCGCCGCTCCGAGCCCGCGCGAGGCCCCGGTCACCAGCGCCGTGCGCCGCGCCGTCTCGCCCGCGCTCATCGCGCCACCCCGCCCGCCTCCACGACGATCCTCGTGCTCCGCTCCGATCGGCCGCCCGGCCGCCGCGCGCGATTATCCGGGGCGGCGCGGGGGGGCCGCCTCACATTATGAGCCCGCGCGGCGCCGTAGTAAGCCACCCCCCGTATCCGCACGCGGGCGGCGAAAGCCGGAAATGCCGCAGGGCGCGCCCCGGATTCTCCGGCGCGGCGCACGCCTGTATACTTGCCGCACCCGGGGGAGAGAAGAGCGCGCATGAGGAAGCTCTTGATCGTGGCCGCTTGCGGAGCGCTTGCGCTCGCGGCGGCGGCTGCCGCGCAGGGCCCGCTACGGGTGCGCGGCGTGATCGGCGCGTTCGACGGCAAAACGCTTGCGGTGAGCTCCAGCGACGGCAGGAGCACGAGCGTCGAGCTCGCCGAGGCGACCGAGATCGTGTACGCCCGGCCGCTCGCGCTCGCCGAGATCAAGCCGGGGGACTTTCTCGGCGTCACTTCGATGCGGCGCGAGGACGGCGCGCTCGTCGCGCTCGAGGTACGCCGCTTCCCGAAGCCCCTCAACCCGGGCCACCGCCCCTTCGACGGGCGGTCCGATCAGACCATGACCAACGCGACGGTCTCCGCGGTGGTGACGGCCACCGCGGGGCGCGAGCTCACCCTCACCTACGAAGGCGGCTCGCAGAGAATCGTCGTGCCGGAGAGCGCTTCGGTCTCGACGCTCGTCCCGGGAAACCGCTCCCAGCTGGTGCCGGGCGCTCCGGTGAACCTCACCGCAGAGGCCGCCCCGGGCAGCGGGCTCGTCGCGCGCCGCATCCAGGTGGGGCCGCCGCGCTAGGGCACCTCGCCCCGCGCGATCCGACCGCAGCCTCGAGAGCACCGGAAGGAGAAATCCATGCAGCCGCTACGTTGCGCAGTGCTCGGCTCGCTGCTGTTTCTGCTCGCGGCCGGCGCCGCGGCCCAGGACAGCATCCGCGTGCGCGCCACCATCGTCTCGCTCGAGGGCGACGCGCTCGTGGTCAAGACACGCGAGGGCCGCGAGCTCAGGGTGGCGCTCACCGACAAAACCACGGTCGCTGCCGCGAAAGCGATCACGCTCGCCGATCTGAAGCCCGGCGACTACGTGGGCTCCGCGACGCGCCGCCGCGCCGACGGGACGCTGGTCGCGCTCGAGGTCCATACCTTGCCGCGCAGCGTCGCCGAGGGCCACCGCCCCTGGGACCTCGAGCCCGGCTCGATGATGACCAACGCGCAGATCGCCGCGGTGGCGGAGTCGGAGGGCGGCCACGAGCTCACGCTCGTCTACCGGGGCGGCACGCAGAAGATCCTGGTGCCGCCCGGCACGCCGATCGTCACCACGATCCCGGCCGACCGCTCGTTCCTCAAGCCCGGCGAATACGTGTTCTTCACCGCCCAGGGCGAACCCGGAGGCGGGCTCACCGTTCCAGGACGCATCCAGGTGAGCCGCGACGGCGTGCGGCCGCCGCAGTAGCGTGCCCGAGATTCACACCTCCACCACGAAAGGACGCGACATGATCTACGAAGTGAGGACCTACGACCTCAAGCCCCGCTCGGTTCCCGAGTTCGAGAAGCGCTTCGGCGAGTCCTACGAGAGCCACCGCCGCAAGTTCTCGGAGCTCGCCGCCTTCTGGCACACCGAGATCGGCCCGCTCAACCAAGTCGTCCACGTCTGGCCGTACGCGGACCTCGCCGAGCGCGACCGCATCCGCGCCGCCTCGGTCAAGCAGGGCGTATGGCCGCCGCCGGTAGGCGAGTTCATCCTCTCGATGCGCTCGGACATTTTCATCCCGTTCGCGATCTCCCCGGAGCTCAAGCCCGCCAAGGTCGGTCCCTTCTTCGAGATGCGCACCTACACCTATTGCTCGGGGGAGCTGCCGGTGATCATGAAAAACTGGGAGAACGCGATCGCCGGGCGCCTCAAGTACGGGCCGGTCACCGCGATCTGGTATTCGGAGCTGGGAGGGCTGAACAAGTTCGTGCACATCTGGCCCTACCGCTCGCTCGACGAGCGCTGGCGCATCCGCAACGAGATCCGCAAGGAGGGTATCTGGCCGCCCTCGGAGCTCGCCGAGAAGCAGGGCGGCCGCGGCTACCAGCTCCTCGCGCAGGAGAACAAGATCCTGATGCCGGCCCCCTTCTCCCCCCTGCAATGACTGGCCAAACGCCCCCGGCCGGCTTAACATTCGGTTTCCCGAACCGCCACAACCATAAACCGGAGGAAGCATGGCAATCCGCAGTCTCGTCCCGCTCGCCACGGCGGCAACGCTGCTCGCTGCGGCCCCGCTCGCCGCACAGGAAGCCGCCAAGGACTATCCGAGCCGCCCGGTGCGGCTGATCGTGCCCAACGCCCCGGGCAGCTCCGTGGACACGCTCTCGCGCATCGTCGCGAACAAGCTGGGCGAGGTCCTGGGGCAGCAAGTGGTGATCGACAACCGCGCCGGAGCCGGTGGCATCATCGGCATGGAAATCGCCAAGAACGCCAACCCCGACGGCTACACGCTGATCAGCGCGACCACCGCGGCCTCGACCATCGCGATCCACCTGCAGAAGAACAAGACCTTCGACCCGGTGAAGGATTACGACTACGTGCTGCAGTTCGCCGAGACGCCCAATGTGCTGGTCGTCAATCCCGGCCTTCCCATCAAGACGGTGAAGGAGCTCGTCGACTACGCGAAGAGCGGCAAGAGCCCGTTCAACATGGCCTCCGCGGGCGCCGGCTCGCAGAGCCATCTCTCGGGCGAGTTCTTCAAGCAGTCCGCCGGCATCCAGTCGCTGCACGTGCCGTACAAGGGCGGCGGCGCCTCGGTCGCCTCGGTGATCGCGGGCGAATCGCAGTGGACGCTCACCCCGGCGCCCGCCGTGATGTCGCACGTCAAGGCCGGACGGCTGCGCGCCATCGGCCACAGCCTGCCCAAGCGCTCGGCGCTGCTCGGCGACATCCCGCCGATCGCGGAGACGATCCCGGGATTCGACTACAGCGGCTGGCAGGGATTCTTCATGCCCAAGGGGACGCCGCGCCCGATCATCGAGAAGATGCGGGTCGCGGTGAGGAAAACCATGGAGCTCGCGGAAGTGAGAACCGGGCTCGCCACCCAGGCGACCGAGATCGTGATCCGCGAGCCCGAGGCGTTCCGCAAGGTCGTCGCGGACTCGATGGCGAAGCACGCGAAGCTCGTGCAGGCGATCGGCCTCACGGCGAACTGACGCCGGCGGCCGGCCGGCGCGAGAAAGGGCGGCTGCGGCCGCCCTTTTTTGCGCCCGCTGCGGCCCGAGCCGGATCAAGCCGCCGCGCCGATTCGCTTGACGGCCCCGGCGGTTTTTCCTATCGTGGCGCACCCATCCGATCATCCTACCGAGGGAGGACATTCCACATGTTGTTGCTAGACCAGATGATCGAGCGCGGACTGCCCGAGGAAACGCGCATGATGCGCGACGCCTGCCGCAAGTTCGTGAACGAGCACGTCATCCCCTTCACGCGCGACAACTGGCAGCGCGAGTGGATCATGACCCCGGAGGAGCGCCTGCCGCGCAGGATCCTGGAGGTCGCCGACGAGATCGGCATCCGCACGCTCGGCATCCCGGAGGAGTTCGGCGGCACGCCGATCGACCCCAAGACCGAGGTGCAGACCTTCGCCGTGATCTCGGAGGAGATCGCGCGCGGCGACTGCGGGCTCTCCGACAAGCTGGTGCAGATCTGGAAAGTCTCGGTGCTGCTGCGCAACCTCGCGCCGCGCCACCTGCAGGAGCAATGGTTCCCGCGCATCGTCAAGGACCCGACCTTCCTTCTCGCGCACTGCCTGACCGAGCCGCGCGGCGCCTCCGACCGCTGGCTGCCCTACAACGTGCCGGAGGCGGCGATGAACACCCGCGCGGTGCTCAAGGGCGACAAGTGGGTGATCAACGGGCGCAAGCAGTTCATCAGCAACGGCTACGACGCCAAGCTCTACGTGGTCTACGCCAACACCAACCCCGCGGTCGGGATGCTCCAGGGCACCTCGAGCTTTCTCGTGCCGCGCGACACGCCCGGCCTCACCGTGCAGCGCTGCAACGAGACGCTCGGCGGGCGCTTCATGAACAACGGCGAGATCGTGTTCGAGGACTGCGCGGTACCCAGGGACCATCTGCTCGCCGAGGGCAACGCGCTCTCGCGCGCCGGCATCTACTTCCGCCCCGGCAAGATCATCCAGGGCTCGAAGAACTTGGGGGTGGCGGTGCGCGCTTTCGAGAAGACCGCCGAATACGTGCAGAACTACGTGCAGGGCGGCAGGATCCTCATCAAGCACCAGGCGGTGGCGATCCGGCTCGCCGAGATGGCGACCGAGATCTGCGCGGTGCGGGGGCTGCTGCGGGAGGCCTCGCGCGCGGTGGACGAGAACGCGCCCGAGGCCGAGGTGCTGTGCAACATGGTGAAGCTCTACGCCTCGGAGGCGGTGCTGCGGGTGTGCAAGCACGCGATGGAGCTGCACGGCGGCAACGGCACGATGCTCGACTTCGGCATCGAGAAACTCTACCGCGACGCCTCCATGTTCCTGCACATGGACGGCACCGTGGACGTGACCAAGTTCAAGATCGTGAAGAGCCTGTTCCCCGAGACCGCGGGCAAGTACGCCGGCCCGGAGAGCTGAGGCGGGGCGGCGAAGCCGCGCGGCAGGAGAGCGCCGGCGGGATGGCGGTCAGTCGGGCTTGATCCCGGTCTCGCGCACCACTTTCCCCCAGCGCTCGATCTCGGCCACCAGGAATTTCTGCAGCGCCGCGGGGCTGGACACGACGAGGTCCATGCCGAGGGTGTCGGCGAGCTGCGCGCGCACCTCGGGCAGCCCGAAGATCCTCGTCAGCTCGGCGTGGAAGCGCGCGATGACCGGCTGCGGCACGCCCGCCGGCGCGAAGATCCCCCACCAGGCGAGCGCCGAGAAGCCGGGAAAGCCCTGCTCCGCGAGCGCCGGCACTTCCGGCATCGCGTGCGTGCGCTTGTCGCCGGTCACCGCGATCGCGCGCAGCCGCCCGCCGCGCACGTGCGTCGCGAGCACCGCGACCGAGGCGATTCCGAGCTCGACGTGGCCGGCAGAAGCGTCCACGATCATCGGCCCGCCGCCCTTGTAGGGCACGTGCACCATCCGGAAGCCGCCCGCCTGCTCGAGCAGCTTCATCGTGAGGTGCCCGAGGCTGCCGCTGCCGATCGAGCCGTAGGTCACGGCGTCGGGCTTTGCCTTCGCCGCCCGCACCGCGTCGCCGAAGCTGCGGTAGGGCTTGGCGGGATGGGTGACGAGCGCCATCGGCGCGGTGCCCACCAGCATCACCGGCGCGAAGTCCCTCACCGTGTCGAACGGGAGATTGGGTATCAGCGTCGGGTTGACCGCGTGGGTGTCGAACACGAAAAGATAGGTGTAGCCGTCCGGCGGGCTCTTCGCCGCGATGCCGGCGCCGATCGAGCCCGAGCCGCCCGGGCGGTTGTCCACCACGACGTTCTGGCCGGTGGCGGCCGCGAGCTTGGCGCCCACCAGCCGCGCCAGCGGATCCACCGAGCCGCCGGGCGGAAACGGCACGATGAAGCGCACCGGCCGCACCGGCCAGCGCGCCTCCTGGGCGCAAATGCCCGCCGCCGCGCAAGCGAGAAAGACTCCCAGCGCGCAGCGCGACCAGGCGCGGCGAGTGCGCAATGCGATGTCCATGCTCTGCTCCTCTCCCCGGTTTCGGGATCAGCCTCCGTGCCAGTACGGCCGGCGCTCGGCGAACAGCCGTTTGGGAATCGCCCCGTAGACCATCACCACGTTGTTGACGGCCTCGCCGACGCGAAAATCCACCGCGAGGCTCGCGAGCGCATAGGCCTCGGCTGCGGCGAGCCCGGCGCGCGACCGCAGAAAAGCGACCGTCTCGTGCACCGCAGCCTCGAGCGCCGTGTCGAGGTCCTCGCCGAGCCCTATCGCGTAATCGTGCGCCGCGTCCTCCGCCCGCGGCCCCTTCACGCCCCGCCCCGCGCCCCGGTGCACGATGAACTGCACGGTGCAAGCGAGCGAGATCTCGATCGCCGTGCCGTTCACCTCGCCATCGCCCTGGCAGGCATGGCCGTCGCCGAGGTAGACGAGCGCCCCTTCGTTGAACACCGGAAGATAGAGCGTCGCGCCCGCCGTCAAGTGCCGGAAATCGAGGTTCCCGCCCCAGGGGCCCGGCGGCTTGGTGCTCACGCGCGCGAGCCCGGGCGGCGGCGCGACCGCGACAATACCCATGAACGGGGCGAGCGGCACCTCGATTCCCGAGGAAAAAAGCGCCACCCCGCGCGCGAGATCGAGCCGGATCACTCTCTGCGCGGGCTCGGCGAGGAGACCGGGCGCCGCGCCCCAGCCCGGGCCGGTGGCGTTGACGCCGTAGGGCACGCGGACCTCGACCTCGAGCACGCGCACTTCCAGCAGATCCCCAGGCTGCGCGCCCTCGACGTACACCGGCCCGCTCACCAGGTGCGGCCCCGCGCCCGGCTCGCGCCTCATCCGCCGGTGGATCTCCACCGCCTCCGGCAGCACCTCGTGCGGGGCGATGCCCGCGGCGCCGAAAAAGGCGAGCGGGTCGAGCCCCGTGTTAAGCCCCTGGTGCGTCACCGTCTCCACGCGCACGCGGCTGCCAGGGCGCACGCGCAGCACGGGCGCGCGGTCGGCCGCGATCCAGCCCCAGCTCAGGGTCTGCGGCGCCGCGCGCAGGAGCGCATCGGCTGTGTCGTGCTCTCCGGCCGTCCTTCGCGTCACGGTCAACGCCCTTCTCGTGCGGGTTGCGGCGCCCGCTGCCCGCCGCCATTATATGCTCCGGCTGCAGCCGTGTTCCGGATTTCCTGGGAAATCGAGACATGACCACCCGCGCCCGGCGCCGCGCGCTCGTGATCGGGGGCTCGCTCGGGGGGCTCTTCGCCGCCAACTGGCTGCGCGCGATCGGCTGGGAGGTGACCGTGTTCGAGCGCGTCGAGGACGATCTCGCGAGCCGCGGCGCCGGCATCGGCACCCACGAGGAGCTGCTCGCGGTGCTCGGGCGCCTCGGGCTCGCGGTGGACGAGCGAATCGGGGTCAGGGTGACGACCCGCATCTGCCTCGACCGCGAAGGGCGCATCGTGCACCGGCTCGAGCTGCCGCAGTTCATGAGCGCCTGGGCGCGCATCTACCGCCTGCTCAAGGACGCCTTCCCCGCCGAAAGCTACCGTTTCGGCGCGGAGCTCGCGGCGATCGAGCAGGACGGGCGCGGCGTCACTGCAGTGCTCGCCGACGGCACGCGCGCGCGCGGCGATCTGCTGGTCGGCGCCGACGGCGTGCGCTCGACGGTGCGCGCGCTGCTCGCGCCGCAGGTCGAGCCGCGCTACGCCGGCTACGTCGCGTGGCGCGGCGTGGTGGACGAGCGGGAGATCCCGCCCGCGGTGCACGCCGAGATCTTCGAGCACTACACCTTCTGCCTGCCGCAGGGCGAGATGATGCTCGCCTATCCGGTGCCGGGACGCGACAACGACACGCGCCCGGGGCGGCGCAGCCTGAATTTCGTGTGGTACCGGCCGGCCGCCGAGCGGGGGAGGCTGCGGGAGCTGTGCACCGACGCGACCGGCCGCTGCCACGGCACCGCCATCGCGCCGCCGCTGATTCGCCCCGAGGTGCTCGCGCAGGTGAAGGCCGAGGCGCGCGCGCTGCTCGCGCCGCAGATTGCGCAGATCGTCGAGCGCGCCGCGCAGCCCTTCTTCCAGGCGATCTTCGACCTCGCGTCCCCGCGGATCGTCTTCGGGCGCGTCGCGCTGCTCGGCGACGCCGCCTTCGTCGCCCGCCCGCACGTCGGCATGGGCGTGACCAAGGCGGCGCTCGACGCGCAATGCCTCGCGCAGGCGCTCGCGGCGGAGGGCGACGACATCGAGCGCGCGCTCGCGCGCTACGAGCGCGAGCGCAGGCTGTTCGGGGAGCGGATCGTCGCGCGCGCGCGCTGGCTCGGCGCCCATCTCGAAGCGCAGTCCGAGCCGCGCGCGGCGCGCGGCGCGGCCGGGCTCGAGCAGCGGCCCGAGGTGCTCATGCGCGAGATCGGCTCCTGTTCCGTGGATCTGCGCGCGCTCACCGCCTAGGGATGTATCGCGCTTCGCTTCGTCCAGTTCTGTTCTTGCCGCAGAACACGCGCCGGGCGCGCAGAATCGCCCGACCCGAGGCGGCCCGGCCCCCTGCGGGCTCTCCGTGCCTTCGGCGGCCGGCGGATCAGGTCGCCGGTTGCGCGGCGCGCGTCGCGCTCCACTCGGCGCGGCCCTTGTCCGAGCGCACGGCCCCCTTGATGAGGTCCCCGCTCACGCGCCCGGTGTAGCGCGCGGTCCCCGCCGTGAAGCTGATTTCCTCGCCGCGCAGCCGGCCGCGCACGGCGGTCTCGACGCCGCCCGCGCGCAGCGTGCCGGAGATCATCTGGAAGCTCTGCTTGAGCGTGAGCTCCCCCTCCCCCTGCGCGAGCCGCCACGTGCCCGCCACCTTCGCCGGCACGATCCAGAGGTAGGCGGTGCAGTAGGAATTGCAGCCCTCCTCGCTCGTCGCCTTGACCGTGCGGTCGGCCTGCCACTCGCCCATCGTGAACGAGTTCGACACCACGCGCGTGCCCGGCTTCATGTCGAGCAGCTTCGGGCGGAGCTTGAGATTGAGCTCGGGCAGCAGAAACAGCGTGACCACGGTCGCCTGCGAGAAATCGGATTCGAAGATGTCGCCGCGCACGAAGCGCGCCCGCTCGGCCACGCCGGCCTTGGCGGCGTTGCGGCGCGAGAGCTCGACCAAGTCGGGGTTGTACTCGATGCCGAGAGCGCGCGCGCCGCGCCTGGCCGCGGCGATCACGGTGCGCCCGTCGCCCGAGCCGAGGTCGATGACGTAGTCCCTGGGCGTGACCCTGGCGAGATCGAGCATTTTCTCGACGAGCGGCTGATCGGTCGGCACCCAGACCACGTCCTTGCCGGCCTGCCCGACCTCGGGTTCGTAGGGTGCCGCGGCGCTCTGGGCGCGCGCGGCCGCGGCAGGCAGAGCGAGGAGGAGCAGCGCGAGCAGGGCGCGGCACGCGAGATTCGATGCGGTCATGCGGATTCTCCGTGAGTGAATGGCTCCGGGACCCGTCCATGATAGCGGATTGCCGGAGCAGCCGGTAATCGGGATCACGCGGCGAACTGCAGTCGCGCGAGATGCGCGTAGAGCCCGTTCGCGCGGAGCAACTCCTGGTGCGTGCCGACCGCGTGGATGCGGCCGCGGTCCATCACGACGATGCGATCGGCGTGGCGCACGGTGGCGAGCCGGTGCGCGATGACGAGCGTCGTGCGCCCGCGGGCGAGCCGCTCGAGCGCTTGGGTGACCTCGCGCTCGCTCTCGGCGTCGAGCGAGCTCGTCGCCTCATCGAGCAGCAGAATCGGGCGGTCGGCGAGGATCGCGCGCGCGATCGAGAGCCGCTGGCGCTGCCCGCCGGAGAGCTTCACGCCGCGCTCGCCGAGCTCGGTCGCGAAGCCCTGCGGCAGCCGTTCGATGAACTCCAGCGCGTGCGCCGCGGCGCACGCCCGCCGCACCTCCGCGTCGGAGGCTTCCGGGCGCCCGAAACGCACGTTCTCGGCCACGCTCGCAGCGAAGATCACCGGCTCCTGCGGCACCAGCGCGACCTGGCGGCGCACCTCGTGCGGGTCGCAGTGGCGTAGATCCGCGCCGTCGAGCAGCACCCGTCCGGAGCGCGGATCGTAGAAGCGCAGGATCAGCGCGAACACGGTGGACTTGCCCGCACCCGAGGGGCCGACCAGCGCCACGCGCTCGCCCGGGTCCACGCTGAAGGAGACCGGACCGAGCGCGATGACCTCGGGCCGCGCGGGATAGGCGAACGTCACCTCGTCGAAGCGCACCGCGCCCGCGATCCGCGACGGCAGCCGGATCACCGGCGCCGCGGGACGAAGCTGTGCAGGCGTGTCCAGTAGCTCCATCAGCCGCTCGGTCGCGCCCGCGGCGCGCTGGATCTCGCCCCACACCTCCGACACGGTGCCCGCACCGCTCGCCACCACCGCGGCATAGAACACGAAGGCCGAGAGCTCGCCCGCGGTGAGCCGCCCGGCGAGGACATCGTGGCCGCCGATCCAGAGAATGACGCCCACCGCGCAAAAACCGATCAGCATCACCGAGGAAACGAGCCATGCCTTGACGCTCACCCGGTGCAGGCCCGCGCCGCAAGCCGCCTCGGCCGCGCGGTCGAAGCGCATTCGGGTGCGCTCCTCGTGCACGTAGGCTTGCACCGTGCGGATCTCGTGCAGCGACTCGTCCACGTGCGCCGCGACGTCCGCGACGCGGTCCTGGTTCACGCGCGACAGCCGCCTCACGCGCCGTCCCACCAGCAGGATCGGCACCAGCGTCACCGGCACGCCGAGCACGATCAGCGCCGCGAGCTTCGCGCTGGTGGCGAACAGCAGCGCGAGCGCCCCCGCCATCATCAGCGCGTTTCTCAGGAACATCGAGATGCCGAAGCCGATCACTTGGCGGATCTGCTCGCTGTCGCTGATCAGGCGCGAGGCGATCTCGCCGGTGCGCGCGGAGTCGAAGAAGGCGGGAGGCAGCGCGACGACGTGCGCGAACACGGCGCGCCGCAGGTCGGCGATCATCCGCTCGCCGGTGCTCATCATGAGGTAGAAGCGCGCCCAGGTCGCCGCGGCGAGGACCGCCGCGATCGCCACCACCGCGGCGAGCGCGGCGTCGAGCAGCCGCGGGTCGCCGCTGC
>DATLZE010000166.1:0-12967 GCA_035574195.1 Burkholderiales bacterium | reverse complement strand
CGCAGTCGTGGTGTTGGTCGCGATCACCGCCTCTACCGCGTGGCGCTCGAGGCAGGCTGCGATCGCGGCGATCTGCGCCGCATCGAGGTCGGGCGCGATCTTGATCGCGAGCGGCACGTGCCGGCCGTGCGCGTCGGCGAGCCTGCGCTGCTCGGATTTGAGGGCGGCGAGCAGCCGCTCGAGCTCGGCCGCGGCCTGGAGCCGGCGCAGCTCCTCGGTATTGGGCGAGGAGACGTTGACCGCGACGTAGGAGGCGACGGGATAGACCTTGCGCAGGCAGGCGAGGTAATCCTCGTGCGCGCGCTCGAGCGGCGTGTCGGCGTTCTTTCCGATGTTGACGCCGAGCACGCCGCGGTAGCGCGCGCGCCGCACGTTCTCCACCAGCCGGTCCACGCCGTCGTTGTTGAAGCCGAGGCGGTTGATCAGCGCGCGCGCGGGTGCGATCCGGAACAGACGCGGCCGCGGGTTGCCCGGCTGCGGGCGCGGCGTGACGGTGCCCACCTCGATGAAGCCGAAGCCCAGGCGCGCGAGCGCATCGATGTATTCGCCGTTCTTGTCGAGCCCCGCTGCGAGCCCCACCGGATTCGGAAAGGAGAGGCCCATCACGCGGCGCGCGCAGGAGGAGGGCGCGGGCGCTGCGGCCGCAACGAGCCCGGCGCGCTGCGCCGCGCGCAGCGCCTCGAGCGTGACGCGGTGCGCGGTCTCGGGCTCGAGCGCGAAGAGCAACGGCCGCGCCAGCGAATAGATCATCGCGCCATTTTAGCGCGATGATTTGTTCATATCGAAGTTTCAGGCCGGTCGAGGCGGCAGGCGCGATGTTTTCCCCGCCCTCGCAATGTCGTGGCAGCGACCGCCGCCCGCCGGCGCGATGCGCCCTTGCGCGCGATGCGGTTGCGGAGGCCGCCGCGGCGTGATAGAAGGCGCGGACGGAACCGGACATGGCCGACAGACGCATCGAGCAGATCATCCAGATCGTGGCGATCGCGCTGATCGCGGTGGGCTGCCTGATGGTGCTGCAGCCCTTCCTCACGGCGATTCTCTCCGCGGCGATCCTGTGCTTTTCCACCTGGCCGGCGTACCGGCGGCTCGAGCGCTGGTGCGGCGGCCGGAGCTGGGTTGCCGCCGCCGCGATGACGCTCGCGATGGTGCTGGTGCTGGTGCTGCCGCTTGCGACGATCGCGTTCACCTATGGGGGCGAGGTGCCGCAGCTCGTAGAGGAAGTGCGCGGTCTGCTCGCCGAGGGTCTGCCCGAACCGCCGCAATGGATCGCCTCCATTCCGCTCGTGGGCGAGTCGCTGGATGCCAGCTGGCGCGAGATCGCAGGCAGCCGGGCCAAGCTCGCCGAGGCGCTCGGGCGCCTCGCGCAACCGGCGCGCGAGGCCCTGGTGCGCGCTGGCATCGTCATCGGCGAGGGCGTGCTGCAGCTCGCGCTGATCGCCTTCATCGGCTATTTCTTCTACCGCGACGGGGCGGCCCTGATCGAGGCGCTGCGCAACGCGCTCGACCGCGTCGCGGGCCCGCTCACCGCGCGGCTGCTCGAGATCGTGGGCGGCACCATCAACGGCGTGGTCTACGGCATTGTCGGCACCGGCATCGCGCAGGCGCTCTTCGCCACGATCGGCTATCTCGTCGCGGGCGTGCCCGGCGCGATGATGCTGGGCTTCCTCACCTTCTTCCTCTCGATCGTGCCCGCGGGCCCGGCGCTGCTGTGGGTCGGCGCCGCGGTATGGCTCGCCTACCGGGGCGAGCCCGGCTGGGCGCTGTTCATGGCGCTGTGGGGATTTTTCGTGGTGAGCGGCATAGACAACGTGATCAAACCGCTGCTCATCAGCCGCGGCGCAAGCCTCTCGTTCGCGCTGGTGCTGCTCGGCGTGATCGGCGGCGTGCTCGCGTTCGGCTTCGTGGGCATCTTTCTCGGCCCCACGCTGCTCGCGGTGGGCTACAACCTGCTGCGCGGCTGGAGCGAGGCGCGCGCGCAGCCGGCGGGGCCCGGCGCCCCGCCTTGAGCCGCGCGCTCCGCCTCCGCGCGCCCGAGCAAGACGATGTAGAGCGCGAGGATCACCAGCCAGCACACCAGCGCCGACCACAGGTTGTGCGACAGGAAATGTGCGCCCTGCGCCACGCGCACCATGCCGAACGCCGTGCCCGCCGCCAGCCCGCCCCAGAGCCCTGCCCGTGCCAGGCGCCGGTTGCCGAGCGCGCGGCCCGCGAAGTAGAACGCGAGCAGGCTGAATCCGGCCGATGCATGGCCGCTCGGAAAGCAGTGTCCGGGGGGCAGGCCCGGCACCGCCGCATCGAACAGCATGAGGTGCGGTGCCGAGCCACCGAATTCCCGCAGGCTCCACGGGCAATGGCGCACGCTCGCCGCCTTGAGCAGCACGACCGCGAGGGGTGCGGCCGTGAGCGCGGCCGAGAGGAAGAGCAGCAGGCGGCGTCGCGGTTCGAGCGCCGGCACGAGGAAGCTCATGAGGTAGAGGCCGATCGTGCAGACGGCCACGAAGACGACCAGCGCCTTCGCCCACTCGTGCCCGAGGAGCTCGAGCCACTGATTGTGGCGCAGCGGGAAGGCCCGGGCGACGGGATCGAAGAACCAGCGGCTGACCGCCGAATCGGCCCCGGTCCTCTCCAGCGCGGGCAGCAAGGCGGCTGCCGCCAGCGCGGGCCCGAGGTGGCGCGCCAGGAAACTAGCCCGTTCCGCCATGGACTGCGCTCCTGAGCGCGCGGCAGCCTCTGAAGAGGTCGCGCTCCGGACGATAGACCGCGGTGCGCACCTCCATCAGGCCCAGCACCGAGTGGAACAGATGGTCGTGCGAGAGCGGCTCGTGGCGGCGCGCCTCGAGGCAGGCGGGGTCGAGGGCCGCGCGGCGGCGCAATTCCTGCGACAGCCACAGCAGCATCGGGATCCGGGTCTGCTCGCGCGGGGCGAGCGCGTAGGGAATGCCGTGCAGGTAGAGCCCGTTCTCGCCCAGGGATTCACCGTGGTCCGAGACATACAGCATCGCTGTGTCGAAGCGCCGCGCGTTGGCGCGCAGCAGCTCGATCGTGCGGGCGAGCACGTGGTCGGTGTAGCGCAGCGTGTTGTCGTAGGCGTTGACGATCGCCTCGCGCGAACAGCGGTCGAGCTGCGCCGTTTCGCACGCCGGCTTGAACACCTCGAAGGCTTTCGGGTAGCGCCGGTAATAGGCCGGTCCGTGGCTGCCCTTCATGTGCAGCACGACGAGGGCGTCGCGATCGAGGCGGTCGAGGATCTCCTGCAGCCCGTGCAGCAGGATCTCGTCGTGGCATTCTCCGTCTTGGCAGAGGCCCGCAACGCGCAACCCCGCGAGGTTCTCGTGGGGCACCCGGTCGCAGACGCCCTTGCACCCCGAGTTGTTGTCCCGCCACAGCACCGCGATGCCGGCGCGCTGCAGCACGTCGAGCAGGCTCTCGCGCCGCAGCGCGAGCGAATCGTCGAAACCCGCGCGCCCCACGTCGAGGAACATGCAGGGTAGCGAGACGGCCGTGGAGGTGCCGCAGGAGGCGACCTCGGTGAAGCTGAGGACGTCCTCTCGCGCCAGCGCAGGATTGGTCGGGCGCGGGTAGCCGTTGAGCGAGAAGTTCTGTGCCCGAGCGGTCTCCCCCACCATCAGCACCACCAGCATCGGGCGAGGCGCGAGCGCCGCCGCGCTGCTGCGCACGGCGTCCAGCCCGACCGGCTGTGGCGCGGCGCCAACGGCCCGCCACCGCTTGAGATAACCGTAGCCGGCGGCCGCGATGTTGTGCGGCACGAGCATCAGGCGCAGCTCGCGGTGATTGCGTAGCAGCGAGGCATAGTGCGCATAGTTCGCGAGAAGAAGGCCGGCGAGGCATGCTCCTGCCGCCGCCATGCCCGCCGCCTTGGCGCCGAGCTCGCGCCTCCAGGAGGCGGCGGCCACCCGCACCCGCGCGAGCAGACCTGCCGGCAGGGCGCCGAAGAACGCGACCCAGAGCGCCAGGCGCCAGTCGAGCAGCTCGCGCACCTCGGCCGCATGGGTCTGCGCCACGTTGACGATCATGCCCGCGTCGAACAGCGTGCCGTAGGCATGCGTAAAGTAGCCCGCAGCCGCCGAAGCGAGCAGCACGGCGCCGAGCAGCGCACGGGTGGCGCGGCCCCAAGCGATCGCGCTCAGCAGCAGGTACGACCAGGCGAGCACGGCGAGAGGCAGCGTGAGCAGAAACAGGAAATTGTCCGGGCGCACGCCGCCGGCCGCTCGCCACACCGAGCGCCAGAACGGAAGGTTTCCGAGCGCGGTGAGCCACAGCGATGCGAGCAGCGTGAGCATCGTGTGGCCCACCGCGATGCGGTGCAACAGCATCGGCGTCTTTCTGCGGGCACCCGCCAGCGGCGCCCGGAAGCGGACGTTAGCGGGAGGCGCGTGAAGAAGCCCTCAGGAAAGCGTGAAGAAATCGTGAGCGGCGGGCGCAGCGGATCGGGGAATCCGCGCGAGGCGCAGCGCGCACTAGGGAAAGTTGATGCGGAAGATGCTGCCCTCGAGGGGTGCGCTTTCGACCTCGATCTTCCAGCCATGGCGGTCGCAGACACGCTTGACGATCGCGAGCCCGAGGCCGATGCCCTCGCGCGTGCCGTCGCCGCGGTAGAAGCGCTCGAAGACGCGGGGCAAGCGTTCTGCTTCGATGCCGCGTCCCGAATCGGCGACCGTCAAGCGCCTTGCGGCATAGCTGATTTTCACGTAGCCGCGCTCCGTGTGATGCACGGCGTTGCGAACGAGATTGGAGACGACCAGCCGCAGCGCATGGTAGTCGAGCTCGAGCACCGCATCGTCTGCGACCTCGAGCCGCAGCTCGAGGCCCTTGTGCGCGATCTCCCCCCGGTACGGCTCGACCGCCTCGGCCACGCACTGGGCGATCGCGACCGGCTCGATCGCGCCGGGCGTCTCGCCGCGTGCGAGCTCGAGCAGCGCCTGGATCTGCTCGGCCATGCGGTCGGCAGCCGCGCCGATACGCTCTACGCGCTCGCGCGCTTTGCCGGCGAGTTCCGATTCGGCGAGCAGCAGCTCGCAGCTCGTCCGGATTGCCGCGAGGGGGGTCCTCAGCTCGTGGCTCGCGTTGGAGGTGAATTCCTGCTCGCGCAGAACCATCTCCTCGATGCGCGCCTGATAGTTCTCGAGGGCACGCGCGAGCATCGCGACCTCCGGGTCCTGTCCGGGGCGCGCCAGGGCGGTGCGGCGGGCGCCGGCCCCGAGGTCTGCGACGCGTTCGGCGAGCTCCGTGACTTGCTGCACCAGCAGCCCCGAGAGCCAGTAGCCGAGCGCGGCGGCGGCCACCGCGGCGGCGAGCACGGACAGCAGGAGCAGCAGCCGGAACTTCTCCTCGCGCTGTTCGTGCAGGCCGACCTCGTAGGCGACGTAGTAGCGGCTCGCGCCTTCCTCGCGCACCAGCACATGGTATTCGTCCGCCCCGACGAACAGTTCGTGGCGGCCCGGCGCGAGCCTGCGCAGGAACGCGGGCAGGCGCGCGCTCTCGGATGCGGCGCGCACGATATAGCTCTGCAGGTTCGAGCCGCCCTGCGGCTCGTAAGCAGGGTCCTCGCGGTGCCGGCGCACGAGATAGTCCATCTCCTCGGACAGGATCTGGTCGATGAGCGATTCCTCCAGGTCCTCGGAAGCCGTGTAGAGGGTGAAGCCCAATGCGCCCACTACCAGCAGGCAGGCGAGGGTGAGGGCGAGCGCCACGCGCTGGCGCAGCCCGAGTCTAATCGCTGGCACGCGACACCAGGCGGTAGCCGAGGCCGTGGACGTTCTCGATCGGGTCGTAGCCGCCGGCCCGCACGAGCTCGCGCCGCAGCACGTGCATGTGCGCGCGCAGCGTGTCGCTCGTGTCCTGCTCCTCGCCCCACACCTCGGTCTCGATCTCGCGGCGGCTGAACACGCGTTCGGGCCGGCTCATCAGCAGCTGCAGGATGCGCAGGCACTTGGGCGGAAGCCTCACTTCACGGCCGCGAAAGCGCGTGGCGAGGCTGTCGGGATCGAAAGTGAGCTCGCCCGCGGCGAGGGCGCGCGGCGCGACGCGCCCGGTGCGACGGCGGTGCAGCGCGAGCAGGCGCGCTTCCACTTCCTTGAGCGCGAACGGCTTGACGAGATAGTCGTCGGCGCCGCGTGCGAAGCCTTCGAGCTTGTCCTCGAGCGTGTCGCGCGCCGTGAGCACCAGCACCGGCGTGTCGTTGCGGGCTTCCTCGCGCAATTTGCGGCAGAGCGCCGTCCCGTCCAGGCCCGGCAGCCCGAGATCGAGCACGATCGCATCGAAGCCGCCGGTCACGGCGAGGTGCAGGCCGGTTACGCCGTCGCCGGCGGCGTCCACCGTGTGGCCCCGCGACTGCAGGTAGTCGTAGAGGTTCGCGGCGAGGGCCGCGTCGTCTTCGATGATGAGGATTTTCAACTCGGTGCGACCGGCTGCCAGCGTCCGGCGACGAGCCCCTGCAGCGGCTGGAACTGGATCTTGTAGGCCATCTTGCGGCTCTGCGCGATCCAGTAGCCGAGGTAGAGGTAGGGCAGCTTCAGGCGCCGGCATAGCTCCACCTGCCACAGGATGTTGTAGGTGCCGAAGCTCGCGCCGGCGATGTCCGGATCGTAGAACGCGTAGACCGAGGACAGCCCGTCCTGCAGCCGGTCCACGATCGAGACCATGCGCAGCGCCCCCGCTTCGCGGAACTCGATCAGGCGCGAGTCCACGTTGCTCTGGAGCAGGAAATGGCGGTACTGCTCGCGGCTGTCCTGGTCCATGCCGCCGCCGGCGTGGCGGCGCGACTGGTAGCGCAGGTACAGCGCGTAGTGCTCCGGGACGTACTTGAGCTCCATCAGCTCCACTTCGAGCCCCGCGTGCCGCTTGAGCGCGCGGCGCTGGGCGCGCGAGGGCCTGAAGTCCTCGACGACGATGCGCACCGGGACGCAGGCGCGGCAGTGGTCGCAGTAGGGGCGGTAGGTGAAGGCGCCGCTGCGGCGGAAACCCGCCCGCACCAGCTCGGAGTAGACCGCGGTGTCGATCAGATGGCTGGGGGTTGCGACCTGCGAGCGCGCCATGCGCTCCGGCAGGTAGCTGCACGGATAGGGCGCGGTCGCGTAGAACTGCAGCACCGACAGCGGAAAATCAGTCAAATAGGTCATCGTCGAGGCGCCATTTCCCCGCTGGGTGCGGATAGTTTACCAAGTCCGCGAGCCGGCGCAGGAACTCCGCGCGCGGGATCTCGCGCGCGCCGAAGCGTGCGAGGTGCGCGGTCGCCATCTGGCAATCGATCAGGCCGTAGCCGCGGCGCGCGAGCTGGCGCACGAGCGCGACGAGCGCGATCTTGGAGGCGTCGGGCGCGCGCGTGAACATGGACTCGCCGAAGAACGCTGCCCCGAGCGCCACCCCGTAGAGCCCGCCGGCGAGCTCGCCCCCGATCCAGGTTTCCACCGAATGCGCGTACCCGGTGCGGTGCAGCCGCGTGTAGGCGGCGATCATCTCGCGCGTGATCCAGGTGCCTTCCTGCCCGGGGCGCGGTGCGGCGCAGGCGCGGATCACTTCTTCGAAGCATGCGTCGGCGGTGAGGGCGTAATCGCGCCGGCGCAGGCGTTTGGCGAGCGAGCGCGGAATCTTGAGCTCCTCCGGAAAGAGCACCATGCGCGGATCGGGGCTCCACCACAGCACGGGCTGGCCTTCGCCGTACCAGGGAAAGATGCCACCGCGGTAGGCCTCGAGCAGGCGCGGCAGCGACAGATCGCCGCCCGCGGCGAGCAGCCCGTTCGGCTCCGCGAGCGCGCGCTCGACCGGCGGGAAGCGGTCCGTCGCGCGCAGCCAGGGGATCATACCGCCCGATTCTACGGGCGCCGGCCCCGCCGACCAAGCGGGACGGGGCGCCCGCGCCGCGGCGTTCCCAGGCGATGCGATCCGTGCCAGAATTCGGGCGGAGCGCATCCATGTTCGACGGCATGAATCACAGCCTGGTCACTCCCGGGGAGCGAGCCGGCGCCGCCGAGCGGCTGCTGCTGCGGGGGCTCGGCGCCGTGCTCCGCGGCTCGGGCATCGAGCTCGCGCTGTGGGACGGGTCGCGCGCGGGCGATTGCGGCGGGCAGCGCGTGCTCGTTCGCGACCGCGGCGCGCTGTGGCGGCTCGCGCGCAATCCCAATTTGCATTTCGGCGAGCTCTACAGCGAGGGCCGCGTCGAGGTCGAGGGCGACCTCGTCGCGTTGCTCGAGCGCGGCTACCGCGCGATCGAGGCCGGCCAGGGCGCCCACCGGCTGCTCGGTTGGCTGTGGCGCGACCGCGCCCCGCGCGCGCGCTCGATCGCCGCGGCGCGGGAGAACATCCATCACCACTACGACCTCGGCAACGACTTCTATGCGCAGTGGCTCGACCGCGAGGCGATGCAGTACACCTGCGCCTATTTTCCCGAGCCCGGAATGACGCTCGAGGCGGCGCAGCGCGCCAAGATGCACCACATCTGCCGCAAGCTCAGGCTGCGCGCCGGCCAGCAGGTGTTCGAGGCGGGATGCGGCTGGGGCGGATTCGCTCTGTTCATGGCGCGCGAGTACGGCGTGCGAGTGCGCGCCTGGAACATCTCGCGCGAGCAGGTGCGCTACGCGCGCGAGCGGGCCCGCGCCGAGGGACTCGCCGATCGCGTGGAATACGTGGAGGACGACTACCGCACGATCCGCGGCCACTGCGATGCGTTCGTCTCGGTCGGCATGCTCGAGCACGTGGGGCCCGAGAACTACGCGGCGCTCGGCGCGGTGATCGACCGCACGCTCGCTCCCCGCGGCTTCGGGCTGATCCACACCATCGGCCGCAACCGCCCGGGGCGTATGAATAGCTGGATCGAGCGGCGTATCTTTCCCGGCGCGCAGCCGCCCTCCCTCGGTCAGATGATGGCGATCTTCGAGCCATACGACTTCAGCGTGCTCGACGTCGAGAATCTGCGCCTGCACTACGCCGAGACGCTGCGCCACTGGCGCGCGCGCTTCCAGGCGGCGGCCGAGGGCGCGCGCGCCTCGCGCGGTGCGGCGTTCGTGCGCGCCTGGGACCTCTACCTCGCGGGCGCGATCGCCGCCTTCACTACCGGTTCGCTGCAGCTCTTCCAGGTGCTCTTCGCGCGCGGCGCGTGCAACGAGCTACCCGCCTCGCGCCGGGATCTTTACTTGTAGCGGTGGCGCGGGCGGGCGAGCCCCGGCCGGTTCAGCGTCCCGGCGCGGGGGGCGCGATCCGGTGCGCGAGCACGAGCGCGACGGTCAGCACGACGAGCGCGCCCGCCTGATGCAGGGTGGCGAGCGCGATCGGCACCCCGGCGAGCAGCGTCGAGACGCCGAGCGCTGCCTGCGCCAGCACGGCGGCGGCGAGCAGGTGCGCGAGCGCGCGCACGCTGCGCGGGACGTCGAGGCGCAGCGCGCGCACCCACAGCCAGGCCACTGCGGCGAGCAGGGCATAGGCGCCGAGCCGGTGGTCGAGCTGCACCGTCGCCATGTTGTAGAAGAAGTTCTTCCACCAGGGCTCGAGCAAGAAGGCTTCCGGCGGCACGAGGTGCCCGTCCATCAGGGGAAAGGTGTTGTAGGCGCGCCCTGCGCGCAGCCCCGCCACCAGCCCTCCCGTGAGCACCATGAAAGCGACGAGCCCGGTCACCGTCCAGGCGGGCGCCGCTAGCCGCCCGCGCACGGACCGGGCCTGCGGCGCGCCGCGCCCGAGCAGCAGATCGAGCGCGATCCAGAGCATGGCCGCGTAGATCGCGAAGGCGAGCGCAAGGTGCGCCGTCAGCCGCAAGTGCGAGACGCGCGGCTCCGAGACGAGCCCGCTCGCCACCATCAGCCAGCCGAGGACGCCCTGCGCCGCTCCCAGCGCGAACACGCCCGCGAGCTTCCAGGCGAGGCCGCGCTCGAGCCGGCGGCGCGCGAGAAAATAGAGATAGGGGAGCAGGAACGCGAGCCCGACGAGGCGCCCGAGCAGCCGGTGGAAGTACTCGAGCCAGAAGATGCCCTTGAACTCCTCCAGGCTCATGTCGCGGTTGACCTGCTGATACTGCGGCGTGCGCTGGTACTTCTCGAACAGCTCCCGCCAGTCCGCATCGCCGAGCGGAGGCAGGACGCCGGAGATCGGCTGCCATTCCACGATCGAGAGGCCGGATTCGGTGAGGCGCGTGAGCCCGCCCACCACCACCATCGCGAAGACGAGCGCGCAGCAGGCGATGAGCCAGGCCGCGACCGCCCGCTGCGCGGACGGTGGCGCGGCGCGAGGGGGAGTCGCAGCGGAATTCATCGTGCCATCCAGCGCGGGAGTGCGCGAAAGTCGGGAATTGTAACCGCTTCGCTGCCGCTGCCGCGCCGCCTGTTTCTTCAGAAAGGTTGATCTGAATCAAATAATCCGGGGAAGCGCCTGTTTAAATTGGCAGCCACGCGCGGGCGGGCACCGCGCCGCGCCAGAGCACACAAGGAGGCATTCATGGCAGAGGTTCCCCGCGCCCCCGGCGGCGCCGAGCTGGACGAGCTCGAGGAAGGCATTCCTGCGATGCAGCAACTGCTCGACAACCCGTTCATCCTGCTCTTCCTCGGGGTCGTCGTGCCGACGGTGCTGTACCTGATCTGGGGGGTGATGGAGATTGTCGGCATCCCGATCGCCAAGTAACGGCGCAGCCGCCGCAGCCGAAAAGGAGAACGGACGATGAGCGCGATACAGCCGCCCGAACAACGCGTCTGGTGGAGGCAGCCGATCGAGCCGCTCGAGATCACCTGGATCACGGTGGCCTTCATCTGGTGCGTGTTCATGTTCTTGATGATGCCCTACTGGCACGTGTTCGGTAAGCAGAACCTCGCGAACGAGGCCTATCGCAACACGCCCGAGGCGTTCACCGCCAAGACCCAGGCGATGGTGGACCGGTACAAGGTGCGCGACGAGACGCACAAGGTGGGCGATGTCGAGCTGACGATCCCGGTGGTGCGGCCGCCCGCCGGCGGTGACGTCTATCTCATCGCGCGGCTGTGGCAGTGGTGGCCGATGCTCGAGCTCGAGGAAGGGCAGACCTACCGGCTGCATCTCATGTCCATGGACTGGCTGCACGGCTTCTCGCTGCAGCCCGAGAACATCAACATCCAGGTTCATCCCGGCTACGAGCACATCCTGCAGGTGCAGCCGACGCGGGCCGGGACCTACAACATCATCTGCAACGAGTACTGCGGCATCAACCATCACACGATGGCGAGCCGACTCTACGTCGTCGCCGGGAAAAAATAGGGGGAAGCGATCATGGCCGTGAACCGGATGTTTCGTGACTGCCCGATGACCGGCCTCAAGGTGCACCAGCCGGCCGAGTCCCTGATCAAGGCGAACGCGGTCGCCGCGGTGGTGTCGCTGCTCGCGGGCGGCGTGCTGGCGCTGCTGGTGACGCTCACGCGCTGGCAGGCGATCCACCTGCTCCCGCCCGACTGGTACTACCTGGCGCTCACCGGGCACGGGCTCAACATGCTGGTGTTCTGGATCATCTTCTTCGAGGTCGCCATTCTCTATTTTGCGAGCTCGATCCTGCTCGGCTGCCGGCTCGCCGCCCCGCGTGTGGCATGGGCCGGGTTCGGGCTGATGGTGGCGGGCGCCGTGATCAACAACGTCGCCGTGCTGCGCGGCGGCTCGAGCGTGATGTTCACTTCCTACGCCCCGATGCAGGCGACCCCCGACTTCTACCTCGGGCTCATCCTCTTCGCCGTGGGGGCGCTCGTCGCCTGCTTCATCTTCTTCGGCACGCTGGTGATCGGCCAGCAGGAGCGCACCTACAACGGCTCCATTCCGCTGGTGACCTTCGGCGCGGTGACGGCGGCGATCATCGCCGTTTTCACCATCGCGAGCGGCGCGATCATCCTGATTCCCACCTTCCTGTGGTCCATCGGACTGGTGGATCACATCGATTCGCTGATGTATCGCGCGGTGTGGTGGGCGTTCGGGCATTCCTCGCAGCAGATCAACGTCTCGGCCCACGTCGCGGTATGGTACGCAGTTGCCGCGATCATCTTCGGAGCGAAGCCGATGAGCGAGAAGGTGAGCCGGCTCGCGTTCTTGCTCTACATCCTCTTCATCACCATCGCGAGCGCGCACCACCTGCTGGTGGACCCGGGGCTCACCTCCAACTGGAAGATCCTCAACACCAGCTACGCGATCTATCTCGCGGTGCTCGCTTCCATGGTGCACGGGCTGACGGTGCCGGGCGCGATCGAGGTCACGCAGCGCGAGAAGGGCTACAACAAGGGGCTGTTCGAGTGGTTGAGGAAGGCGCCGTGGGGCAATCCGGTGTTCTCGGGGATGTTCATTTCCCTGCTCGGCTTCGGCTTCCTCGGGGGCATCTCGGGCGTGATCATGGGCACCGAGCAGCTCAATCTCATCATGCACAACACGACCTACGTGCCCGGGCATTTCCATGCGACCGTGGTGCTCGGCACCACTCTCGCCTTCATGGCGGTCACCTATTTCGTGATCCCGGCGATCTTCCGGCGCGAGCTCTCGTTCCCGAAGATCGCCCAGTGGCAGCCCTACGTGTTCGGGCTCGGCATGACCATGGTCTCGCTCTTCATGATGGGTGCCGGCACGCTCGGGGTGCCGCGGCGGCACTGGGACATCACTTTTGCGGGCAATTCGCTCGGGTTCGAATTCCCGGGCATGGCCCACCTGATGATGGCGCTGATGGGCATCGGAGGGCTGCTCGCGGTCGTGGGAGGCGCGATGTACCTGCTGGTCGTCGTGCACTCGGTATTCCTCGGCAAGCGGATCGCGACGCCGGACTTTAGACTGGTGCGCGTGGCCGAGGGCATGGCGAGCGCGCCGGCGCAGCCCGCAGGCGCTGCGCTGCGCGCGCACGGCAGCGTGCACGCCTGGGCGGCACCGGGCACTTTCGTGCTGGCGCTCGTGTTCCTGACCGCGTTCGTGCTCTACTACTTCATCAACTGGAAGTATCTCTCGACGGTGTGGCCGCTGAAGTAGGCGAGCC
>DATLZE010000165.1:0-28895 GCA_035574195.1 Burkholderiales bacterium | reverse complement strand
AACGTGTCGTCGTCGGCGAAGCGCGCGCGCGCGCGGTAGACATCGTCGTACTCGCCCTTGCCGGTGCGGTAGTGCATGTGCTCGAAGATCACATCCTCGAGGTAGATCAGGCGGGCATGGCCGAGGGCCTCCAGCCGCTTGAAGATGTCGAGCAGGTGATAGTCTATGAACGCACCGCGGTAGACATGCGGGAAGGGCTCGCCGAGCAACTCGCAGGTGCGGCGCGAGAGCACCGGAAAAGCGCAGAGGCCGCGCCCCTTGAACAGGTCGTTGGGGTAGGCGAGGTAGATGCCGTCGGGCACCGCCGCGTGCATCTGCCGCAGCTTGCGATCCCAGCCCCGCGTCTGGATCACGATGTCGTCGTTCACCAGCATCACGATTTCCCCGCGCGAACGCTCGAGGCAGGCGGTATTGTAGTCGCCCATCGAGGCGCGCGGCCCGACCAGGGTGCGCACTTCGAGCCCTTCCACCCGCGAGCCGTGGCTCTGGGGATCGTCCTCGTCCGCGTAGACGACGACTTCCACGCGTTGCGGCCGCTCGCTGCGCGCGAGCACGCTCTCCAGGAACCGGCGCAGCCACTCGGGGCGCCGGCGCGTGGGCAGCAGCAGCGAGATCAGCGCCTGCGCGCCGCCGCCTCCCGCGCCCTCCTGCTGCGCGATCCGTGCCCCGTAGCGGGCGAGCACTTCCGCCGCCGGGCCGGCGTCCGCGACGCGCCCGCAATCGAGCACGAGGGCATCGTCGCAGATTTCCGCGAGCTCCCCCGCGTCGCGGGAGGCGAGGATCAGCGCGCCGCCGCGCCGCTTGAACTCGCGCAACGCCTGCAAGCACTGCTCCCGGAAGCGCGCATCGCCCACCGCGAGCCGCTCGTCTATGAGCAGCACCTCGGCCGGCGAATGGATGAGCACCGAGAAGCGCAGCCGCGCGATCCAGCCCGCGGGATAGGCGCGCAACGGGCGCTCGAGCTCGCCCTCGATTCCGGCGAACTCGGCGATGCGCGCGTAGCGCTCGCGCACCTCGCTCAGCCGCATGCCGAGCAGCGCGCCGTAGAGGAACACGTTCTCGCGCCCGGTGAGGCCGGGGTCGAAACCCGCCCCCAGCTCGAAGAGCGCCGCCGCGCGCCCGCGCACGCTCACCTGCCCGCGGTCGGGCCGCACTGTCCCCAGCAGCACCGAGAGCAGCGTCGTCTTGCCGCTGCCTTCCTGCCCGAGCACGCCGAGCGCGCGCCCCGGCGCGAGGCTCAGGTTCACCCCGGCGAGCGCCCAGCGGCGCGCGCCGCGCCCCGCTCGGCGTGCGCCCGGGGGCAGCGGCAGCCCCTCCGGGCCTTCCGCGCGGCGCGGGGGGAAGGACTTCCACAGGTCCGCGCACGCCACCGCGGGGGTCATGCCACTTCCCCGATGCGCGGGGCGAGCCGCCGGTAGAGCAGCCAGGCGAGCGCGGCGGCCGCCGCGGCGAACCCCGCGGCGTAGGCGACATCGCCCGCCTCGAGCGTGCCGTGGATGAGCACCGAACGCCACGACTGCATCAGCGCATGCAGGGGATTGAGCTCGAAATAGGGCCGCAGCGGCTCGGGCACGAGCGCAACCGGGTACACCATCGGGGTGGCGAAGAACAGCAGCAGCAGGCCGATTCCGAGCAGCTGCTCCAGGTCGCGAACCCAGGCGTTCACCAGCGCGCACGCGAGCGCGAGCGGATAGACGAACGCCGCCTGCAGCGCCAGCAGGAACGGGATCTGCCACAGCCAGGCGGGGCTCGCCTCGTAGCCGCCCGCGAGCACCACCCAGGCGGCGAGCGCCGGCAGGGCGAGCACGAAATGCGCCATCTCCTGCGCGACGCTCGCGAGCGGCAGCACGGCGCGCGGCAGCTCGATCTCCCGCACCAGCGGCGCGTTGAGCAGGAAACTGCGCGCCCCGCCGGTGATCGCCCCGCTCAGCCACGCCCAGGGGAACATGCCGGTGAGCAGGTACACCGAGTAGTTCTCCATCTCGAAGCGCATCACGATCTTGAAGGCGATCCAGAACACGAAGGCGAGCGCGAACGTGGTGGCGAGCGCCCACACGTAGCCGAGGAGATAGCGGTTCTTGTAGCGCGCCTTGAGCTCTCTGCGCACGAGCAGCAGGAAAAGCTCGGCGAGCTGCGGCAGGCTTCTAGAAGGCGTCATGTGGATCTCCCAGGGCTCGACTCGGCGCGCGCGGTCGGCCGCCTCAGAGCACGGTGAACCCGCCGCCGAGGTAGTGCCCCGCGATCGAGGGATAACAGCGGCAGTAGAGGTTGCGAGTGAGGATCAGGCGCCGCGGCTCGGCGCGCTCGGCCTGCTGCGCGACGATGCGCTCGAGCTCGCCGCAGGATTCCGCCCGCTCCAGGCGCAGGGGCGGGATCGCGCCGAGCGCGCGCAGCAGTCCCAGAATGAACTCCGTCCTGCGGTCCTCCACCACCAGGCGCGGTGCGATGCCGCGCTCGGCGGCGGCGTGCAGATTGGGCACGAGGTCCGCGATCGAGGCCGTCAGCGCCCGGCGCTCGGCGGAGAGCTGCGCGAGGCGAAAGCGCAGCAGCGCGGCGAGCCCCGCGGGCGAGCGCATCGCCCCCGCGTTCGCGGCCAGCGGGCGCCCCGCGCGCCTCCTCCAGCGGCGCAGCGCATGGAAGGCCACCTGCCAGCCGAGCACGAGCAGCCGCGCGAGCGCCAGCGTGGCCGCGGTCCGCGCTCCGGCGAGCGCATCAACGCGGGCGCGCACGGCCGCGAGCGAGGGCGCCTCGGCGTAGCGGGAATAGTGCTGCGCGCCGCGGCCGCGGTTTTCCTCGATCGCGAGGTGGGCGTAGAACGCTGCGCCGTCCCGGTAGAGCGCGTAGCCCCGATGGTAGCCGATGTGCAGATTGTGCTCGTCGCAGTGCGGCTCCGCCGCGCCGCTTTCGAGCACCGAGCGGCGCCATTGCCGCGGACCGTCGGCGCGGATCAGCAGATCGAGCAGCGCCTCGGGGGGCGCTTTTGCGCCCTCGCGCAGCCGCCGGATGGCGGGGTTCTCCAGCAGCGGCCGCACCCTGCGGGAGGCGAGCGCGGAGAGCGCGGTCGTGGACATGTGGCGCCCGTCGTGCGGACCGAGGTAATTGTCCACGCCGGCCTGCCCCGGATGCCAGGTATGGTAGAGGAATTCGTCCGGATGCCAGAGCTCGCGCCGGCCGCTGTTCACCAGGCGGAAGGTCATGTCGTAGGGACCGCAGATGTGGCCGACGAAATCCACGTGCTCGTCGGCGCCGCCGATACGGATGAGATCGGCGCGCCGCGCGCACATGCAGGCGCCGTAGTTGCGGGAATGCAGCGGGTCCCTCTCGTCGAGCACGCCGGTGGTGCGGCCGCCGGCGTTGTTGATGCAGCCCTCGCCTACCACCTCCTCGAAGCTCGGGTAATTGAAGGGGTAGAAATCGCGCCGGTTGTTGCGGAACTGGTCGAGATGCAGCACGATGCCCGGCTCGCGCTCGAACGCCTCGAGGATCGCGCGGACGAAGCCCGGCTTCACCATCGCGTCGGAATCGCAGATCACGCACAGCTCGCCGCGCGCGAGGAGGATCCCGGCGTTGTACATCAGGTGCTTGTGATAGTAGCAGTCCTCGGGCATCTCGAGCAGCAGCCAGGTGTCCACCTCGGACTCGAACCGGCGGACCGCTTCCGAGACGCGGGAGTAGTACTCGATCACCAGCACCTCGAAAGTGTCGCGCGCCACGTCCTGCTGGCCGAGGTAGTGCAGCAGATGGAAGCTCTCCCGCACGCTCCAGTCGAGCAGGATCAGGCTGAGCTTGGGGCTGGGGCGCGCGCTGCGCTTGATGAACTTCACGGGCTGCGTGGGCGGCGGCAGTCGTGAAACATGCCGGCTAGAGATTGCCGTACACCGTGTTGCGGATCATCGTGTAGCCCTTGATCAGCTCGCGGATGCCGTCCTCGAGCGAGAACCGCGGGCGGTAGCCGGTCGCCTCGATCTTGGCGTTGGAGACGATGTAGTTGCGCTGGTCGGGATCGCGCCCGACCGGGGCCTCGACGAAGGTGAACTCGGGGATCTGTTGCTGGATGAGCTGACACAGCTCCCGCTTCGAGAGGTTGGCCTCGGAGAGCCCGACGTTGAAGATCTGACCGTTCATCTTCTCGTAGTGCTCTATGGCGTGGAGGAAGGCGCGCGCGACGTCGCGCACGTGGATATAGTTGCGCTTGAAGTCGGCCTCGAACAGCACCACGAAGCGGTCGTGCACCGCGCGGTAGGTGAAGTCGTTCACCAGAAGGTCAATGCGCATGCGCGGGGACATGCCGAACACCGTGGCGAGGCGAAAGCTCACCGCGTTCGGATGCTGCATCAGCGCCTGCTCGACCCGCACCTTCTCGATCGCGTAGTGCGAGATCGGGCGCAGCGGCGAGTCCTCGGTGCAGGGATTGCCGCCCTCGCCGCTGCCGTAGGCGCTGTTGGTGGTCGGCATGAGGATGCGCTGGTGCGGGCTCACGTGCCGCAGCATCATCAGGATCGCGTCGTGGTTGGTGGTGGTCGCCCCCACCGGGTCGCGCGCGCACAGCGGCGCGCCCACCAGCGCGGCGAGCGGAATGACGATGTCGGCCTGCCGCAGCAGCGGCAGCACGGTCGCCTCCACCCGCACGTCGCCTCGCACCACCTCGAAGCGGGGATGGTGGCAGACGTGCGCCAGGCTGTTCTGGCGGTACATGAAATTGTCGAGCACGGTGACGTGATGCCCCGCGGCGAGCAGCTCGGGCACCAGGATCGAGCCGAGGTAGCCCGCGCCGCCGGTGACCAGTATTCGATAACCCATTTATCGGCCTCGCGACGGAATGGCCAGAAGCGCACGACCAGAGGAATTCGCCTCCTGCCGGAGGGCGGCCCGGGGTTTCGAGGACCACCCGCCCGAGCCGGCGAGCGCTCGCGGCGATGCGGCGCCGCGGGACGGACGGGGTGCCCGCACTGGCGAACGCGATGGCGCGAGCGAGAATGCCCGCGCAACCGCCCCCTCCGCCTCGCATCCGCGCCTCCTTGAAAAAGAGGGCGGCAGAACAGGACCTGTCGTCATAGACCGCGGTGTCCGGGAAAATCTCACGGCTCGCCGGCGAGCATGCGGGCGGCGCGCGCGTAGTCCTCCGGCAGCCCGATGTCGAGGAAGCGCCCCGCGCACACCATGCCGCAGATGCGCCGCCCGCCGGCCAGCGCGTGGGGCAGTATATCGTCCTCGAGCGAGAGCGCCGAGCCGGGATGCCACGGGCCGCCCTCGGGCAGGCCCCGCTCCATGAGGTAGACGCCGCCGTTGGCGAGCCCCCCTGCCTTTCCTCCCGCGCTCTCCAGGCACAGGATCTCGCCCTGCTCCCCGAGCCGCACGGCCCCGTAGCGCCCGTGCTGCGGGCTGCGGAACAGCGCGAGTGTGGCCTCGGCGCGGTGCGCGCGGTGGAAGCGGACGAGCTGCTCGAGCGGCACCTCGAAATAGGTGTCGCCGTTCAGCACCAGAAACGGTCCGGGGCCCGCGAGCAGGCCGCAGGCGAGCCGCAGCCCGCCGCCGGTGCCAAGCGGCTGCTCCTCTCCCGCGTAGGCGATGCCGGCGGCGCGATAGGCGCCCCCGAAATGCTCCCGCAGCGCCTGCTGGCGGTAGCCGACCGAGAGAATGAAGCGGGTGACGCCCTGGCCGATCCAGTAGTCGAGCAGGTATTCGAGGAAGGGGCGGCCGGCGACAGGCGCCATCGGCTTGGGCAGCTCGGGCACCGCGCTGCGCAGCCGCGTTCCGAGGCCGCCGGCGAGCACGATCGCTTCCATTCCGGATCCGAACGACTAAAAAAGCGGTGAACCCGGGCAGCGGCGATGAGGGGCCCGAATCCCGCCGCGGAGCACACCGGGACGAGCAGCGCCTAGCATGGGATCGTCTTGCCTGCGCGAACGCCGCGATTTCCGCGGCCACCGCCAGTGGCGCCTTTTCGCCGCGCAGGGCGCAGGACGCGGCAGAACGCGGCGAGCCCCGTTACGGGACGCTCGACGGGCTCGGCGCGCGCGGTGGCTGGGAAGCGATCGGTTGTATCGGAGTTCATCGGCGGCGGGCTCATCAGCGCGCTGCGGCGTCGAGCACCTCGCGCAGCCGCTCGAGCTGCGGGGCGAGGTCGCGCGGGTGGTTGCCGACGAAGAAGCCGCGGTCGTGCGCGAGATCCGCGTTGCGCATTTCGCCCACGCGCTCGTAGTCGAAGTAGCGGATGACATCGTGGCGCAGGAAATTGCCGCCGGTGATGATGCGGTAGCCGATGTCCGCGCGCTTGAGCGCGGCGAGCACCGGCGCGCGCCCGACGCCGATCTCCGGGTGCAGGATGAGGGTGAAGGCGAACCAGGAGCTCCTGCCGTGCTCGCGCTGGAGGATGAAGCGGCGGTCGCCCGCGAACAGCCGCTGGAACAGCGCGGCGTTGCGCCTGCGGGCCTCGACCATGGCGTCGAGCTTTTTGAGCTGCTCGACCCCGACCGCGCCCGAGAGCTCGAGCGGGCGCGCGTTGTAGCCGGGCAGGATGAAGCGGTAGGCCTCGTAGAAATCGTCGCCGCGGCTCTCGAAGAGGGGGCTGTCCTGCGGCAGGTCGCGCGTCCAGCCGTGCGCGCGCAGCGATCGCGCGAGGTGCGCGATCTCGGTGCTGTCGGTGGCGAGCACCCCGCCCTCCATGGTCGAGATGTGGTGCGAGTAGAAACAGCTGAAAGTGCCGACGTCGCCGAAGGTGCCCGCGGCCCGCCCCGCGAGCGATGCGCCCATGGACTCGCAGTTGTCCTCGAGGAGATAGAGGCCGTGCCGGTCGCAGAAGGCGCGCAGCACGTCGAGCGCGCACGGGTTGCCGAGGATGTTCACCGCCACCACCAGGCGCGTGCGGGGCGTGAGCGCCTCCTCCAGCCGCGCGACGTCCAGGTTGAGCGTGTCGAGCTCGACGTCGAGGAAGCGCAGCCGCAACCCGTACTGCTGCAGGGGATAGTAGGTGGTCGCCCAGGAGATCGCCGGCACGATCGCCTCGTCGCCGCGCGCGAGGGGGCGGTGTTTCACGTAGAACAGCGCCGCCACTCCGATCAGATTCGCCGCCGACCCCGAGTTCACCATGACGGCGTGCCGCACGCCGAACTTCGCGCAAAACGCCTCCTCGAAGCGGGCCACCTGCTCGCCCATGGTGAAGCGCCCGGAGGCGATCACCCGCTGCAAGGCCTCGATTTCCTCCGGCCCCCAGGAGCTGCTGGCGAGATCGTAGAACATCTACCTGCCGCACATCTCGCGGATGACGCGCGCGATGCGCCCGGCGTCGGGGTAGTAGTACTGCTCGAGCGCATAGCCGGCGGGCGCGGGCACGTCGGGCAGCCCCACGCGCGCGACCGGCGCGCGCAGGTGCCGGAACCATTTCTCCGCGGCGAGGCAACCCAGCTCCGCGCACAGCCCGCCGATCGCCCAGCCCGTATCCACCGCGAGCAGTCGCCCCGTCTTGCGCACCGATTCTTCCACGATCGCCTCGTCGAGCGGCTTCACCGTGCGCAGATCGATCACCTCCGCCTCGATGCCGTCCTCGGCGGCGAGCCGGTTCGCCGCCTGCAGCGCGAGCTCCAGGGTGTGCGAGGCGCCGGCGATGGTGAGATCGCTCCCGCGCCGGCGGTAGACGCCCCTGCCGATCGGCACGGTGTAGAAGCCCTCCGGCACCACGCCCTCCTTCTTCATCAGCCAGCGGTGCTCGAAGATCAGCACCGGATTGTTGTCCTCGATCGCGGCGAGCATGAGGCCCTTGGCGTCGAACGGCGTGCTCGGCATCACGATTTTGAGCCCCGGCACGCCGAGCAGCATCCCCTGGATCGCCTGCGAGTGTTGCGCGCCCGAGCCCCATCCGCGCCCGATCGCCGCCCACACCACCATCGGCACGCGGGTCTGGCCGTTGTCCATGAAATGGATCTTGGCGGCGTGGGTGACGAGCTGGTTCATCGCGAGCAGGATGAAGTCCGGGCGGTTGTGCATGTACACCGGGCGCATGCCGTTCATCGCCGCCCCCGTCGCCACCCCCATCATCCCTTCCTCCGAGAGCGGCGTGTCGAACACGCGTGCCGCTCCGAACCGCTCCTTCAGCCCCCGCGTGGTGCCGAACATCGCGCTCGGATCGTCCACGCCCTGCCCGAGCACGAACACCGAGGGGTCGTGCTCGAGCGCGAGCGCGAGCGCCTCGTTGATCGCCGCGGCATAGCCCAGCACCCGCCCCTCGGCAGGGTCGGGCGCCTCGTACACCAGCCGGCTGATCAGGCTTTCATCCCAGGGCATGCGGATAGCGTGGAGCGTGAACCGTGAACCGCGGATCGGACCTCGGTTTCATGTGCGGCGCCCTCGATTGGCCCTCGGCGATGGATGATTCAGGGCGCATAGACGTTGCGATAGAGGTCGGCCTCCTGCGGCTCGGGGCTCGCCTCGGCGTAGTCGAAGGCGGCGAGGGTCTCGGCGAGGATCTCGCTGCGCATCGCCTGCTCCTCGCGCGCGCTGATCAGCCCTGCGCCTTCCAGAAAGCGGTAGTAGGTGGCGATCGGGCAGTGCCTCTCCCACAGCTCCCGCTCCGCGACGTCGCGGTAGCCGCTCGCGCTGTCGTCGCCGGTACCGCCGTGGGCGCGGAAGCGGTAGACCGGCGCCTCGATGAAGGTCGGCCCGCCGCCCGCGCGCGCGCGCGCGACCGCCTCCCGGCTCGCCTCGTAGACCGCGAGCACGTTGGTGCCGTCCACCTGCACCGCCGGCATGCCGTAGGAGGCGGCCCACTTCCAGATCACGCGCGCCGGGGGCTGGCGCGCGGAGAGCGGAGACTGCACGGAATAGAAATTGTTCTCGCAGAAGAAGACGACCGGCAGCTGCTTGAGCGCCGCGAAGTTGAGGCTCTCGGAGGCCACTCCCTCCTCGACGCCCGCCTCCCCGAGGAACACCACGCACACGCGGTCGAGCCCTTGCATCTTCGCCGCGAGCGCCGCTCCGGTCGCAATCGGGATCGCCCCCCCCACGATGGCGGAGGTGCCTGCCATGCCGACCTTCTTGTCTATGAGGTGCATCGAGCCGCCGCGCGAGCCGACGCAGCCGGTGGCGCGGCAGAACATCTCCGCGAGCATCGCCTTGAGGTCGCCGCCCTTCGCGAGATAGTTGCCGTGGGTGCGGTGGCTGCTGTAGAGCTGGTCCGAGTCGCGGAGCGCGGCGCAGCAGCCGACCGAGGTCGCCTCCTGCCCGATCACGAGATGGATCGGTGTCTTCATCCGGTCCTCGTGGTAGCGTTTCTCGATCTCCTCCTCGACGATGCGGATGCGCAGCATCGAGCGGTAGAGGCCGAGCAGGAAGCCGCGCTCGTAGTCCCCGAGGCGCCGCGTCCAGTCCCGGAAGCCCGTTCCGGTGTAAGCGTAGCGGATGCCCATCCCGAAATCCGGAAACCCTTGCTCAGCGAGCCCGCGCCATGATCGCCGCCCGCTGGCTCACCGCGCGCGGCCGGCGCTGCGGCCGAGGAACCAATGGTAAGTGCTGCGGACGCCTTCCGCGAGGCTCACCTTCGGCCCGCTCCAGCCGAGCCCGCGCAGGCGCGAGCAGTCGAGGAGCTTGCGCGGCGCGCCCTCGGGCCGGCTCGCATCCCACCTCACGCCGCCGGCGTAGCCGACCGCCTGCGCGACGATCTGCGCGAGCTCCCGGATCGAGTGATCGGCGCCGGTGCCGATGTTGAGCGGCAACTGCTCCGGCGCGAGCGCAGCGTCCATCAGGAACAGGCAGGCGTCGGCGACGTCGTCGGCGTGCACGAATTCGCGCCGCGGCGTCCCGCTGCCCCACAGCACCACCTCGCGCTCGCCCGCCGTTTTGGCGTCGTGGAACCTGCGGATCAGCGCGGCGAGCACGTGCGCCGAATCGGGGTCGAAATTGTCGTTCGGGCCGTAGGCGCTGTTGGGGATCACCGGAATGTAGAGCGTGTCGCGGTACTGCCGGTTGAGCGCGAGGCACGCCTGCAGGCCCGCGAGCTTGGAGATCGCGTACGGGAGGCTCGTCTCCTCGGGCCGCCCGCCGAGCAGGTGCGCTTCGGCCATGGGCTGGGGGCAGTCGCGCGGGTACATGCAGGAGGAGGCGAAAAAGAACACGCGCTCGGCGCGCGCCAGGCGCGCGGCCTCGAGCACGTTGATCTCGATGCGGAGGTTGTCCAGGATGAACTCCGCGGGCCGCCTCATGTTCTCGAGGATCCCGCCGACCCGCCCCGCGGCGAGCACCACCACCCGGGGGCGCACCCGCTCGAAGAACGCCAGCACCGCGCCGCGATCGGCGAGATCGAGCTCGGCGCGGCTGCGCACGATCACGTTGCGATAGCCCGCGTGCGCGAGCCGGCGCACGAACGCGGATCCGATCAGCCCGCGGTGCCCGGCGACGTAAATCGGCGCGTCCTTGTCCATCATCCGCAAAGGCCTGCAACCGCAAGCGGGAACATCGCAGCCGTCCTCGAGCGCCCGCTCACAGCCCGTTCGGCTGGTAGAGCACGACGCGGCTGCCCGAGCTCTCGAAGCGGAACGGAACGTGGATGAGGTGCGAGAGTTTCTCCCGGACCTCCTTCTGGTGCTCGGGGCGCACGAACAGCAGAAGGAAACCGCCGCCGCCCGCCCCGAGGAGCTTGCCGCCGATCGCCCCGGCGGCGCGCGCGACTTCGTACAGGCGGTCGATCTCGCCGGTGGAAACCAGATCGGAGAGCCGGCGCTTGTGCATCCAGCTCTCGTGCAGCAGCCGCCCGAAATCCTCGATCGGAGCGCTCCTCGACTGCAACACCGAGATCGCCTCGTCCACCATCGCCTTCATGCGGTCGAGCTCCTGCGCGTGCTTGTCGAGATTCTCGATCTTGGACTTGGCGACTTCCGAGGCGGTGCGCGCGAGCCCGGTGAAGCAGAGCATGAGATGGCTTTGCAGCAGCGCGAGCCGCTCCGGGGGCAGCACGATCGGAGCGACGTCGAACGAGCCGTCGCGCCGGAACTCGATGCGGTTGAAGCCGCCGAAGGCCGCGGAGACCTGGTCCTGCGAGCCGACGTGCTCCCGGATGACCTGCTGCTCGACATGGATCGCCTGGCTCGCGAGCTCCTCCTTGGAGATGTACTTGCCGCGCAGCGCCATGATCGCGTTGATCAGCCCCACGGTGAAGGAGGAGCTCGAGCCGAGCCCCGAGCGCGCCGGCAGGTCGCCGTCGTGGTGGATCTCCAGGCCGTCGCGGCAGTCGTAGACGTCGAGCACCGCCTTCACCGCCGGGTGCTGGATCTCGGGGATCGCCTTCACGTTCTCGATCTTCGAGTAGACGATGCGGTACTTGTGCTCGAAGAAGGGCGGCAGATAGCGGCAACTGATGTAGCAGTACTTGTCTATGGTGGTGGCGAGCACCACGCCCCCATGGCGCAGGTACCACGCCGGGTAGTCGGTGCCCCCGCCGAAGAACGAGATGCGGAACGGCGTGCGGGTGATGATCATCGCGATCGCCCGCCGAAGGCGATGGGCAGCGCGCGGGATGCGGCCGCGAGCTCCTCGCCTGCGGGAGCAGGCGAGGAGCCGCCCCGTCCGCTTCGCCGCCGCCTCTCCTCGGCGTAGAGGGGCGCGTGCGGGCTCGCCCTGGAACAGGAGGCGGAACGAGGCCGGGCGGCCATCCTTGCTGCCGGGAGCGCAGAACGCCTCATGGCGAGAGCGCCGCCGCCGGCTCCAGCGCATTCGCTTCGAGAAGCTTTCTCCGGAGGCGGATCTTGGTCATGTCGCGGATGTGATTGACCGCCGCCTCGCCGAACTTGCGCCGCACCAGCGCGAGGTAGCTCTCGTCGGTGAAGTAGCGGTGGAACGCCGCGTCGCGGAAACGGAGCACCTCCGCGCTGGTGAGCGCCTCGGTGCGCAGCGGGAAGGTCTCGTAGCTGTGCTGGGAATACCCGATCCAGGAGTCGGGAAGCTCCCAGCCTCTTTCCAGCGCCATCGTGTAGAGCTTCGAGCCAGGATAGGCCATGGCCGAATAGAAGTTGGCGAACTCGCACTTCGCCTCGAGCGCGAGATCGAGGGTTTCGCGCATCGTCTCGTGCGTGTCGTCGGGCAGCCCGAAGATGTAGTTGCCGATCACGTGGATGCCCGCGTCCTGGATCTTCCTCACCACCTTGAGGATCTCGGGCGAGCCGAAGCGGCCCTTTTCGACCCCGTCGCGCACGTGCTTGCTGCCCGACTCGATGCCGAGCGCGAGCCAGCGGAAGCCGGCGCGGGCGAGCTTGTCGAGAAATTCGTCCTTCACCGTGTCCACGCGCGCGTAGGCCCAGATGTTGAGGTCGTGGCCGCGCTCGATCAGCCGCTCGCAGATGCCCAGCACGTGGTTGCGGTTGAGCACGAACATCTCGTCCACGAACTTGATATTGCGCACCCCGTAGCGCTCCACCACGAGGTCAATTTCCCGGATCACGGTGTCCGGCGACCACAGGCGGTAGGAGGGCTTGCCGAAGGGCGCGTTGATGCAGCAGAACGTGCACCGGTAGGGGCAGCCGAGGCTGGTATGCATCGAGACGTAGGGCGAGCGGCGGCCGAGGTCCTCGAAGCAGTGCCAGTTGTGGGCGCGGTATTTGTCCATCGGGAGCAGATCCCACGCCACGCCCGGCATCTCGCCGTCCAGGTCCTCCATCAGAGCGCCGGCGGGGTTGGAGCGGATCGCCGCCCCGTCGCGATACCACAGGCTCGGGATCTTCGAGAAGTCGGCTGCGCGCGCCTTGAGCGCCTGCGCGGTGAGCAGAATCGTCTCCGGCCCCTCGCGCTCGCACACGAAGTCAATCTTCTCCTCGAGCATCGTGCGCTCGGGCAGCGCCGCGGGATGCGTGCCGGTCATCATGATCGGCCAGTCCTCGCGCAGCGCCTTGAGCGCGGCGCAGGCCTGCCCGGCCGCGGTCATGTTCTGGGTCGAGGCCGAGGGCTGGAATCCGTAGACCACCATCACGATGAGCGCGGGCTCGTAATTCTCGTGGATCGCGCGGGCGAGCGCGGCGGGGTCGAGGTTGTGCGCCGGCGCATCCACGATGTCCACCGTGAGGCGGTGGCGGCGCAGGTACGTCGCGAACAGGCCCGCGAGCGAGGGCGGCTCGATCGCCGAGTGCGATTCGCCCAGCTCCTGGTAGACCGCCGAGCGGCTGCCGGGATTGACCAGCAGCACGTCCACGCGCCTGCTCGATATGCGCATCGCTATCCCTGGGGCCCGCGGCGCCAAGCGCGCGGGAAACTCCAATTTTATCAAAACGCTAGCCGGGATAATCGAGGGCAAACGTCACAGCGGGCCAACGCCGTCGTCGAGCGCCGGGCGCGATTTTCTCGGTGCTGAGGATCCGGCGGCAGGCGCTCTAAATATCTTGCTTGCGCGCCTCAACACCCGATTCTCGCGCTCCAGCTGCTTGAGGAGCTCACGCTCGGCGCTGGTTACTCCCGCAGCCGGCCTTGGTCGCGCTCGGCCAGGCGCACCCGCTTGCAAATCGTCTCCGCGGTGCATCCCATCTTCGCGGCGATCAAGGCGATTGCCGCCCACCGGGATTCATACTCGGCCTCGTGCTCGAAGACCAGCCGAATCGCCCGCTCCTCGGCTTCCGGTGAGTACCTCTTCGTTGAGGTTCATAGACTCCATCCTCTCAAGAAATGGAGTCTCCGGAAAAACCGGAGCGGTTCAAACCCAACGCCCCTGCAACGCTTGCCATCGGCGGTAAGCGCGGCACATCGTACGATAAGCAAGTCTTCGCAAAGTCTTAAAACTTCCTTTCTCAAGGGCTTGAAGCGTCGGATCTGGTTGGTAGTTTTTTAGTTGAGGAACTTCTAACCCAACAGGATTTGCCAGGGCCTTTGCCAATATCTCAGCGCGGTGATATTTCTCATACTGGGCGCGTGCCAATCGACTTTGGCGCGTTAGCCAATCGCAGTCCACGGACCTCAGGATATGATGCAACTCGTCCCGCGTCTGCCAGGTAGGAGCCCCATCGTATGCCATGTCGAATCCACCTAGCATTCTGCTTGTGCAGTGTTTGTGGATTACTACGGGAGTACCGGATCCCATTACCTCGACAAGCGTGCGGCCGCCGCCGTAGGGAAATGAGGCCAGATAAAGATCGACCCGGTACTCATGCATAGCGCGCCAAACGCTGCCAACGTAGGGTATATAGATGAATGACTCCTGAGGTATGCCGCGGCGTCGGAGCCCCTTGCTAATTCGTATGCGCGCGAGTGGCGTCAGCCTGCCAATATGTATGTGGCGCCCGCGGGTGAGGTCGAGAATCTCCGGAACCAGATCCACATACTGGATGAAATAGGGCACCTCCACTTTGTTGGCGCCTGCTGCGGTGCAAGTCACTAAATGACCATTCTCCATAAAAGTAAGAATAGACGGTCTGTCCCCCTGATCGCTGACGACGAGTGGAAGATACCGATTGTTGCTGATACCCAATGTGTTGCGGCAGTTATAAAAACCCATTGGATGCGGGTCATAATGCTCAGCGTACGGCAGGTGTAGGCCCAGACACAGGTGATGGTCGCCATGATGATAGAAACGTACACGATACCCCTGATCCGGCTGCACGGCGGCTATGGCGACGCTATCCTGATGGTGATTGAAGAGCCAGACAGTCTCCGGGCGAATCTCGAGCAATCGCCGCTGGATCCAGTCGAGCTTGTGAAGATGGCTGCCCCGCGGAGCTTTCTCAAGCGATACCGTCGGTAGCCCGGCGAAACGGGATCTCAATGCACGCAGGTCGGTCTTGCCACAGGTACCGGACACCATAACAACCGACTGCCGGTCATCGGATAGCCGAATGATATCGGCCAAGGCTGCGGTATGGCCGCCCGATTCCTGTAACCTGCTTACGAGATAAACGACAAGGCCGTCTGCATTCCGTGTTCCCTGAACCTCTTGCCTCAGGCCGAGGTGACTAAGGTGTGCCCTCCCGATAGCTTGACAGAGTTGATCCAGTTCGGGCGAGCCGAATACTTTAGCGACCGCCAGCGGTTCGCAGAATACTTGGTCGACTATGTCCTGGATAGCCGCGAGCGCAGAGTTCAAGGCACCTGATGCGATTAGCCTGCTAGCTATGTCAATCCGGTCTTTGATGCGGATTGTCATGGCGCGTTCTCAAGGTACCCCCAGTATTCCAGTACGCCAGCAAACGTTTCGCTCAGCGAGGTAATTTCCTGTTTTGACAGCTCCAGAACGTGGCGGTCCGGATATAACTATTGTCTCCGGCAAAATCATTGCACTCTCTGCATGTTAAATTCACAAAACATCGTGATGGTATCTACAACGTAGGATGCATCATTCAAACTCATCGTCGGGTAAATAGGCAAACTGAGAATTTCTTCTGACAACTTTTCTGAAATTGATAGCGTTCTCCATGCGTGACTGGCATAGCACAGCTGCTTGTGAGGAGGAAGCGGATAGTGAATCATTGTCCCTATACCGTGCGACTCCAAAAATGATTGGAGCGAGGATCGGCGACTAGATTTGATCACGAACAAATGCCATACCGGATCGGCCCACTCAGGGACTGTGGGCAATTTAAGTCCCAATCCGGAGAGTCGGGACAAGTAAAATTGAGCGATTTCTGTACGACGCTTATTCCATTCATCGAGCTTTGCTAACTTAACCCGCAATATTGCAGCTTGCAGCTCATCCAGGCGTGAATTAAAGCCTTGTAGATCATGCTCATATTTGATTGTCGAGCCATAGTTGCGAAGTCGTCGCACCTTTTCTGCAATTTCGGCATCGTTGGTCAAAACCGCACCCCCATCTCCCAGCGCGCCCAGATTCTTACTGGGATAAAAGCTGAAGCCGGCAGCGTGACATAGTGATCCAACGCGGCGTCCTTTGTAGCATGCACCATGTGCTTGCGCCGCGTCTTCGATTACCACTAAACCATACTTCTCGCCAATGGCGTTTATGGGGTCCATGTCCACAGGCTGGCCATAAAGATGCACTGGTATGATGGCACGCGTACGGCTCGTGATTGCAGCCTCGACGTGTGCAGGCTCGATATTGTATGTAGTAGGATCGGGTTCGACTGGAACCGGTGTTGCGCCACATTGCGAGACGGCAAGCCATGTCGCGATGAAGGTGTTCGAAGGCACAATCACCTCATCGCCCGGGCCGATGCCGTAAGCGTGCAAGATCAGGTACAGAGCTTCTAGGCCGTTACCTACGCCGACGCAATGCTTGACACCGCAGTACGCTGCGAATTCGGACTCGAAGGCTTCGAGCTCGGGACCGAGGATGAACCAGCCGGAGTCGACGATGCGCCGGAAGGCAGCCTCGAGTTCTGGCCTCACGGATTGGTGAATCGCCTTCAGATCCAGAAAGGGCACCCTCATGAGGCCACTCCGCGGACGGCACGCAGAAATTCATCATGGTCCCGGAAGTAATCGCTCTCGTCGTAATAATCCGAGGCGAGCACCAAACAAACCGCTCCCGAAGAGAAGTTGTCAAGATCGCGCCAGAGCATCGGCGGAATGTATAGACCATAATAGGAGCGATTCAGATGAAATAGCTTCCTTTCCCTTCCGTCGTCTAGGGTCACGTCAAAGCTGCCAGACATCGCAATCATCAATTGGTGTAGCTTCTTGTGCCCATGCCCGGCTCGACTTGCACCGCCAGGAACGTCGTACAAGTAGTAGACCCGCTTAATCTCGAAGGGGGCATGACGCCCCGCTTCTATAAATGTCAAATTGCCACGATTATCCTGTATCTTCGGAAGCTCGATGATTCGGCAGTCCTTGATCGACATAATAGCGCCCTACCATGCCAATTCGAAAAATTCATGAATGAAGCCCCCTCCACCAAATTCCGACTTGAAGCGGTAAAGGCCCTCATTCAGTACGAGACCGCTGTTCTCTGTGCTGATTCCGAAATCGAACCAGCGCTTGCCGTTGTTGGCTGCGCTGGCGATGCAATGCTCAAACACGGCATCGAGCGCGGCGACTTCGTACCCCCTTTCGCTGGAGGCGATGTATTGAGCGTGGTCCGCTACCATCGTGGAGAAAATCACAGTCCCTGCGACGACCTCCTCAGCGCAAAGCGCCACGACGCAACGGATGTTAGCCGGGAAACGCTCCGCCAAGAGTGCGATTTCGGCTAGCGTGTGCACCGGGGAAACCCGGTGCTTGCGTCGCAGGTTGTCCATCACCACTTCCCACAACGCAGGTAGAAATCCAGAGCCCTCGCGAATCTCAACTCCGCTGCGTAATGCTTTCATTTGTCCCCGCCTACGCCGCTCGCTGGGCGAAAGGCGACGAGCAAGATCGATGGCGCAGCTCAGGTCGCATCGAACACGGGCAGCTCCCAGCCTGAACAGGGCATAGAGGTCATCCTGGGCCGGGGTGGTGTGATAGAACGTTGGCACGGCCTTGTACACAAGCCTGGAATGACCATGCGCCGCAAAATAGTCCCTAATCGCGGCCAAGGCCTCAACAGCTCGCTCGCCTCGCAACGCTCCTGCGTGCAGGAGCCCACCATAGGTAATTCCGGGGTGGCTTACCACGCAGCGTGCGTCCTCGGGATGCAGCGCCGCCGGAAACAATCCGACCCACCGTCCGCCGTCTTCAAGAATGAGGGAAAGGTCCTGGAAACGGTTGCCATGGTAGGAAAGAAAGCGGCGCGTATGAAGAAAGGTTGCTTGATAAGCGGTGGCGCAAAAAGCATCCCAGGCATCCGCATCAGATGGCTGGTAGGGACGCAACGAAAGGTTCATTCCTGCTCCAGGACGGCAACTGCAAAGCCGTCTCGCCCGAAATCGTTGCCGTTGTAGAAGACATACAGCCTTCCATCAATATCGATGGGCGCAGCATACATGATCGCCTCTGAATCGAAACTTCCGGGTGTGACGTCTAGATTGAGTCGGTCGTCCATGCGTCGCCATGTCCGTCCATCAGCGGACTCCGCATAGCCGAGGCGGTAAGCACGAAACGACTTGCGTCGCACCGAATAGAACAGGCGATAGCCGCCACCAGGTTTCGGGATAACATAAGGCCGGCCGAAACCATATTCATCCGGATGGGCAACTGCAATTTGCACCGATCCCTCCGCTGGCCAATGCATGCCATCTTCAGATTCCGCGTAGCGAATGTCATAGACGGGCATCGGTTTGCCATCGATGTCAACCCACTGGCTGCCTGCTATGTACCAGAGGCGATAACGGCCTTCTTCAAGTAAGCAGCAAGGCCCACCTCTAAAGTACAGCTCGCTGTCGCTGCGCTCCAGCACGGGGACACGGCTGACTCGCCGGAAGGTTCGTCCATCGTCGGTGCTGTGGGCGAGACCGGTGAGCAGCCGGTAGCGGATTTTGGTGCCGAGCTCGAAACCAACGTAATACATCTTCCATCGTCCGCTGCCTTCGTTGACGACAGAACATAAAAGCACACCATTCTCGTCAAAGGTGCCGGGCTGGCCAAGATCGAGAAGCGGCGTGCGAGCAACGCCGATCACCCGGGTCGGATCCTCCGCCAGAACGTCAACGTACCCGGGACGCGCAATACCTCGTTCATCGCGGAACGAGACGAAAACCCGCACCACAGATTCGCTCAAGCGCACGGGAGTGGGAGCCATCGCGTGAGACTTCGCCCAGGACTCGCTGCCATCGGGCCGGTAGACGAGGCCTAGCTTGCGCCATTGCACGGCTGTCACTCCTTGATCTTGAAAAATCGCAAGGAAGAAACCTTGGATGGGAGACATTCAGGGGCGCCAAACAATGCACCAGGCTCCGTGGAGCGGCTGATGGTGACACCGGGCCCGATCCAGTTGTCGCGTCCGATCGTGAGATTGTTGGCGATCGTGCTGTTCACGCCGAGGAAGCTGTTTTCCCCGATTTCGCAAAAACCGGAAATCACGACATGGGAGGAAATGAAGCAGTTGTCTTTGATCACGGAATGATGTCCAATGTGATTGCCGCTCCAAAGCACCACGTTATTTCCGATCCTGACGAATGGCTGCACCGTGTTGTCTTCGAAGAGAAAACAATGTTCTCCTATCTCGGCATTGCGCCAGACGAAGGCCCGCGGGCTGATGTAGGTGGCGAGACGGTAACCCTTGTCTTTCGCCGCACGTGCAAGGCGTGTCCGTAGACGGTTGAGCTGGGTGTAAGTGATCGCGACGAAGATGTCATGATCACTGGGCGGATATAGGCTTTCCACCTGTTCGAAGGATACGACAGGCAAGCCCTGAAGCGTATTCCGCTTCAGATGCCCGGACTCCACGGCGAAAGACGCCACCTCGTAGTCCGTATCAACGTCGAAGTACTCCCTGGCAATTTCAGCGAATGCTGAATCACCCACGATGACGAGTTTGCGTGTTTTCATCTTGTCATGGCTTCCGTATCAGAATGTCTTCACGACGGTTGGCCATGGGGAGATCGTCAGCTTGGGGCAATACCCAGGCATGGAAACCTTGAGCGCGTGCGCGGGCCAGCATGGCAAACACGACCGAGTCGTCTATCTGGCCGGGTTCTGGCTTGTTAAAGTGCACCTCGGGGGGGTCGTTTCGTCCGGTGAAGCGCCGGTGACACTCAAGGCCGGTGGCACTGGAGAAGAAACGCTTTCTCATCGTGACATTGGGAATATCGCCGAACAAAAGCTCTCCACCCTCGGCAAGAAGCGACAAGCTGCGATCGAGAAAATCCCACAAGTTGCCTTCGAGGAATACATACTGGATCACGCTATACGCGATAACCGCATCGACCCTGCCATTGAACTGTGAAAATAAAGCCCCAACTTCATCAGGATAACGTCCTGGCCATTTGTGTACGCAAGCTTTGTTTGGTAATTGTTCGAGCATTTCCGGGCTGTCAACGAGGTGCAGCTGGTGATTGCGTTCTTCGCACAATGCGATCAACATCAATGGCAACTTGCTGCACCCTGGCCCGATCTCAAGAATGATCTTCCCGGTATCGTCTAAAGCTCGCAGTTTGCGTCGCACATCGGCAAAAATACGCTCTTCCTTGCCTTCGCGGTAGTCATCTGGAAACCCGACTTTTTCGTGGCGGCTGAGGTCCTGCCGTCTCGCCAGTTCGCGAAATTTTTCGTAGGTCAAATCGCTAAACGGCACTTTCTGCTTCATGGGAGATCACCTTTTCCAAAAGCTGGATATCTACGTTTGGGCTGCGATGGGCTGGGTGCACTCCCCACTCGAGTTCGCCGGCATCGCACAGAACGTAAATGCAGCGCTGATTCAAGATGGAAGCCAGGTTGGAGAAATAGTAATAGTTGCTGTGTGGCGACCAGGTGGACAAGATGATGACACGGCATCCCTCAGGCGCAAAAAGCATGTTGCCAAGTGCGGCCCCCGCCTGTGCAACGATGATTTGAGCTGTACTAAAAAGCCTAACTTGCTCAAGGAATGACAGGCGCTCGGGCTCCATGACCTGGAAACCATGCGCGCGCAACAAGCTTTCAACCTCTTCAGCGTTTTTCATTCGTCGGTAATGCGAATTTCGCCTTAGATAGAGCCGGCAGGCACCCTCAGCGGTTCCCCCTTCCGCTAGGACTGACAAAAGCTTGTCGCGCAGCGCGTGGACTGCGCGGGGCACAAACATTGCCCGGTCTGGAGTTACGCCGGTTCGCTTTGCCTTGGCGGCGTCACGGTGGTCGAAAGGCGCATACGCCGTCGGTGTTATGAAAACCGCGCGTTTCAGCCGCAGGACCTCGCCAGGCGAAAGGGTGATGAACATGCGATTGTGGACGTTACAGAGGCGCAGCGATTCCAGGATATTCGTATGCAAATTCGCATCGACCGCCAAGGGAAGATGTGCGAGTTCCAGGATTTCGTCCACGAGCACGAGCCTCGGTAGATACTCTGTTAGCCAATGTACATAGTTGGCGATTTGCCAACCGAGTATGGAAATCGCCTCTTCAGCGTCGGTGTCTGCGCGACCTTTAGCGTAACGCGCCAATAACCCTTTGCTGGTCTCGATGCTCACCAGGCCATGCATCTCTTCTCCTGGGAGATCAACCCGAAAATCATAAAAATCGTGATGAATGGCACCCCCCCGCGTGAACATGAACTCACATCGACCCATAATCTCGGCTTCGGAGACTTCCACTGCCTCGACTGCTGGAATTCCTGTCTGCCAGGATTGGCGGTGAAAGCGATCCCGGTACCGCGCCGGATATACCTGGGGCATTTGTAGCTCCACGGACTCAGCCGACGCCAGGGTAAAAACCCTCGGACAGAAAGACTGTCGATATGCTGCGATCGGTTGTAGCGGGAAGATCGTGCTTTTAGATATGGCCCGTGCCGTCTGGTAAAACGCCTTTCTTCCAAAAATCGTTCGAACCCGCCATGTCATCACGTGGCGGACATGCAAATACCAAAACCATGCCTGGACCACGATCCCCTTAAGCTTCCTGGCCCAGCCATACCGTGCAAGATGCCGCCGGTAAAACCGCCGTGTCCAGTGCAGCCCCGCATCCATTCAAGCACTTAGATAGCGATCGAGCACTTTCACATTACCGTCCGCAACGATCCGTCCGCGGTCAAGCCAGATAAAGCGGCTGCACAAGGAGCGGAGCAGACTTTCGTCGTGCGAGACAAGAATCATCACGCTTGCGCGATCAATCATCCGATACATCCGTTCCTTGCCACGCTTTACGAACTCAGCATCCCCTCCGGCAAACAGCTCGTCGAGCACCAGGATATCCGGATGCACGGCTGTGGCGAGCGAGAACGCAAGCCGCATGTACATGCCCGTCGAGTAATATTTCACCGGCGTGTCTATGAACCCGTCTAGCTCCGCAAAACCAATAACTTCTTCTTCGATCGCTCGGATTTGCTCCTTGTTGTAGCCGAGGATGGTGCCGTTGAAATAGATATTTTCGCGGCCGGTAAACTCAGGATGAAAACCGGCACCTATCTCCAGCAGCGGGGCAATTCGCCCATTCACCGTCACTTTCCCGGCGGTGGGTTCGTAGATTCGGCATATTGTCTTGAGCAGCGTGCTTTTCCCCGCGCCATTGCGTCCGAAGATTCCCACACGCTCTCCATCCTTGACGGTAAAAGACACATCTCGGAGTGCCCAAAAATCAGAATACACCTCGCTTTTGCGCTGACGGAACAGGTTCGTAAAATATTCTTTCGCCGATGCCGCTCGTTCGTGATAGACACGAAACCTGAGCGACAGACTATCAACGATAACTTTTGCCACGCTTTAGAGCCTGAATATCACGTTGTTTTCATGCCTGCGGAAAAACCACAGGCCGATAACCAACGATGCGGCAGAAATTATCGCGGCCACTGAAATCGTTGCTAGGGGCGGCAGTTCGCCACCATAGATTGGACGCCGGAACAATTCGACGAATTGCGTGAGTGGATTGACTGCGATGACCCACGTCACTTTCCCCGTCAACGCCTCTGGCTTGTAGAAAATTGGTGTCAAAAAAAGAAGCGCCTGCATCAGGACCCCAACGATATGTTGAAGGTCGCGAAAATATACCGTGCAGATCGCCATTATCTGCGCTACACCAATGGTAAAAACGAATAGCAGAAAATACGCCATCGGTATAAAAAGCAGTGCAGTTGTCGGTTTGCCGCCGATGACGAATATGATTATTAACAGCGCGATTGCCGTCAAAATGCTATCGATCAACAGGGCAATCGCAATGCTCAACGGAAAGAGCAGCCTCGGGATATAAATTTTCTTAATCAGCCCCTCATTGCCAACGAGGGCCTGCCCGCTCTGGGTGACGGTGCTGCTAAAGTAAGTAAAGGGGATCATCCCTGCGAACAAGAAGATCGCGTAAGTTTTCAGGTCCATCTTGAAGATGGTGGAAAACACTACGGCCGTCACCGACATCATTAGCAAGGGATTGAATAACGTCCAGAAATAGCCGAAGACGGTTCGTCGGTACCGAAGGATAAGTTGCTGTCGAACTAGTTCGCGCAGGACAAATCGGGCATCGTATAGTTCTTGCCAGAAGCTCAAAAATTTGACAACGGACACTTGGGCTATCCCGCCAGTGAACTCACGGCGCGCCTTGCAAAAAATCGCAGCATGCTGGCTGCGTGCCACGTGAGATAACGCAAGTTACGATGGCTCTTGCGGCGGGCATCATGGATTGCGCGGACCGCAGGCACCAGTGCCACCCGATAGCCGCAGCGCTGCAGCCGCCAGCAAAGATCGACGTCCTCATAGTAAAGAAAATAACGCTCATCCAGTCCGCCGATCGAGCGGTATACCGCGGAATCGAACACCATGAACATCCCGGCGATCCATTCGGGATAAATCGTTGCCTCGCCGATCGCATATTCGGGGTTTCCCGTTCCGAATAGCGCTTTTTTCAGAATGCCAACCGGTGTCGGAAATCTGCGCGCGCTATCCTCGATGCGGCCGGAGGGATCCACGATCAGGGGCCCGGCTGCACCGACCGCCGGATGTTTCAGTTCCTGGAGCAGGCATGGAAAGGGGTCGCGTTCCAGCCTGATGTCGGGGTTGAGTATGCAGAAATAATCGGCCTTTGTCAGCCTGAAAGCCGCGTTGTGGTTCGCGGCAAACCCTTTCGGGGCGGCGTTGGCGATGATCCTGATCGGGAAATCAAAATCCGTCGGATCGAAAGGCAGATCCTCCATTACGTTGACTGTAAGGAGGACTTCCACGGGAAGCGAGCGACAGCCTTTGAGGTCGGAAAGCAGGGTCTTGACCAGCGCTCCTTGTCCGTGACTGACGATGGAAATGCCGATGTCGGGCGACTGCGCCATCTGCATGCTTTCAACTCGATGCGGATGTCCGTTCAGCGCGAAGAATACAACAAATCCTCGACGCAGAGCCTGAGCGAAAATTTCCAGTCGGGAAGCGCGATGCCGAATGTCTGGAGCAACTTCGCGTTCGAAAACACGGGGTTCTTAGGGCGCCGGGCCAGCGTCGGATATTCGTGCGTTCGATCTGCACGATCTGCTGCGCCCGGAAATCGCTGGCATCTTCAGTCCCGGCGGCAAAGGTCCTTCTCGTCGCCGCGCACGCGCGCGGGCTCGTGGCGGTTCGAGGTCCGGGTTCGAAGCTCGACGTTCGATCCCAAAGGCGAGGTGCCACCCGCGGGACTCCCCTTCGGCGTGCCGGTCCGGGCGATGAGAAGGGTTGCCACGGGCATTGCTTCGTCGTAGATTCTGCCGATGCCCGGGACTGAGCCGGTTCCTCGGGATCGTCGTAGCGATGTACTACAACGACCACAGTCCGGCGCATTTCCACGCGATTTATGGAGCCTATGAGGCGATCGTGGAGATCGAGTCGGGAACGGTGACAGGGGCCTTTCCGCCGAGAGCCCTTGGCCACGTGCAGGAATGGAGGGAGCTTCACAAGGCCGAACTGCTCCAGAACTGGCAACGCGCCCGAGATCGCGAACCGTTGGTCAAGATCGCGCCGTTGGAGTGAGCGATGAACTACAGGCTTCTCGAGGCCCGCTACGTCGGGCGCTACGTCGTGTGGCTCCGATTCAGCGACGGGGTAGAGGGCGAGATTGATCTGAGCGGCGAGCTCTATGGGGCGGTCTTCGAGCCTTTGCGGGAGATCGAGATGTTCAAGAAATTTCTCTTGCACCCCGAGCTTCACACGCTGGTGTGGCCGAACGGGGCGGATTTCTCCCCCGAGTTTTTGCACGATAACGTCCGGGTGACCGCCTGATACGCCGAGCTTTCTGGGAAAGAGGGGATAGGCGTATTTCGCCGCGCACCGCTTCGGGCAATTGAGCCCTTCCGCGGGGGAAAGCGCAGACAGCTTCCAGGAGGGCCCGGCCTCGGGAGAGAGGCCCTCTGCGCTACGCGCTACCCCTCCACGTCCGAGGAGAGGAAAGTCGTTTTTCTCACCTCCTTGCCCAGGAGGGGACGCGAGGCGAGGGGGGTGTCAGGGGGGCGCTGCGCCGAGATACTCGGCTAGAAAGGCGCGAAGCTGGGCCTGCCAGTGCGGCAGCTCGATGCCGAAGGCGCGCTCGATCTTCTCCTTGCTCGTCACGGGTGCGCGCGGGCGGGGAGCGGGCAGCGGATAGTCCTCGGAGCGAATCGGGCGCAGCGCCGCCCAGCCGCGCTCGCCCGCGATCTCGCGCGCGAGGGCGAGGATCGCGCGCGCGAACTCGTAGCGGTTGGTCTCGCCGGAGGCGGCGAGGTGGTAGATCCCGCGCCGCCTGGCTATGGATTCGCGCTGCCGCAGCAGCGCGGCGCTCGCCTGCGCGAGCGCCCGCGCCCAGGTGGGCGAGCCCACCTGATCGTCCACCACGGAAAGCTCCGTTCTCTCGCGCGCGAGGGCAAGGATCGCGAGCACGAAGTTCGACCGCCGCGCGCTGTAGATCCAGCTCGTGCGCAGGATCAGGTAGGCGCCGCCCGCGGCCTCGATCGCGCGCTCGCCCGCGAGCTTGGTGCGCCCGTAGACATTCACCGGATTGGGCGCGTCCTCCTCGGTATAGGCGCGCCCGAGCGTGCCGTCGAAGACGTAGTCGGTGGAGTAGTGCAGGAGCACCGCCCCGAGACGCTTCGCTTCCTCGGCGATCACCCCGGGCGCGATGCCGTTGACCTGCATCGCGAGCTGCGCCTCGGCTTCGGCGCGGTCCACGTTGGTGTAACCGGCGGCGTTGACGATGATCTGCGGCCGCGCCTCCCGGATCGCGTGGCGCAGCGTGTCGGGCCGCGTCAGGTCGAGCTCGGCGCGCCCGGGCGCGATCACCTCGCCGAGCGGCGCGAGCGCGGTCAGGAGCTCGTGGCCGAGCTGGCCGGTTGCGCCGGCGAGCAGGATCCTGGTCATTTTCGGGGCGGCACAAGCGGGGGCGGCGGTCAGCGCCGGAGGCAATCTCCGGCGCAATCCTCGGGCGGCAAGAAACGATCACCCGGAGGTATCGGAAGGCAGCAGCGGCCCCGCGCAGGCATGCCGGCATTTTGCCATGCAACGTGACGGCGACCTATCCGACCCGAAGAGACGGGCGCGGTGAGTCGCCGGATCTCGTGCACGCTGCCCGCTGAACGCTCCCGCCGGGCGAGGGGGCGGTCAGGGAAAGCACTCGGCGCGTTCGAGCGGCACGCCAGCGCGGTCTTTGGCCGAGAGGATGGGTTCGCCCTCGAGCGGCCAGGGAATGGCGAGCGCCGGGTCGTTCCAGAGGATGGTGCGCTCGTGCTGCGGTGCCCAGTAGTCGGTCGTCTTGTACTGGACTTCGGCGTGGTCGCTCACGACGAGAAACCCGTGCGCGAAGCCGGGCGGAATCCAGAGAATCCTGCGGTTCGCGGCGGAGAGCCGGTCGGCGCTCCAGCGGCCGAAAGCGGGTGAGCTGCGGCGGATATCCACCGCGACATCGTAGATTTCGCCGGCGGTCACCCGCACGAGCTTGCCCTGCGCCTGCCGGATCTGGTAGTGCAGCCCGCGCAGCACGTTCTTTGCCGAGCGCGAGTGGTTGTCCTGCACGAACTGCGCGGTGATGCCGGCGCGCTCGGCGAGCTCGCGCGCGTTGTAGCTCTCCATGAAGAAGCCGCGCTCGTCCTCGAACACCTGCGGCTCGAGGATCAGCACGCCGGGCAGCGCGGAGGGGATGATCCTCACGGCTCTTTGAGAATGTCTCGCAGATAGCGCGCGTAAGGGCTGTCGTTCATCGCCGCGGCGAGCGCTTCGAGCTGCGCGGCGCCGATGTAGCCCATGCGCCAGGCGATCTCCTCGGGGCAGGCGATCTTGAGCCCCTGGCGCTTTTCGATGGTCTCGATGAAGTGCGAGGCGGCGAGCAGCGCCTCGTGGGTGCCCGTGTCGAGCCAGGCGATGCCGCGGCCCATCAGCACGACCCGCAGCTCGCCGCGGCGCAGATACTCGAGATTGACGTCGGTGATCTCGAGCTCGCCGCGCGCCGAGGGCCGGAGCGAGCGGGCGATCTCGACCACGCGATGGTCGTAGATCGCGAGCCCCGTCTGCGCGTAGCGCGACTTGGGGCGCCTGGGCTTCTCCTCGATCGAGATCACCCTGCGGTTCGCGTCGAATTCGATCACCCCGTAGCGCTCGGGGTCGTGCACGGGATAGGCGAAGATCGTCGCGCCGCGCCTGTGTTTCATCGCCTCTTGCAGCTCGCGCCCGAGGTCGTGGCCGTAGAAGAGGTTGTCGCCGAGGATGAGCGTGCAGGAGTCCTCCCCGATGAAGTCCGCCCCGATGAGGAAGGCCTGGGGAATGCCTTCGGGGGCGGGCTGCACGGCGTAGGAGAGCTCGATTCCCCACCGGCGCCCGTCGCCGAGCAGTTGCTCGAAGCGCGGGGTGTCCTGCGGAGTCGAGATCACGAGGATGTCGCGGATGCCGGCGAGCATGAGCGTCGTCAGGGGGTAGTAGATCATCGGCTTGTCGTAGACCGGCAGCAGTTGCTTCGAGACGACCTGGGTCGCCGGATAGAGCCGCGTGCCGGAGCCGCCGGCCAGAATGATGCCTTTCATGCTCCCTTCGCCAATGGTGAGGCGGTTGACGAACCGGGCGCCAGGGCCGAGCGCCGCGGGCTGCCGCTGGCGCGCCGGCACGGCGCCGCGGGCCCCGCTTCGCAGCGGCCAGGGCGAGCGAGGGCCTCCTTGCGCGGCGATGATATCAGGATCCCCAGCGACATGCGGCGAGCGCTCAGCGCCGTTCGTAGTTCAGGCTCACCCACTTGCGGTATTCGCCGCTCGCCACGCCCGCGATCCAGTCCCGGTGCTCGAGATACCACCGGACAGTCTTGCGCAGCCCGGAGTCGAAGCACTCGCGCGGGCGCCAGCCGAGCTCGGCGGCGATCTTGCGGGTGTCCATGGCGTAGCGCCGGTCGTGGCCGGGACGGTCGCGCACGAAGGTGATGAGCGAGGCGCGCGGCGAGAGCCGGGGATCGGGGGCGATCTCGTCCAGGATCGCGCACACCGCGCGCACCACCTCGAGGTTGGTCTTCTCGGAGTTGCCGCCGATGTTGTAGGTCTCGCCAGGGCGCCCGCGGGCGAGCGCCGCCCGCACCGCCGCGCAGTGGTCGGCGACGTAGAGCCAGTCGCGCACATGGGCGCCGTCGCCGTAGACCGGGAGCGGTTTGCCCTCGAGCGCGTTCACGATCATGAGGGGGATCAGCTTCTCGGGGAACTGGTAGGGCCCGTAGTTGTTCGAGCAGTTGGTGGTGATCGCCGGCAGCCCGTAGGTGTGGTGATACGCCCGCACCAGGTGATCGGAGGCGGCTTTCGATGCGGCATAGGGACTGTTGGGCGCGTAGGGGCTCGTCTCGGTGAAGGCGGGATCGGCGGGCCCGAGCGAGCCGTAGACCTCGTCGGTCGAGACGTGCAGGAACCGGAACAGCGCCTTCTCCGGTTGCTGAAGCGAGAGCCAGTAGTTCCTGGCCTCTTCGAGCAGGCTGAACGTGCCGATGACGTTGGTCTGCACGAAGTCGGCGGGGCCGTGGATCGAGCGGTCCACGTGGCTCTCGGCGGCGAAGTGCACGATCGCGCGCGGCCGGTGCTCGGCGAGGAGCCTTCGCACCAGCGCGCGATCGCAGATGTCGCCCCGGACGAAGACGTGCCGCGGGTCGTCCCTGAGCGCAGCGAGGTTCTCGAGATTGCCGGCGTAGGTGAGCTTGTCGAGGTTGACGACGGGCGTGCCCTCGGCTGCGATCCATTCGAGAACGAAGTTCGAGCCGATGAAGCCTGCACCGCCGGTGACGAGGATCGGACGCGAAGTCATCGGGTGTGGGGTTCGCGCGGGCTGTTTTTCGCGCTGGACTGGGGGCCGCCATGTTAGCAGAATTGCGCCCATGCGCGTGTTGTTGGTGAAAACCTCTTCGCTCGGCGACGTCGTTCACAATCTGCCGGTCGTGAGCGATATTCTCGCGGCGCATCCCGCCGCCGAGATCCACTGGGTGGTGGAGGAGGCTTTCGCCGCGATCCCGCGGCTGCATCCGGGCGTCGCGCGCGTGCTGCCGGTGGCGATCCG
>DATLZE010000164.1:0-16312 GCA_035574195.1 Burkholderiales bacterium | reverse complement strand
GGCGTGCCCGCCCGCCAGCACGTAGGCCGCCCACAGCTCGAGCTGCTTGCGGTAGTAGCGCTCTTGGAGCTCGCGCCAGCGGCCGGCGTCCTCCACGGCGCTGGCCGCAAGCGAGCGGAGGATCTCGGAGAAGCCGGGAGGCGCGGCGCCGAGCGGCGCCACGATGCGCTCGAACAGCTTGCGGCCGAGTTCCAGGAAGGCCGTGTCCGCAGCGCCGGCCGCGGGGTTCATGCGTGCGCGTGCACGAGTTCGCCGACCAGCCAGATCGAGGCCACGCCGAGCGCGATCAGCGCGACCTGCTGCAGCGTCGCCTGCAGCTCGGGCCGGCGGTGCAGCCCCGGGATCAGATCCGCCACCGAGACGTAGAGCATGCTCGCCGCCGCAAGCCCGAGCAGCGGCGGAACCCACTGCTGCATGCTCTGCAGCGCGAAGTAGGCGAGCACTCCGCCCGCTAGCATGGCCATGCTGGAGAGCAGGTTCAGCAGCAGCGCGCGGCGCCGGCTGTAGCCCGAGTGGATCAGGATCAGGAAGTCGCCCACCTCCTGCGGGATTTCGTGAGCGATGATGGCGAGCGCGGTGACGATGCCGAGCTCGGTGTTGGCGAGGAACGCGGCGGCGATCAGGATGCCGTCCACGAAGTTATGGAAGGTATCGCCGATCATGATTATCATGCCGCTGCGGCCATGATCGTGGAGCGGGACCGCCGGCGGATCGTGCGCCTCGCACTGCTCGACGTGGCAGTGGCGCCACAGCACGAGCTTCTCCAGCACGAAGAAGAGCAAGATGCCGGCGAGGATCACGCCCGCCATGCCCTCGAGGCTGTCGGCCATCCCGAACGCCTCGGGCAAGATGTGAAGGAACACCGCGCCGAGCAGGGCACCGACCGCGTAGCTGATCAGGATCGGGATGTGGGCCGCGCGGGCGTTGAGCGCGAAGGCGGCCGCTGCGGCGACCGAGAGCACGCCGCCCGCCACCGTCGCCGTCACGATCCACGCTAGGGCCGTCATCGTCGGGGGATTCTCGCGTCAGCCGGAATTCTCCGCGACCGCAGGTGTCGGGCGGAGCGCGGAATTATACGCGATTCGCCGGATCAGGAACCGATGATTTCCTCGCGCCAGATGAGCGCCGCCATGCGCCCGGTGGTGCGGTCGCGGCGGTAGGAGAAGAAGCGCCCGGGATCCGAGTAGGTGCAAAGCCCGCCGCCGTAGACTTCCGTCACGCCGGCCCGCCGCAGGGCCTGGCGCGCGAGCAGGAAGAGATCCGCGAGCCATTTGCCCGGGGCGCACGGCTCGAACGCGGCATCGGCCGCAGGCTCCCGCGCGAGGAACGCCTCGCGCACCTCGGGTCCCACTTCGAAGGCGCGCGCGCCGATGCCGGGGCCCAGGTATGCGATCACCCCATCCGGCGCGGCGCGCAGTGCCCGCACCGCATTCTCGAGGACGCCACGCGCGAGCCCGCGCCAGCCGGCGTGGGCGACCGCGACCGCCTTGCCCGCGCGGTCGGCGAGCAGCACCGGGATGCAGTCGGCGACGAGCACCGCGCATACCGTGCCAGGACGGCGGGCGACCGCCGCGTCCGCCTCGGGTCTTGCGGCGAGGGCGTCGGCCTCCACGACCGTGGCCCCGTGCACCTGGCGCAACCATTTTGGCTCCTGCGGCAGGATGGCGCGCAGGCGCGCGCGGTTCGCGGCGACCGCCTCCGGATCGTCGCCGGTGGCGAGCCCCAGGTTCAGGCTCGAGTACGGCCCGCGGCTCACGCCCCCGGCGCGGGTGGTGAGGAGCGCCTTCACACCGGCGGGCGCAGGCCATTCGGGGACGATCCAATCCGGATGCGGGTGCCGCATGTGTCGTCGCGCAGGGCGTTTCACGCACCTTCGAGGCCGTCGTTCTTGCGCAGGCTCGCGATAAGCTGCCGCATGTCCTGCGGCGGCTCGACCCGCCAGCTCATCGGGCGCCGGGTGGCGGGATGCACCAGCGCGAGCCGCTCGGCGTGCAGCGCCTGGCGCGGGAAGGAGGGCTGCGCGCCGCGCCTGCCGTAGACAGGGTCGCCGACCACGGGGTGTCCCAGCGCGCTCAGGTGCACGCGGATTTGGTGGGTGCGACCGGTCTCGAGCCGAACCCGCAGCAGCGTCGCGTGCTCGAAGCGCTCGAGCACTTCGTAATGCGTTACCGCGGGCCGGCCGCGGGCTGCGACCGCCATCCGGGTGCGCACCCGCGGGTGGCGGCCGATCGGCGCCTCGACCGTACCGGCGCGCGCGATCCGCCCGTGCGCGAGCGCGAGGTATTCGCGCCTCACGCTGCGCGCCTGTAGCTGGCGCACGAGATCGGCCTGCGCCTCCGGCGTCTTCGCCACCACCAGCAGCCCGCTCGTGTCCTTGTCGAGGCGGTGCACGATGCCGGCGCGCGCGAGCGCGCCGAGCCGGGGGGCATGGCCGAGCAAGGCGTTCAGCAGCGTGCCTTGCCAGTTGCCGCTGCCGGGATGGACCACGAGCCCCGGCGGCTTGTTGACGACGAGCAGGTGCTCGTCCTCGTAGACGATGTCGAGCGCAATGGCCTCGGGGCGGTGCGCGAGCTCCTCGGGCGCGGGCGCGGGCGTCACGGCGACGAGATCGCCTTTCCAGACCCGGTGCCGCGGCGCCGCTGGCCGGCCGTTGAGCGCGACCCGGCCCGCGCGGATCCACTGCGCGAGGCGGCTGCGCGAATAGCGCGGCAGCAGGCGCGCGAGCGCCTGGTCGAGCCTCAGCCCGGCGCACTCCGCCGGTACCGCGAGCTGCACGGGCGCAGCGCCGGCTGCGCTATAATCCGGCCGTTCCATGCGTGTCCTTCGGTACAGTTTAGCGGCAATCCTCGGCGCGTTCGTCGCAGCCTGCGGGCTGTTGCCCGAGGCGGCCGACGAGACCAAGGGCTGGTCGGCGCAGAAGCTCTACACCGAGGCGAAGAGCGAGCTCAACGACCGCAACTACGAGCGGGCGATCAAGCTCTACGAGAAGCTCGAGGCGCGCTATCCGCACGGCCGCTACGCGCAGCAGGCGCAGCTCGAGATCGCCTACGCCTATTACAAGGACAACGATCCGGCGCAGGCGCTCGCCGCAGTGGAGCGCTTCATCAAGCTCCACCCCAACCATCCCAACGTGGACTACGCGTACTACTTGCGAGGGCTCATCAACTTCAACGACGACTTGGGCTGGTTCGGTTACATCAGCGGCCAGGACCTCACCGAGCGCGATCCCAAGGCGGCGCGCGAGGCGTTCGATGCCTTCAAGGAGCTGGTGACGCGCTTTCCCGACAGCAAGTACACCCCCGACGCGATCGCGCGCATGAATTATCTCGTCAACGCGCTCGCCGCGCACGAGATCCATGTCGCGCGCTACTACATGAAACGCGGCGCCTACGTCGCGGCCGCGAACCGCGCGCAGCAGGCGCTCAAGACCTATCCGCAGGCGCCGGCCAACGAGGAGGGCCTCGTGATCCTGGTCAAGGCCTACGATGCGCTCGGCATGAAGGACCTGCGCGACGACGCCGAGCGCGTGCTGAAGAGGAACTTTCCGGAGAGCAAGTACCTGAAGGGCGATCCGCGGCGCGCGAACGTGCCGTGGTGGCAGATCTGGAACTGGTAGGAAACATCGCTTGAAGCGCGCCGCTTCCTGACGAGCGTCGTGGAATGGCCCGGCGAGGCTCGCCCCTTCGCCCTTTCTCCGTCTCCGAGCGGAAAGGGCAAGCGGTCGTCGGAAAATGGCTCGTCAGATCGAGGTCTTTCCCGCACAGGTTCGGGCGAAGCGCGCGCCCCGGCTTGCTGGAGCGCGCCTCGGATCGCTTGGCGAGGGGGCGCGCCTGGGGACTTGCGCCCGCGGCTCAGCCCGCGGCGAGACAGACGATTCCGGCGACCATCGCGGCCGCCGCCGCGAGGCGGCGCGCGACGTCGCCTTCCGCCAGCAATTGCGTGCCCATCCAGGCGCCGACGAGGATGCTCACTTCGCGCGCCGGCGCGACATAGCTTACCGGCGTGAACACCATCGCCGTCAGCACCAGGATGTAGGACAGCGGGCAGAGCAGCGCTACTGCGATCACTTCTCTCCGCGCCCGGCGCCAGGTGCGGGGGATCTCCCGCCTGAGCGCAATCGCGGCCGGCGTCATCAGCAACACGCGCCCGAGGTTGGCGGCCCAGTCCTGCACCAGCGGCGGGATGAGCCAGGCGGCGACGGCGATCTTGTCCACCACCGTATAGGCGGCGATCGCGCAGCCGGTGAGTAGCGCGTAGCCGATCGCGGGCAGGGCGCCTGCGTTCCTGAGCCTGCGCGGATCCCCCGCGAGCAGCACCGCGCCGCAGCCGATCAGAGCCGCCCCCGCCACTGCGAGCGCGGTCGGCCGCTCGCCGAGCAGGAGCACGGCGACGAGCACCGTGACGAGCGGCCCGGTGCCGCGCGCGATGGGATAGACGATGGACAGATCGCCGCTGCGGTAGCCGCGGTCGAGCAGCGTGTAGTAGGCGGTGTGCAGGGCTGCGCTCGCGAACATCAACCCGTAGTGCATCCAGCCGAATCCGGGCTTCTGCCACCAGAGAATCGCGGCCGCGAGCGGCGCGTAGATCAGTGCGGAGAGCGCCGCGAACAGCCAGACGAAGACAGTGCCGCCCCCGGAGCGCTTGAGCAAGTAGTTCCAGCCGGCGTGGACGACGGCAGCGGCGAGAATCAGCGCCAGGGCGAAAGCCGTCATCCGGGAAGAGCGACGATCAAAGGTGGCGGCCACGGGCGGCGGAGGGAACTGCCGTCATTCGCTCGCATCCCCACGCCCTTGTCTCGTCACCGCGCCAGCTCGGGCCGGTCCTTGTAGTACGCCAGCGCCTCGGGATTGGCGAGCGCTTCCAAGTTCTTCACCGGGCGGCCGTGCACCACGTCGCGCACCGCGAGCTCCACGATCTTGCCGCTGCGGGTACGCGGGATGTCGGGCACCTGTACGATGCGCTCCGGCACGTGACGCGGGGTGGTGTTCTCGCGGATGCGCCGCTTGATCTTTTCGACGAGCGCCTCGTCGAGCGTGAGCCCCTCGCGCAGCCGCACGAAGAGCACGATGCGGGTGTCGGCGGGCTTCTCCGGCGGCCAGTCCTGTCCGATGACGAGGCTCTCGACCACCTCGTCGAGGCTCTCCACCTGGCGATAGATTTCCGCGGTTCCGATGCGCACCCCGCCCGGATTGAGCGTCGCGTCCGAGCGCCCGTAGATGACGATGCCGTCGTGCGCGGTGATCTCGGCGTAGTCGCCGTGCCACCAGACGCCAGGGAAGCGCTCGAAGTAGGCGGCGCGGTACTTGGCGCCGCCTGGATCGTTCCAGAACCCGACCGGCATGGAGGGGAAGGGCGCGGTGCACACCAGCTCGCCCTTGCGGCCGCGCACGGAGCGGCCATCCTCGTCGTACACCTCGACTTTCATCCCCAGCCCGCGGCACTGGATCTCGCCGCGCCACACCGGGCCCGTCGGGTCGCCGAGCACGAAGCAGGAGATGATATCGGTGCCGCCGGAGATCGAGGCGAGGTGCAGATCGCGCTTCACGTCGCGGTAGACGTAGTCGAAGCTCTCGGGCGCGAGCGGCGAGCCGGTCGAGAGCACGGCCTTGAGGGAGTCGAGGCGGTGCGTTGCGCGCGGCCTGAGCCCGAGCTTCGCCACGCTGTCGAGGTACTTGGCCGAGGTGCCGAACACCGTCATGCGTTCGGCGTCGGCGTAGTCGAAGAGTATGCGACCGCCTTCGAGCAGCGGCGAGCCGTCGTAGAGCAGCAACGTCGCGCGCGAGGCGAGCGCGGAGACGAGCCAGTTCCACATCATCCAGCCGCAGGTGGTGAAGTAGAACAGGCGCTCGCCGGGCTTGAGGTCCACGTGCAGCTGGTGCTCCTTGAGGTGCTGGAGCAGCGTGCCGCCCGCCCCGTGCACGATGCACTTGGGCACGCCGGTGGTGCCCGAGGAGTAGAGGATGTAGAGCGGGTGGTCGAAGGGCAGGCGCGCGAAGGCGATCTCGCGCGCGCGGTGCGGCGCCATGAACTCGTGCACGCTGACCGCGTTGCGGATCCCCCGCAGATCGGGGTCGCCCTTCGTGTACGGCACGACAACGATTCTTTCGACCGATGCGAGATGCGTGGCGATCTCCTTCAGACGGGGGACGACGTCTATAGCCTTGCCGTTGTAGAAGTAGCCGTCGGCGGCGAACAGCACCCTGGGCTCGATCTGCCCGAAGCGGTCGAGCACGCCCTGCACGCCGAAATCCGGGGAGCACGACGACCAGGTCGCCCCGAGGCTCGCCGCCGCGAGCATCGCGATCACCGCGCCGGGAAGGTTGGGCAGGTAGCCCGCGACCCGGTCGCCCGGCTTCACCCCGGCCTCCTGGAGCGCCAGCGCGAGGCGCGAGACCTCGTGATAGAGCTCGGCGTAGGTGAGGCGGCTCTTCACCCGGTCCTCGCCCCAGAACACGATCGCCGTGCCGCGGTCGCGCCGCCGCAGCAGGTTCTCGGCGAAGTTGAGCCGCGCCTCGGGAAACCAGCGCGCGCCCGGCATTTTGTCCCCGTCCACGAGCACCGTTTCACCCCGGCGCTCGGCGATCACCCCGCAAAACGACCATACCGATTGCCAGAACTGCTCGGGCTGCGCGATGGACCAGCGGTGGAGCTCGCCGTAGTCGCCTGCGCTCGCGTCCCAGCGCGCGCGCACGTGGCGCATGAACGCGGCGAGATTCGTCGCCGCGGCGCGTTCGGGAGAGGGCTGCCAGAGCGGCTGATCCATGGCGAGAGGATTCGTGACCGGCGACCCGCAAATCGAGCCCGCGGGCATTACTCCCGCTCGGGGCGCAGCGTCGGGAACAGGATCACATCGCGAATCGAGGGGCGGTCGGCGAGCAGCATCACCAGCCGGTCTATGCCGATGCCAGCGCCGGAGGCGGGCGGCATGCCGTACTCGAGCGCGCGGATGTAATCGGCGTCGTAGTACATCGCCTCGGCGTCGCCCGCTTCCCGCTGCCGCGCCTGCTCGCGAAAGCGCGCGGCCTGCTCCTCGGGGTCGTTCAGCTCCGAGAAGCCGTTCGCGATCTCGCGCCCGGCGATGTAGAGTTCGAAACGCTCGGCGATCGCGGGATTCGCGTCGCTCGCGCGCGCCAGGGGGGAGACTTCCGCCGGGTAGTCGAGCACGAACGTGGGCTCGATGAGCTTGGCCTCGATGGTGTTCTCGAACAGCGTCAACTGCAGCCCGCCCACGCCGTCGGCGGGCCGCCAGGGGATGCCGAGCGCCTGGAGCTTCGCGGTGAGCGCCCGGCGGTCGTGGAGCGCCGGGCCGTCGAGGTCGGGATGGTGCTCGCGGAGCGCTTGGGCGATGGACAGGCGCCGGTACGGGCGCGCGAGGTCGATTTCGCGCCCCTGGAAGCGGATGCGCGGGCTGCCGAGCGCGGCAGTCGCGGCGTGGGCGAGCATGGCCGCGATCAGCTCCATCATGTACTCGTGGCGGGTGTAGGCCGCGTAGAGCTCGAGCATGGTGAACTCGGGATTGTGCTTGGTCGAGATGCCCTCGTTGCGGAAGTTGCGGTTGATCTCGAACACCTTCTCAAAGCCGCCCACCACCAGGCGCTTGAGATAGAGCTCGGGCGCGATCCGCAGATACAGGTCCATGTCGAGCGCGTTGTGGTGCGTGACGAAGGGGCGCGCCGCGGCTCCGCCCGGGATCGGCTGCATCATCGGGGTCTCGACCTCCAGGTAGCCGCGCGCGAGCAAAAACTCGCGGATCGCCTGGATGGCGCCCGAGCGCAGCGTGAATACCCGGCGCGTCTCCTCGTTGACGATCAGGTCCACGTAGCGCTGGCGGTAGCGCAGCTCCTGGTCGGCGAGCCCGTGCCACTTTTCGGGCAACGGCCGCAGCGACTTCGCGAGCAGCCTCACCTTGCGCGCGCGCACGGTGAGCTCGCCGGTGCGGGTGCGGAACAGTTCGCCTTCGACCCCGACGATGTCGCCGATGTCGTGATGCTTGAACTCGGTGTGCGCTTCGCGCCCGGTGTCGCCGTCCGAGACGAAGATCTGGATCGGGCCGCTCGCGTCGCGCAGCGTGGCGAAGCTCGCCCGTCCCATCACGCGCTTGAGCATCATGCGCCCGGCGATGGCGACCTGCACGGGATCCGCCTCGAGCGCGGCGCCGTCGAGCGCGCCGTAGCGCGCGGCGAGCTCGGCCGCGAGGTGCTGGCGCACGAAGTCGTTGGGATAAGCGGGGCCGCGCTCCCGCAGCGCCCGGAGCTTCGCGCGGCGCTCGGCGACGAGCCGCTCGCGCTCCTGTGTCGTATCCTCTGCTCCGGCGCGCGGCGCCGGCTCTCGCGGATCGTCAGCCATAACGAAATGGGTTCTCCGGCCGGCGGCGGCTCAGATCCCCTGCTTGAGGCTCGCCTCGATGAACGGGTCGAGGTCCCCGTCGAGCACCGCCTGGGTGTTGCCGATCTCCACCCCGGTGCGCAGATCCTTGATTCGCGACTGGTCGAGCACGTAGGAGCGGATCTGGTGTCCCCAGCCGATGTCGGTCTTGGTCTCCTCCAGCGCCTGTTTCTGTTCCTCGCGCTTGCGCAGCTCGAGCTCGTAGAGGCGGGACCTGAGCATCGCCATCGCCTCCGCCCGGTTGCGATGCTGCGAGCGGTCGTTCTGGCACTGCACCACGATGCCGGTCGGAAGATGCGTGATGCGCACCGCGGAATCGGTCTTGTTGACGTGCTGCCCGCCCGCCCCGGAGGCGCGGAAGGTGTCCACGCGCAGGTCCGCCGGGTTGATCGTGATCTCGATGGTATCGTCCACCTCGGGATAGACGAACACGCTCGCGAACGAAGTATGGCGGCGGTTGTTGGCGTCGAACGGCGACTTTCTCACCAGCCGGTGCACCCCAGTCTCGGTGCGCAGCCGCCCATAGGCGTAGTCTCCGGTCACCTTCAGCGTCGCGCTCTTGATGCCAGCGACCTCTCCCGGGGACTCCTCGAGCAGCTCGACGCGGTAGCCCTTGCGCTCGCAGTAGCGCGCGTACATGCGCTCGAGCATCTGCGCCCAGTCCTGGGCTTCCGTCCCGCCGGAACCCGCCTGGATGTCGAGGAAGCAGTTGTTGGGGTCGAGAGGGTTGGAGAACATGCGGCGGAATTCCATGTCCGCCACGGTCTTCTCCAGGGCGCGCGCTTCTTCCTCGATCGCGCGCAGCGCCGCCTCGTCGTTCTCGCTCCTCGCGATCTCGAAGAGCTCTTTGGCGTCGCGCAGCTCGGAGCCGAGCCGCTCGAGCGTCAGCACCACCGACTCGAGAGCCTTGCGCTCCCGACCGAGTTCCTGCGCGCGCCTGCTGTCGCTCCAGAGCGCCGGGTCCTCGGCGAGCCGGGCGAGCTCCTCGAGCCTGCGGCGCTTGGCGTCGAAGTCAAAGATACCTCCGCAGCTCGGCGGCGCGCGAATCGGTCTCGTTCAGCCGCTTGGCGATGGCGTTGATTCTCTCGGCTTCCATAATAAATCGGGCGTTCGCTCCCGCTGGATTATACCGTGCAGGCGGCCTCAGGCGGGCCGCCAGTGCTCGATCTCGAGCCGCAGCCCGCGCAGCCCCTGGAACTCGCTCACCGCCAGGCGGTAGACCGCCTCGATCTCCGGCGGCAGCGGGCCGGTCTCGCCGAAGAGCATCGCCTCGAACTCGCGCTCCGGCGCCGCCAGCCGCAGCCTGAGGTGGCGCTCCCCGACCACGCGCTGCGCGCGAACTTCGAAGCGGCCCTCGAATGAGGGGCGCGGAAAACCCTGGCCCCATACCCCGTCCTCGATCTGCCGTGCGATTTCCAGCGTCGCCTCGCAGGCAGCGAGCGCGCCGTCGGTCTCGATCACGCGCTCGAGGTCCGCCGGGGTGAGCAGCGAGCGCGCCGTTTCCTCGAACGCGTCTCGGAAACGCTCGAAGTCCGCCTCGCGCAACGTGAGCCCTGCTGCCGCTGCGTGCCCGCCGAATTTCAGGATCAGGCCGGGATGGCGCGCCGCCACGCGGTCGAGCGCGTCGCGCAGGTGCAGCGCGGGAATCGAGCGTCCGGAGCCCCGGATCTCGCCCGGCGCCCCGCGCGCGAAGGCGATCGCCGGCCGGTGCAGCCGCTCCCTCATGCGCCCGGCGAGGATGCCGACGACGCCCGGGTGCCACGAGGGGTCGTACAGGCTCAGGGTATAGCTCTCGCCGTAATCCCGCGACTCGATCGCCGCGAGCGCCTCCTGGTGCATGCCGGACTGAATCTCGCGCCGCTCGCGGTTCAGGCGGTCGAGCTGCGCAGCGATCGCGGCGGCGCGCGCTTCGTCGTCGGTCGCCAGGCACTCGATGCCGAGCGCCATGTCGGTGAGCCGGCCGGCGGCGTTCAATCGCGGTCCCAGCACGAAGCCGAGGTCGTAGGTGCTGGCGCATGCCGGATCGCGGCCCGCCGCCCGGAACAGCGCCGCGATGCCCGGCGGCATGCGCCCCGCGCGGATGCGCGCGAGGCCCTGAGCGACCAGGATGCGGTTGTTGCGGTCGAGCGCCACCACATCGGCCACCGTGCCGAGGGCCACCAGCGGCAGCAGCTCGGCCAGGTTCGGTTCGCGATCTTCGCGGGCGGAGCTCGGAGCTCGAAACCCGGCAGCGAGTCCGCTTTCCTTCCGCCCCTCGCTTCCCGTCTTGCGACTCGGGCCGAACGCGCCGCGTTGTCTCAGCTCGGCGCGCAGGGCCAGCATGAGATAGAACATCACGCCCACCCCCGCCAAGTGCTTGCTCGGGAAGGCGCAGCCGGGCTGGTTGGGATTGACGATGCACGCCGCCGGCGGCAGGCGCTCCGCGGGCAGGTGATGATCGGTGATCAGCACCTCCATTCCCAGGCGGTTCGCCTCCGCGACGCCCTCGAAGCTGGTGATGCCGTTGTCCACCGTGATCAACACGTCCGGACGCAGCCTCGCGCGGGCGAGGCGCACGATTTCTGGCGTGAGTCCGTAGCCGAACTCGAATCGGTTCGGCACCAGGAAGTCCACGAGCGCGCCGCAAGCGCGCAGCGCGCGCAGGCCCACCGCGCACGCGGTGGCCCCGTCGGCGTCGTAATCGGCGACGATCGCGAGCCTTCTGCGCGCGGCGATGGCATCGGCCAGCCATCTGGCCGCCGCCGCCAGGTTGAGCATCGCGCCAGGTGGCGCGAGCTGCTCGAGTCCGGTGTCGAGCTCGCTGAGGGAGCGCACACCGCGCGCGGCGTAGACGCGCGCCAGTACCGGGTGTGCGCCCTCGGCGAGGAGCTGCCCGACAACTTCGGGGGGAGCCGCGCGCGTGACGATGGCGGGCATGTCAGTGCGCGGCGGGGGCGTGCGCCGCGAGCGGACGCGGCCGGCGCCAGAACTTGAGCAGATCGGCGGCGTTCGCCTCGAAACGCAGGCACGCCCGCGGATGCAAGGCGACGACGGCGAGGCTCGTGACGCGGCGCTCGCGCAGCGCGGCGAGCAGCGTCGCTCCCCACGCGCGCTCGACCTCCGCGAGGGCCCGCCGCCAGGATTCGCCGTCGCCGTAGCGCGCGGCGGGGGTCTCGGCGAGGACGAGCACGCGGGCGTTGCGGTCGCAGGCCGCGGGCGCGCAGCGCCCGGTAAGCGCTCCGGGCACGGCCGGTTCCGCGTCGCTTCGGGCGGCGAGCGCGAGGGCAAGCGGGTTGCCTGCCGCCACGTGCGAGAAAGGCCGCCCGGGCACGCGCGGTAGCCTTCCTCCCCCCCACAGCCAGAGGCCGTTCGCCGTAGGCGCGCCGCGCGCCTCGCGCGCCTGGTTGACGGGGTGATCGTGCAGCAGCATCTGGATCTCGTTGAGCAGCCGCCGCCAGCGCGGCCCGTCCTCGCCCGCGGGCAGGTCCATTTCCACCTCGGCGCCCGCCGCGGCCGACAGCTCGCGCGTGACCAGGCGCGGCGCGGGCTCCGCCCGCAGGTACCAGCGTTCGGGGTGCGGCGCGGCGAAGGCGATTGCATCCGCGGCGAAATGGCGGTTGAGCGCGGCGACGAGCGCATCGGACTCCTCGCGCGTGGGGCGCACGACTTCCGGGCCGAACAGCACTAGCCGGTCGCGGCGCGCCTCCAGATGGACCGGATCGGCGCACAGCCAGTAGTCCTCGCCGGGCTCTCCGCCGTCGAAGGCGAGCATGAGCGGTGCGACCGGCCAGTCCTGCTGCCGTTCGACTTCGAACGCCCGGCACAGCCACGCTTCGAGCCCGAGCGGGGGGAAGAGCCGGCGGCGCGCGCGCGCGAGGATCAGCTCGAGCGCCGGAAGCTCGAGCCCCTCGTACGCTTCACGGCTCGCGCGCGGCCAGAGCAGGTCCGGAACGAGCAAGGTGACGTGCATGGCGCAACGGACCGCAGTGTAGCACCGGCACGCGCGCTGGAGCCCCCTGCGGAGACCCCTGGCGCGGTTTGGCGCGGCGCGGGCGCTGTGGCAAACTGCGTTTTATTTTCGCCTCCCGCGTGTCGTACGAATTCTTCATCGGCCTGCGTTACACGCGCGCCAAGCGCCGCAACCACTTCATCTCGTTCATTTCGCTCGTCTCGATCCTCGGCATCGCCCTCGGCATGACGGCGCTGATCACCGTGCTGTCGGTGATGAACGGGTTCCAGCGCGAGATCCGCACCCGCATCCTGGGAGTGGCCTCCCACGTCCAGCTCTCGGGGGCGGGAGGAACGCTCGCCGACTGGCAGCGCATCGCGCAGGCCGCGGCGCGCCACGACCAGGTGCTCGCCGCAGCGCCCTTCGTCGCCGCGCAGGGGCTGCTCACGCACGGCTCGGCGGTGCGCGGGGCGCACGTGCGGGGCGTGCTGCCGGAGCACGAGGAGCGGGTGGCGGAGTTCGGCAGCCATATGAGGAGCGGCCGGCTCGATGCCCTCAGGCCGGGCGCCTTCGGCATCGTGCTCGGGGTGGAGCTCGCGCGCGCGCTCGGCGCGCAAGTGGGCGACAGGGTGGTGCTGGTCGCCCCCCAAGGCCAGGTCACGCCGGCCGGGATCCTCCCGCGGCTCAAGCAGTTCACCGTGGTCGGGATCTTCGGCGTGGATCATTACGAGTACGACTCCGGGCTCGCGCTGATCGCGCTGGAGGACGCACAGAAGCTGTTCCGCTTCGGGGAGGAGGTCTCCGGCGTGCGGCTGAAGCTGAAGGACCTGTTCCGTTCCGTGGAGGTCGCGCGCGAGCTCACGCGCGCGCTCGGCCCCGGCGTGTACGCGAGCGACTGGACGCTGCATCACGCCAATTTCTTCCGCGCCGTGCAGATCGAGAAGCGCATGATGTTCATCGTGGTGACGCTGATCATCGCAGTGGCGGCGTTCAACATCGTCTCGAGCCTGGTGATGGTGGTGACCGACAAGCAGGCCGACATCGCGATCCTGCGCACGCTCGGCGCGGCGCCCGCGAGCATCACCCGCATCTTCCTCATCCAGGGCACGCTGATCGGGGTGTTCGGCACGGCGCTCGGCCTCGCAGGCGGCATCGCGCTCGCGCTCAACGTCGAGACCGTGGTGCCGGCGATCGAGAGCCTGCTCGGATTCAAGTTCCTGGCGAAGGACGTCTACTACATCAGCGACCTTCCCTCCGAGCTGCAATGGCCTGATGTCGCGCTGACCGCGGCGGTCTCCTTCCTGCTCTCGCTCGCCGCGACGCTCTATCCGAGCTACCGCGCCGCCAAGGTCAACCCGGCGGAAGCGTTAAGGTATGAATGAGACCCGCGGCCCGGTTCTGTCGTGCCGGGATCTGCACAAGACCTTCTACCAGGGCGAGGTGGAGGTTCCGGTATTGATGGGCGTGAACCTCGAGGTGGCCGCGGGCGAGTGCGTGGCGATCGTGGGCGCCTCCGGCTCCGGCAAGAGCACCTTGCTGCATTTGCTGGGCGGGCTCGACGACGCGACGCGCGGGGAAGTGCGGGTGCTCGGGCGCGAGCTCATGAGCCAGAACGAGACCGAGCGCGGCATCACGCGCAACCGGGCGCTCGGCTTCGTCTACCAGTTCCATCACCTGCTGCCGGAGTTCACGGCGCTCGAGAACGTCGCGATGCCGCTGCTGATCCGGGGCCTGCAGCGAGAATACGCCTACCGCGAGGCGCGGGGCGTGCTCGAGCAGGTCGGGCTGGGGCACCGCCTCGAGCATCGCCCGGGCGAGCTTTCGGGAGGCGAGCGCCAGCGCGCCGCGGTCGCCCGGGCGCTGGTGACGCGCCCCGCCTGCGTGCTCGCCGACGAGCCGACCGGCAACCTCGACCGGCGCAACGCGCAGGCGGTGTTCGAGCTGATGCTGGAGCTCAACCGCCGCATCGGCACGAGCCTGGTGATCGCGACGCACGATCCCGACATCGCGCGGCGCGCGGATCGCGTGCTGCGCCTGATGGACGGGGTGCTCAATCCCGAGCGCTGAGCACGGGGGCGACGCGCAGCAGCCCCGATCGCGCGAGCTCCTCGTAGATCGCCGCATCCTGCAATGCCTGCTGCAACAGGAAGTGCGGCGCGGAGCGCTTGATGAGCTGCGGCACGACGATGCCGAGCGCGAACACCCCGAGTCCCGTGAAAAACCATCCGACGAGCATCAGCGCAACGCCCAGCCCCAGCACCGGCAGCCGCACCAGCGGCAGCATGAGGCGCGCCGAGAGGTAACGCGCCGAGCCGGCCGTGTCCAGCTCGACCCGGATCTCTCCACGCGCGTAGGCGGCGACGAATTCGGCGTGCGTCATCACGGGGGAGGGCAGTGAACGGGGAACGGCAAGAGGCGGCTCGCGCTCGGACTAGAACCTCTCGCAATCAAGATCGAGTATCAGCCGCAGACGAACGCCGATCGGCGCAGAGGGGACCTCGTGCTGGCGGGGTTGCCGGTGATCGGCGTTCATCGGCGGTCGCATCCGGTTTTGTCGAGGCCGCCTCTAGTATTCGACGGGGATGGGATCGAGCGAGCGCCACAGGTACCAGGTGGCCACCGAACGCCACGGCGCCCAGCCTGCGCCGAGCGCGCGCATGCGGGCGAGCGACATCGGGCGGCCGCGGTTGTAGTTCAACCGGATCGCGCGCTGCAGTCCCAGGTCGGCGAGCGGCAACACGTCGGGCCGCGTCAGATGGAAGATGAGGAACATCTCCGCCGTCCAGCGCCCGATGCCCTTGACCCGCGTCAGCTCCGCAATCAGCGCCTCGTCGTCGAGACTGCGCCAGCGCGCGGCGTCGAGCGTGCCGTCGAGAAACTTTCGCCCCAGGTCCTGCAGGTACTCGGCTTTGCGGGAGGAAAGCCCGCACGCCCGCAGCGCCGTGGCAGGCGCGCGCGCGAGCGTTTCGGGCGTGATGCTTTCCAGACGCCCGCAGAGCCGGTCCCACACGCTCTGGGCGGCCTTCACCGAGATCTGCTGCCCGACGATCGAGCGCGCGAGCGTGGAGAAGGCGTCGCCCCGGCTGCCGAGCGCGAGCCCCCGGTAGCGCGCGATGAGCGCGCGCAGCACCGCGTCGCGCGCGGCGAGCTCGCGCGTCGCCCGCGGCCAGTAGGAGGGCGTGGCCGTCCGCTGCATGGGCTCAGGAGGCGGCCCGGCGCGCGCGCCGGCGCCGGCGGGCGGCCCAGGCGCAGCGCACGTAGAGCCGCCACGCCCAGTCGGTCGCGAAATAGCCGGCCACCGCGAGCGTGAGCGCGAGCAGCGGCAGACCGACGACCAGCGGCTTGCCCACGCTCGCGAGCCATTCGAGCGCGGCCGGCAGCCACTCGGTGAAGCTCTTGCCCTCCAGGCTGAAGGCGGCCTCCGGCAACCCGTTGCCGCCCTGCATCAGCACGAACTGGCCGAGCCTGAATGCGGTGTAGTAGAGGGGCACGATGGTGAAGGGGTTGGAGTAGAGCGTCACCAGCACCGCGATCGGCAGGTTCACGCGCAGCAGGATCGCGAGGAGCGCGCCCATCGTGAACTGCACCGGATTGCTGCCCGGGATGAGGCCCGCGAACAGGCCGACCGCGACGCCGCCGGCGACCGTGCGCCGGTGCAGGTGCCAGAGTTTGTGGTGCTGCAACCACGGCCCGAACCGGGCGATGTAGCGGTTCTGGCGGATGGCGTCGTGGCTCGGCAGAAACTTGCGGAAGTATTTGCGCGGCACGGCCGGGCGGCTTCGTCGTGATGGGCAGCATTCTACTGAATTTCGTTCTTCCGCCTTCGATTTTCTGCCGGCGTCCACCTTGCGCGCGCATCGCGCGTTAGGAAGCCATGCGACTCTGTGTCCTCGGCTTCGCGGCGGGTGTCTGGCTCCTGCAGCAGCACTCCGCGCTGCCCGGCGCCGGGTGGGCCGCGCTGGCGGCCGGCGCCGCGCTGGGGGCGGCGTGGCTGGCCCG
>DATLZE010000163.1:0-2669 GCA_035574195.1 Burkholderiales bacterium | reverse complement strand
CCTCTCCCAAAGGGAGAGGGGAAGCTATTCGGAGGTGGCGCCAGCACGGCGTCTGCGCGACGCGCTGGTGCGGCTCAATCCCGCGCTGCCCGCCGAGGCGCCAGGCCTCTCCGGGGACGAGCTGGCTTTCTACGACGCGCTGGAAACGAACGACAGCGCAGGCAAGGTGCTGGGCGAACCGCCGTTGCGACAGATCGCACAGGAACTGGTGAAGACCGCTCGCGCCAACGTCACGATCGACTGGACGCTGCGCGAAAACGTGCGCGCGCAACTGCGCGTGCTGGTCAAGCGCATCCTGTGCAAGTACGGCTACCCGCCGGACAAGCAGGAGAAGGCGACGGCCACGGTGCTGGAGCAGGCGGCGCTGCTGTCTGCGGAATGGGCGGTGGCATGAAAGGGGCGCCTAACAACAGCATGCAGCGGACGGCGCTGCGCGCCGCCGCTGATGCTGAGCGTTGGGCAGACGAGCCGTGAGACTCGATGGTGACAACGGGTGGCTGGAGCTGGATCGGTCGGAGGTCGGCCCTCCCGGCACGCCCGCTGAAGATGACTTCCTGCTGAACGTCACCGTCCACGTGCGGGGCTACGCCGCTGCCGACCAGTGTTGGATTATGGGTCGTGAGTGGGAGAGCTTCCTATCCGAACTGACAGCTTTGGAGCAGACCCGCCGGGGACGACGGAGTGGGCCAGTGCGGCCGCGCCACACTACCGGCGGCGGAGGGCCCGAGTGGACGAGGCCATTCTCGGGATCTACCTGAGCGGCGGCAACACGCGGCGGCTCGAGGGCGCGCTGGCGCCGCTGCTGCGCGGCGGGCCGATCGGGAAGGACGCGGTTTCGCGCCTGGTGGGTCGGCTGGCCGCCGACTTCGAGACCTGGCCCCAGCGGGACCTTGCGGCCGAGAGCACGCGCTCCCTCTCTGCGACGACGGGTATCCGTGCGTGCGGATCGGGAAGCGGCGCGAGCGGGTGCCGATCCTGGTGACGCTGGGCGTGCCTTACGCCCGGAGCCACCTACGGTATCTCGGCGACTCGTTGCTGGACGGAGATCGTCCTCTCGTCGCCATGGTCAACACGTCTTGACGACGAGGCGTGAGATCGCGCCTCGCGGCGCAAGCGAACGAGCGATCGCGAGCCCGGGCGTTGTGGCGTCGGGGGGACTGCGCTAAGCCCGGGGCATGCACGTCGGCACGGCGGTGATCTTCCAGAACCCGGGTGCGGCGCGGCCCGACCACGCGGTCTACGCCGACGAGCTGGCGCTCGTGGACCTGGCGGAGCCGCTCGGCTTCGAGTCGGTGTGGGGCGTCGAGCACCACTTCACCGACTACACGATGTGCCCCGACGTGCTGCAGTACCTCACCTGGGTCGCGGCGCGCACCCGCAGCGTCAAGCTGGGCTCGATGGTGGTCGTGCTGCCGTGGCACGACCCGCTGCGCGTCGCCGAGCAGGTCTGCATGCTCGACGCGATGAGCGGCGGCCGTATGATCCTCGGCATCGGGCGCGGCCTCGGCCGCGTCGAGTTCGACGGCTTCCGCCTCTCGATGGAGGAGGCCCGGGGCCGTTTCGTCGAGAGCGCCGAGATGCTGCTCGCGGGGCTCGAGAGCGGCGTCTGCGAGTACGAGGGTCGCTGGGTGCGCCAGCCGCGCGTCGCGCTTCGGCCCGCGCCGATGAAGAGCTTTCGCGGCCGCACCTACGCCGCGGCCGTCTCGGCCGAGTCCATGCCGATCGTGGCCCGGCTCGGCGTGGGCGTGCTCATCATTCCGCAGAAGCCGTGGGAGACCATGGAGCGCGAGCTGGCCGACTACCGCGCCTACTACCGCGCTGCGCACGGCGCCGAGGCGCCGGCACCGATTCTCGCCGGCTGGACCTTCTGCGACGAGGACGCCGACCGCGCCCGCGAGATGGCGCTGCGCTACATCGGCGGGTACTGGGACTCGGTCATGAAGCACTACGAGCTGATCGGCGATCACCTCGCGCGCACGGTCGGCTACGAGTACTATGCGAAACTCCAGGAGATCGCGCGGGCCAAGGGCGGCGCCGACGCGCTCACCGAATTCTTCCTCGACCTGCAGGTGTGGGGAACACCCGAGCAGTGCGTCGAGAAGATCGAAGCGATCCGCCGGCGCACCGGCTGCGGCACCTACGTGGGCGTCTTCAGCTACGCCGGCATGCCGCGGGCGGAGGCGGAGCGCAACATGCGGCTGTTCGCGCGCGCCGTCATGCCGCGCCTCCGCGCGCTTGGCGACGAAGCGCGGGCGCCCGCGGCTTGAGGGTCGGCGCGGCGGGTCCGTCCGCCTGGCGTGGAAAAGCAGCCCCCCGGCGGCGCTCGACCATGGGGTTCCGCGTGCCTCGCAGGCGCGCTATGAGTCCGCCCGTGGAGCTTCGGCCGATCGCCCGTGACGTGTTCGCGTGCCTGCAGGAGGATCGCGGGCTCGGCTGCAGTAACTCCGGGCTCGTGGCACGCGGCGGTGGGTTGGTGATCGACACGTTCTGGGACCTCCCGCACACGCGCGCCATGCTCGACCTCTACGCCGGCGTGCTGCCCGAGCCCGCGCGCCGGGTGGTCAACACGCATCACAACGGCGATCACTGCTGGGGAAACCAGCTCTTCGAGGGCGCCGAGATCCTCGGGCATCGGCGGTGCGCGGCGGGGATGCAGAAGGAGAATCCCG
>DATLZE010000162.1:0-3679 GCA_035574195.1 Burkholderiales bacterium | reverse complement strand
CGCGCCGCCGCGGGCTTGGGCTGGCGCGCGCCCTCCGAGAACAGCTCGCGGATCAGGTTGAGCTTGGTGCGCGCGGTGGTGTTGCTGCGGTCCAGTTGCAGCGCCTTGTCGTAGGCCTGGCTCGCCATCTTGGCGTAGATGTCGCCCAGGTTCTCGTGCGCGGTGGCGTAGCTCGGATGGGTGCGGATCGCCATCTCGAGCGCGGCGCGCGCCTTTTCGTACTGGCCCTGCGAGGCGTAGAGCACCGCGAGGTTGTTGTACGGCTCGGGCAGCTCGGGAAAGTCCTGCGTGAGCTCGGTGAACGCCTTGATCGCCTCGTTCGGGCGGTTCTGCTCGGTGAGGATCAGCCCCTTGAGGAAGCGCCCGCGCGCGTCCTTCGGCCGGCTCTTCAGGAAGGCCTCGACGCGCTCGAGCGCGCGGTCGAGCTGGCCCTGCTTGAAGAGCTGATTCGCCTCTTGCAGCTCATCGCCCTGGGCGGCGGCCAGCGTGGCGGCTGAAAGGAGGAAGAGGAGCGCCACGACCGGGGAGAGCAGGCGCAGGGGGCGCAGAGCCATTGTGTTATACTTTCCCGAATATTTCAGAGGCTTAGTAGCGAAATCCTCGAAATTCTACCAAGAACGCCGAGCAATTCAAACTCTGCCGCCCGCGCCCGCGCCGGGCAGAGCGGCGCGGGCGCTTCTGGGAGCCCGCAGCGCCGCCGCCCGCTGCAGCGCACATGATACGCGGGTCGGGCGCACACCATGCTGAGAATCTACAACTCGCTCACCCGCGACAAGCAGGAATTCGTGCCGATCACCCCGGGCGAGGTGCGCATGTACGTGTGCGGCATGACGGTCTACGATTACTGCCACCTCGGTCACGCGCGGGTGATGGTGGTGTTCGACGTGGTGCGGCGCTGGCTGCGGGAGCTCGGCTACCGGGTCACCTATGTACGCAACATCACCGACATCGACGACAAGATCATCAAGCGCGCGCAGGAGAACGGCGAGCCGGTCGAGGCGCTGACCGAGCGCTTCATCCGCGCCATGGAGGAGGACGTGGCCGCGCTCGGCGTGGAGAAGCCCGATCACGAGCCGCGCGCGACCGAGTACGTGCCGCAGATGCTGGAGATGATCCGCGTGCTCGAGGAGCGCGGGCTCGCCTACCGCGCGGCGAACGGCGACGTCAACTACTCGGTGCGCCGGTTCCCGGGCTACGGCAAGCTCTCGGGCCGCTCGCTCGAGGAGCTGCGCGCCGGCGAGCGCGTGGTGGTTGACCCCGCCAAGCACGATCCCCTCGACTTCGTGCTGTGGAAGCGGGCGAAGGAGGGGGAGCCCGCGTGGGACTCGCCGTGGGGGCGGGGGCGGCCCGGCTGGCACATCGAATGCTCGGTGATGTCGAGCACGCTGCTCGGCCGGCACTTCGACATCCACGGCGGCGGCCAGGACCTGCAGTTCCCCCATCACGAGAACGAGATCGCGCAGTCGGAAGGCGCCTTCCAGCAGCCGTTCGTCAACTACTGGATGCACAACGGCTTCGTGCGGGTGGACGAGGAGAAAATGTCGAAGTCGCTCGGCAATTTCTTCACCGTGCGCGAGCTGCTGGCGAGGTACGACGCCGAGGTGCTGCGCTTCTTCATCGCGCGCGCGCACTACCGCAGCCCCCTCAATTATTCCGCGCAGCACCTGGAGGACGCGCGTCACGCGCTCGCCCGCCTCTACACCGCGCTCAAGGGCGTGCGGGCCGCGCCCGGCGCGGTGGACTGGAACGAGCCCCACGCGCGGCGCTTCCGCGAGGCGATGAACGACGACTTCAACACCCCCGAGGCGGTCGCGGCGCTGTTCGACCTCGCGACCGAGCTCAACAAGACGCGCTCCCCGCAGCAGGCGGGGCTGCTGAAGTCGCTCGGCGCCGTGCTGGGGCTGCTCGGGCGCGACCCGCAGGCGTTCCTGCAGGCGCTGCCGGCCGGCAGCGGGCTCGACGCCTCCCGCATCGAGCGGCTGATCGCCGAGCGCGCCGCGGCGCGCAGGGCGAGAAATTTCGCCGAGGCCGACCGCATCCGCGGCGAGCTGCTCGAGGCCGGCGTCGTGCTCGAGGACACCCCCGGCGGCACGATCTGGAGACGGAGATAGCTGCGTAGCCGGAGGCCGCGTGTCCGTCCTGCATGGCGCCTTCGGTTTTCTCGCCATCCTGCTCCTCGCCTGGCTCGCCTCCGAGGACCGGCGCGCGGTGCCGTGGCGCATCGTCGCCTCCGGCGCGCTGCTCCAGCTCCTCCTCGCCGCGGCCCTGCTCGAGGTGCCGCTCGCTCGCGAGGTCTTTTTTCTGCTCAACGAGGCGCTCGCCGCGCTCGAGCGGGCGACCCAGGCGGGCACCACCTTCGTCTTCGGCTACCTCGGCGGCGGCGATCCGCCGTTCGAGCTGCGGCCCGGGGCCTCGAGCTTCGTGCTCGCGTTCCGCGCGCTGCCGCTGGTGCTGGTGGTGAGCGCGCTCTCGGCGCTGCTCTTCCACTGGGGCGTGCTGCCGGCGGTGGTGCGCGCGATCTCGGCCGCGCTCGAAAAAACGATGGGCATCGGCGGGGCGGTGGGACTGTCGGCCGCAGCCAACATCTTCGTCGGCATGGTGGAGGCCCCGCTTCTGGTGCGGCCGTACCTGCGCGAAATGAACCGCGGCGAGCTCTTCATCGTCATGAGCTGCGGCATGGCCGGAATCGCCGGCACCGTGATGGCGCTCTACGCGGCGATCCTCGGCCCGGTGGTGCCGGACGCGATGGGCCACATCCTGTCGGCCTCCATCGTGAGCATACCGGCCGCGATCCTGATCGCCGCGGTGATGGTGCCTCCGCGCGGGGCGCCGACCTCGGGCCGGCTCCTCGCCCCGCAGCCCGCCGCGAGCAGCATGGACGCGGTGACGCGCGGCGCGCTCGACGGGCTCCAGCTCCTGCTCAATATCGTCGCGCTGCTGATCGTGCTGGTGGCGCTGGTGACGCTCGTCAACGCCGCCCTCGCGCTGCTGCCGCACTGGGGCGGGGCGCCGGTGACGCTCGAGCGGCTGCTCGGCTACCTGATGGCGCCCCTCGTCTGGCTCGCGGGCGTGCCGTGGGCCGAAGCGCAGACCGCGGGCGCGCTGATGGGCACCAAGACCGTGCTGAACGAGTTCATCGCCTACCACGAGCTCGCGCGGTTGCCCGCGGAGGCGCTGAGCGAGCGCAGCCGCCTCATCATGACCTACGCGCTGTGCGGCTTCGCCAACTTCGGCAGCCTGGGCATCCTCATCGGCGGCATGGCGACGATGGCGCCGGAGCGGCGCGAGGAGATCGTGGCGCTCGGGTTGCGCTCGATTCTCTCCGGAACGCTCGCGACCCTCATGGTGGGCGCGGTGGTAGGGATGTTCGTCTGAGCCCGGTGAGCAAGATCGCGCAGGTGAAGGCGCATCCCGTGTCGGTGCCGCTCGCGCGCCGGCTGTGGACGGCGCACGAGGAGCTGAAGGATTCGAGCGTGATCCTCGTCGAGGTGCTGACCGAGGACGGGCTCACCGGCATCGGCCAGATCCACGGCGCGCCGCAAAAAGCGATCTGCGAGTGGGTGGCGCGCTTCGGCGAGATCGTCCGCGGCATGGATGCGATCGCCCACGTCGCGGTGTGGGAGAGGCTCTTCTCGCTCACCTCGCCGCGCCCCGGAGGCGCCGGCGCGCGCGACGGGCT
>DATLZE010000161.1:0-7763 GCA_035574195.1 Burkholderiales bacterium | reverse complement strand
CGCGCGTGAGGAACGCCGCGTCCACCACGACCGGGTAGCCGCGTGCGAGGATGTCCCGCGCAAGCCGCGCGAGGCGCTCGTAGGTCGCCGCGCTCGCCCGCGGCGCGTAGATGCCGGCACCGAGGCCCGAGCCGGTGCGCGCGAGGGCGTCGAGGCCGAACAGCCGCTTGCGCTCGACGTCGGAGCGCACGCGCACGGCGCCGATCCGCTCGAGCAGCACATCGGTCACGCTGGTCTTGCCCGAGCCGGACGGCCCGCAGGTGATGAGCAGCGCGGGCGCCGGCGCTCTGGAGAAGCGCCCGGCGAGCCGCAGATAGTCCTCGAAGGCGAGCTCGAGGCGCGTCCTCGTCGCGGCCGGATTGCCCGGCTGATGCGCGCGCAGCAGGTGCACCTTGGCGCGCACCAGCGCGCGGTAGACGAGATAGAAGCGGAAAACTTCGAGCAACCCGTAGTCGCCGCTGGCCGCAAGATAGCGGTCGAGAAATCGCCACGCGAGCCCCGGCCGCCCGCGATCCACGAGGTCCATGAACAGGAACGCCACCTCGCTCGCGACGTCAATCCAGCGCAGCTCTTCGCTGAACTCGATGCAGTCGAACGGCACCGGGCGGCCGCCGATCAGCGCGATATTGCCGAGGTGCAGATCGCCGTGGCACTCGCGCACGCGTCCCTGGGCCCGGCGCGCCTCGAACGCCGCGCGGCGCAGGCCGAATTCGCGTCTCGTCCACTGCTCGAGCCCGGAGAGCGTGTCCCGGTGGCGCGGCGCGCGCGCGAGCGGCAGGATCTGGCGGAAGTTCTCCAGCGCGGGCGCGAGCACGGATTCGGCCGAGCCGAAGCGCCCGTCCGCGGGAGCGGCGGGCGCCTGCGCGTGGAAGCGCGCGATCAGCCCGGCGAGCGTGTCCACCTCGGGAGCGCCGAACGCCCTGCGCTCGAGCAGGCGCGCGGCAAGCGCCTCCTGCGGAAACTCGCGCATCTTCACTGCATAGTCGAGCAGCGGCCCCTCGCCGCCGATGCGCGGCGCGCCGGGCTCGCCGCGGATCTCCACCACCCCGAGGTAGAGCTCCGGGGCGAGGCGCCGGTTGAGCCTGAGCTCCTCCTCGCAGTAGAGTTTGCGCAGGCCGAGCGAGCTGAAGTCGAGGAATCCGAGAACGACCGGCTTCTTCACCTTGTAGGCGAACTCGCCGGTCAGGAACACCCACGAAATGTGCGTTTCCAGAACCCGCACTTCCCGCACCGGATGCGGATAGCACCGGGGGTGCGCCAGCAGCGTCGCGAGTGGCGGCGCTTCGGCCCGGCCGGATGCGGCGTCAGGGGCGTGGTCGCGGATCGATCTGTGAGCCATGGCGGCCCGTTCTCGACGTGGGCGGCGGGCGGCGCCGGCCGGTGCGTGCATCATTACAATCCCTCCGGCCCGCCGCGTTCTTGATCTGGATCAACGGGCCGGGCGCTCGCACCCCTGGCATGGCCGGGAGCGGATGCCCGCCGGCTGGAAGGAGCGCACTGCGGTGAAACACCTGGAGCATTCGCAGCTCGCGCGCCTCGAGCGCGCGCTCGCGGTCTATCCCGCCGCCACGCGTTGCGCCCGCTGCGCGCTGCGGCACGAGAAAGGCCACGCGCACGAAGGCGCCTCCCCGCTCTAGAATTCGGAAGGCGGAAGGCGTTTTCCCGGATTCTCTCGCCTTCCGGCCTGCCCCCGTGCCGGTCCATAACGCCGACATCGCCGCCGTGTTCGAGGAGATCGCCGACCTACTCGAGATCAAGGGCGACAATCCGTTCCGCATCCGCGCCTACCGCAACGCGGCGCGCACCGTGGGCGCGTTCGGGCGCGAGCTGGCTGCGCTCCTCGCGCGCGGAGAGCCGCTGCCGAAGCTGCCCGGCATCGGCCCCGATCTCGCCGCCAAGATCGAGGAGATCTGCCGCAGCGGGACGGCTGCGCTGCTCGAGCGCCTGCGCCGCGAGCTGCCGCCGGCGATCACCGAGCTGCTCAAGGTGCGGGGTCTCGGCCCCAGGCGGGTGAAGCTGCTGCACGACGCGCTCGAGGTGAACACGCTCGAGGATTTGCGGCGCGCTGCCAGCGCGGGCCGGATCCGCGGACTGGCGGGCTTCGGCGAGAAGACCGAGGCCCGGATTCTCGAGGCGCTCGCCGCGCGTGCGGCGGCGCCGCAGCGCTTCAAGCTCGCCCTCGCCGCGCACTACGCCGAGCCCCTCGCCGCCTACCTGCGCGGCGCGCCCGGCGTGCGCGAGGTGACGGTCGCGGGGAGCTTGCGGCGCATGCGCGAGACCGTGGGCGACCTGGACATCCTGGTCGCGGCAGCGCCCGGCAGCCCGGTGATGGAGCGCTTCGCCGGCTACGACGAGGTGAAGAGCGTGATCGCGCGCGGCGAGACGCGTTCGAGCGTGGTGCTGAGGAGCGGGCTGCAGGTGGATTTGCGGCTGGTGGCCCCGGAGAGCTACGGGGCGGCGCTGCACTATTTTACGGGCTCGAAGGCGCACAACATCGCGCTGCGCAGGCTCGGACAGGCGGCGGGGCTCAGGATCAACGAGTACGGGGTTTTTCGCGGCGGGCGGCGGATCGCGGGGGAGACGGAGGAGTCGGTGTTCGCCGCGGTCGGGCTGCCCTGGATCCCGCCGGAATTGCGGGAGGACCGCGGCGAGATCGAGGCGGCGCGCCGCGGCGAGCTTCCGCGGCTCGTCACGCTCGCCGACCTCAAGGGCGATCTGCACCTGCACACCCGGGCGAGCGACGGCCATAACACGATCCGCGAAATGGCGCTCGCCGCGAAGGCGGCGGGACTCTCCTACATCGCGGTCACCGAGCACTCGCGGCGGCTGGCCCTCGCGCGCGGGCTCGACCCGCAGCGGCTCATGAAGCAGCTCGACGAGATTGACCGCCTCAACGAAGCGCTCTCCGGCATCACCGTGCTCAAAGGCGTCGAGGTGGACATCCTGGAGGACGGCAGCCTCGACCTTCCCGACTCGGTGCTGAAGGAGCTCGATCTGGTGGTGGGGGCCGTGCACAGCGCGTTCGACCTGCCGCGGCGCAGGCAGATGGATCGGCTGCTACGGGCGCTCGACAGCCGCTATTTCACGCTGCTCGCGCATCCGTCCGGACGGCTGCTCGGCAGCCGCGAGGCAATGGATCTCGACTGGCTGCGCCTGGTGCGCGCCGCGAAGGCGCGCGGCTGCTATCTCGAGGTGAACGCCCAGCCCGACCGCCTCGATCTGGACGACGTGCGATGCCGGATGGCGAAGGAGGAGGGGGTGCTGCTCGCCGTCAACTCCGACGCGCACAGCGTCCACGACTTTGCCCACCTGCGCTACGGCATCGGGCAGGCGCGCCGCGGCTGGCTCGAGCCGCAAGACGTGCTCAACACCCGCAGCCTGGGGCAATTGAAGCGGCTGCTCGCCGCGACGATGGGCTAGCTCCTGGAGCGCACCAGCAGCACCGGCGCCGGCGCCGAGCGCGCCACGGCCTCCGCGTCGCTGCCCAGCACCAGCCGGCTGATGCCGCGCCGGCCGTGCGTGCCCATGACGATCGCGTCGGCCTTCCAGCGGGCGGCCTCGGCGACGATCGCGGCCGAGACGCGCCCCGTGGCGAGCCTGCGCAACGCGGTCTCGGCGCGCACACCCCGGCGCTCGACTTCTGATTTCGCCTCCTTCAGCAGCCGGTTGCCGAATTCGCGCAGGTTCCTGAGCACCTGCTTCTCGACGAGGACTTCCATGCCCTGGACGGCGGGCACGGGCTCCAGCACGTGCAGTAGCCGGATCACCGCACCCTCGCTCTCCCGCGCGAGCCCTATGGCCTCGCGCAGCCCCGCCGCCGCGGTGCGGCTGCCGTCAATGGGCACCAGGATTTTCCGGAACATGAACGATTTTCCTCCATCGGTTGGCGCCGCGCAGCGGCGCGACTCCGCGTCACTGTAGCGATGCCCGGCCGGCGCGGCTTGACATGGATCAAGCCCGCGCGCTTGCAGCGCGTTGCAGCTCGCGTTTCCCGGTCATGGGCGCGGAGTCCCCGGAGCGCGTTGCGCAACCGGCCGCCAGCCGAGTGCGAGCGCCCGCTCGAGCTCAGCGCGCAGCGTCATTTCGTCCTTGGCGAGCGCGCCGGTCTTGTCGGTGCAGATGACGGTGGCCGAGCCCAGCGTCTCCGCTGCCGCGAGCGAGCGCGCGAGGCGGGCGGCGGCCTCGGCACGGGTGAGGCCGCGCTCGGCGTCGGCGCCGAGACGCGCCAGCACCTCGCCCGCAGCGAGCGCGTGGGGTTTTCCACCGGGTGGCGCGGCGCCATCGGGCCGATCCTATCGGCCGGACGCCGCCGTGCCTTGATGTGCGTCAACCGGCCCGGGGCAACCCGCTTCATGCCGGAAGCGGCCCCCTATCGAGCACAGCCGGTGTGGCGAGGGGCTTCTGCGAACTCTCGTGCCGGGAAGGTGCCGAGCGCAACGGGCGGGCCCCGAGGCGGGCTCTACGGCATGCGCGAGCCGCTGGGCGCTGCGCTTTATTCTCCTGAAGGGCGGCGGCACCTCGGCGCGATGCGCTCGGCGTCAGGCGCAGTTCGACGCCTCGCACGACCGCTGCAAGGCCGGGCGCCACGGAGCGCCCGCGGCGCCGTTCACGGCTTGCGGCCGGGGAACAGCCGCGACGCCTGCCAGAGGTAGAACTTCACGGGAGCGGAGACGGCGAGCGCGCGCCCTCCGGCGTCCACCAGCTCGGCTTGCAGCGTATGCTCGCCGCGCTCCACGCCCTCCAGCGTGAAGGAGAGCGCGTGCCGCGGCGCGCCGTGCGCCCGCCCGTCGAGCGTGACGCGCACGCGATGCCCCGTGTCGAGGGCGTCGGCCGGCGTGACCGCGACGCTCACCGGCACCCGCCCCTCGTTGTCGTGCACGGTCTGCTCGGGCGCGGGGGAGACGATCGCGATCGCGGGGCGCGGCGCCTCCCCTGCCGCTGGCGCCGGAGCGCAGGCTATGGCGAGCAGCGCGAGCAGAAATCCGAGAGGGCGGTTCCGCATGCCTCGTCCCGTCTATCGCGTGTCCACCCGGTTAGAGCCCGCGCCTCGGGCGCGGTTCCGCGCCAGCGCCTCGCACGCCAGATCGCGATGCGGATCGCGCGGGGCTTCCCCGGCGGGGCCGGCCTCGGTATATCATCGCTCCGCTGGGAGTGTTCCGCCATGAGCATCGAGCTGAGCGCGCACGATGCGCTGCTGATCGTGGACGTGCAGAACGACTTTCTGCCCGGGGGCAGTCTCGCGGTGCCCGGCGGCGACGAGGTGATCGCGCCGCTCAACCGCGCCATCGCCGCGGCCCGCCGCAAGGGGCTTCCTGTCATCGCCAGCCGCGACTGGCACCCGCGCGACCATTGCTCGTTCCGCACGCGCGGCGGCCCGTGGCCAGAGCACTGCGTCGCCGATTCTGCCGGGGCGCAATTCGCGCCCGGCCTCGAGCTGCCGCCAGATGCGATCATCGTCAGCAAGGCGACGCGCGAGGACGCCGACGCCTACTCGGCGTTCGACGGCACCGGCCTCGCCGAGCGCCTGCGCGCGCTCGGCGTCGAGCGACTGCTGGTGGGCGGGCTCGCCACCGATTACTGCGTGCTCAACACGGTGCGCGACGCGCTCAAGGCCGGATTCGGGGTGTTGCTGCTCACCGACGCGATTCGCGCGGTCAACGTCGAGCCGGGCGACGGCGAACGCGCCGAGGCCGAGATGCGCGCCGCGGGAGCGGTTCCGGTGCGCACCGGGGACTGCGCGTGATGGACCCGCTGGTCTCGCCGCTGCTCACCGATCTCTACCAGCTCACCATGCTGCACGCGTACTACGCGCGCGGCATGCGCGAGACTGCGGTCTTCGAGTTCTTCGTGCGCAAGCTCCCGCCGCAGCGCAACTTCATGATGGCGGCGGGCCTCGAGCAGGCACTCGAGTTCCTCGAGCGCCTGCGCTTCACGCCGGAGGAGCTCGAGTGGGTGGAGCGCAGCGGGAAATTCCCGCGCTCCTTCGCCGCCCAGCTCGCGGCGCTGCGCTTCACCGGCGAGGTGCATGCCATGCCCGAGGGCACGGTGTTCTTCCCCAACGAGCCGATCCTGCGAGTGACCGCTCCCCTGCCCGAGGCGCAGCTGATCGAGAGCCGGCTCATGAACCTCGTGCACTTCGAGACGCTGGTCGCGAGCAAGGCCGCGCGCTGCGTGCTCGCCGCGCCGGGCAAGCTGCTGGTGGATTTCGGGCTGCGCCGGGCGCACGGCGCGGAAGCGGGCCTGCTCGCCGCGCGCGCGGCCTATTGCGCGGGCTTTTCCGGTACCGCCACGGTGCTCGCCGCACCGCGCTTCGGCATACCGGTGTTCGGAACGATGGCGCACTCCTTCGTCCAGGCCCACGACGACGAGGAGGTCGCGTTCGAGCATTTCGCCGAGACCTATCCGGAGAACGCGATCCTGCTGCTCGATACCTACGACACCGAGCAGGCTGCGCGCAAGGCGGTGGCGCTCGCGGCGCGGCTCGCGGCGCGCGGCATCCGGCTGAAGGGCGTGCGGCTCGACAGCGGCGAGCTCGCCGCCTTGGCGGCGGCAGTGCGCCGCATCCTGGACGAGGGGGGGTTGCGCGAGGCGACCATCTTCGCGAGCGGCAACATGGACGAGTACCGTATCCGCGATCTGCTCGCCGCGGGAGCGCCGATTGACGGCTTCGGCGTCGGCACCAGCCTGGTCACCTCCTCCGACGCGCCTTTTCTCGACGCGGTCTACAAGCTCCAGGAGTACGCCGGGCGCCCGCGCCGCAAGCGCTCCTCCGGCAAGGCGACCTGGCCCGGCCGCAAGCAGGTCTACCGCATGTACGACGCCGCGGGCCGCTTCGCGCACGACGTGGTGAGTGTGGAGGGCGACCCGCAGCCGGGCGAGGCGCTGCTCGTGCCGGTCATGCGCGGGGGCAGGCGGCTCGCGGCGCCCGAGCCCTTGCAGGCGATCCGCGAGCGCGCGGCGCGGGAGCTGGCGCGGCTGCCGGAGCGGCTGCGCGCGCTCGATCCCGCCGAGCCCCCGTACCGCGTCGAGATCGCGCCGGCGCTGCGCAGCCTCGCCGACCAAGTGGACCGCACCACGAGAAGCGTCCCCGCGCTGTGCCGCTAGCGCGCAGCGCGGCTTGATCTGCATCAAGGAACGCTGCGTGCGCCCGGCGCAGGATTTTCCCGTTCGCGGCGGATTCGAGCCGCGCGCGCAGGGGGCGGCATGCTGATCGGGGTTCCCAGGGAAATCAAGGTTCACGAGTACCGCGTGGGGCTCACGCCCGAGAGCGTGCGCGAGCTCGTGCTCGGCGGCCACGCGGTGCTGGTGGAGACCGGGGCGGGTCTGGGCATCGGAGCGCAGGACGAGGACTACCGCGAGGCCGGAGCACGCATCGCCGCCTGCGCCGCCGAGGTCTACGCGAGCGCCGAGCTGATCGTCAAGGTGAAGGAGCCGCTCGCGCCGGAGCGCTCGCGCCTGCGGGCGGGCCAGGCACTGTTCGCCTATCTGCACCTCGCGCCCGATCCCGACCAGGCGCGCGACCTCGTCGCGAGCGGCGCGCTCGCGATCGCCTACGAGACCGTGACCTCGCCCGCGGGTGGACTGCCGTTGCTCGCTCCGATGTCGCAGGTGGCGGGGCGCATGGCGGTGCAGGTCGCGGCCCATTACCTCGAGCGGCCTCGCGGCGGGCGCGGCGTGCTGCTTGCCGGAGCCGACGGGGCGCAGCCCGCGCGCGTGGTGGTGCTCGGCCCCGGAGTGGCGGGCGCGAGCGCCGCGCGGCTCGC